>NZ_JBQENY010000004.1:317500-416187 GCF_052044915.1 Sphingopyxis sp. 22461
GATCGAAGACCCTTTTGAAAACGACCCGGATATGAACAATGACCGATAACGATAAGCCCGACTGCCCGCGCGACCCGATCCTGCGCGTCGTCCCCCGCCCCGCCGACATCAACGCCAACGGCCATATCTTCGGCGGCTGGGTATTGAGCCAGATGGACATCGCCGGCGGCATTGTCGCCGGACGCGAAGCGCAGGGCGCGGTCGCGACCGTCGCGATCGAGACGATGGAATTCATCGCGCCTATCCTGCTGCGCGACATCATCTCGGTCTATGCGCACCTCGAGCGGCGCGGCCGCACCTCGATGGGCATACGAATCGAAGTGATCGCGACGCGCGACGGCGGCCGGACCGAGGAGCGCGTGACCGAGGGGCTCTTCACCTTCGTCGCGCTCGACGAGAATCACCGGCCGCGGGCGCTGCCACCGGTCTGAACGGCGAATCAGTCGCCCTTCAACTTTTGCCGGAAAGTCTGAACGAGGCTGTCGTTCGCGGGGACGCGCACGCGCCAGACCCAGTTGCTTCCCCGCCGTTCCCACCCTTCGGGCGTCGGGTCGAGCGCGAAGGGGATCAGCATCTCGACCTCCGCATCGAAGGGCCGGGCGTTGGTTATCTTGACCTGCCAGAGCTTGTAATCCGGATCGGCGTCATTCTTCACAACGGTCAGATACTGCACCGCCGGACTTAGGCCGAGGTCATAATCGACGCGTTCGTCCTTTGCCTTGTCGCCGATCTTTGCCTCACCGACGAGCAGGCGTCGCCCGCCGATCGTCTCAAAAACCGTCACCGCACCGGCGGGCAGCGCGAGACCCAACCCGTCGGACTCGCGGTTCTGGACTCGCAATTGCATGGAGAGAGGCTGAAGCCGGTTCGCCATGAAATCATAAAGCGTCGCCGCATAAAGCTGCTCGACCGCAACCTTGTCCTTCGCGAGCAGTGCGACCTGCTTCTGCCCCTTTGCCGACACATCGACGCGAAAGGGGATGCGATAGAATTTGAGGTCGCCCAGATCCTCGGCCGGCGGCGGGGGTGGTGGAGGCGGCGCCGGGGCGGCCACCATCATCGGCGGTGGAGGCATCCCGCGCCGATCGCGGCGCTGCGCCGTCACGACCACCTCCGACGCCGCATCTTCATCATAGCTCTGCTCGAACTCGATAATCGGCGGCAGCTCCCACAAGGGATGCGTGCTCGTGATGTCCATCGGCCAGCATTTGAGCACCAGCGGTCCCGGGGTGCTGCGCGGCAGCGGCGGGCTGTACATCTTGTTGAGGCGGCCCGCGATCACGTTGAGCTGCGCGCCCGGAAAACTCGTCACCCCGCCGTTCGCGACGGTGATCCAGCCGGTCAGCCCCAGCGTCTTTCCGTCGGTGCCGCGATCGGCGACATAATTGGCGGCCCAGTCGAACCCTTCGGCGAGATAGAGGAGCTGCACCTTCACCGTCCGCGCCGCCTTGCTCTCGACGAGCACCGACAGCGTCGGCTTGGCCGAAAGATCCCTGGGCACGCGCGGATAGAGCATCCGTTCGGGAAGGCCCGAACAGGCGAGCGCCTCGACCCCGGCGGCCGTCTGGACGATCACCCCACCGTTCGGCCCCGACTGGATCACCGCGTCCTGTTCGACCACCTTTCCGGTGGCGAGGCTGGTGCGCCGCAAGGTGACGCTACGCTTGAGATAGGCATCGACGAGCCCCGCGGGCGACAGCAGCCGCGCATCGCGATTCTTTTCAACGACGCCATCGGGCAAGCCGCTGAGCACCGCGGTTTCGGGCAGCAACCCCTCGGCCACGCCTTCGAATCGCAGCACCGACATCCCTGCGGGCAGCGTGACGGTGCGCGTTTCGGTGATGAAGGCAAAGCCCTGCGGCCAGTTCGGGTCGATCGGCCCGCCGCCGCGCGACGGCGCGCGATAGACGGTGACCGCGGCATCGTCGATTTTGGTCGACACGGTGACCGGCGCCGAAGCCTGTGCAAACAGAGGCGCCGGCGCCAGCAGCGCCGCGACCCACGTCAACAGGGGCCAGGCCCGCATCGCGTGGATCTCAGTAACGCGAATCGAATGTGACGGTCAGGTCGACCTTGCCGTTCGCAGGCACGGGCACCTGCCATTCGACGCGGTCGGCCGAAATGCGCTCGCCCTTCAGGCTTTCGTCGCTGATGCGGACGTCGCCATAGAGCCCGTCCTGTGCAAGCAGCACCGTCACCGGCGAAGGCCGCGCGTTGCTGACGATGTACTTCATCTTGGTCACCCAGCGCGAATCGCCCTTGCGCGTGCGCGACACGACGGTGGGCTGGACCTTCACGTCGAAGGCATCGCCGGTGCGCAGCGACATGGCCGAGCCCATCGGGGTATGACCGATCTGGTTTTCGCCGATGAACTGCGGGTCGCCGCGCGCGTCGCGCATATAGACGCGAATCGTGCCCGCAGGCAGCTGGTCGCCGAGCCCGCCCTGCCGCGAGGTCGAGAAGCGCAGCACGCTCGCGGTGCTGACCGGCTCGTTGTTGCTGCCGAGCCAGCGATTGACATATTCATAGGTCGAGCGCGCGGGCGCGCCCTTCACGTCGAGGAAACTCACCTGCTTCTGCTGCGCGTTGGCGATCGTCGTCCGCTGCGCGAGCGGATAGAGATAATAGTCGCCGAGCCGTTCGCGGTCGTTCGATTCGGTCCCCGCCGAATCCATCGCGCCCGACATCTGACGGAAACCGCCACCGCCGCCCGGACTGCCCGCGACAAGCAAGGTGCGTGCATTGCTGAAGGTTGTGCCCGTGCTGTTGGTCAGCGTCACCCAGCCCTGAATATCCATCGCGCCCTTCGCGGCGTCGAACAGCGCGACATAGTCGGCGGTCCAGCCGAGATTCGGCGTGAGATAGGACAGCCGCGCCGGGACGGTACCCGCATTGGCGGCATCGACCGTCACCGACAGCGTCGGGCGCGCTCGCAAATTGGGCGGCAACCGGTCGAATACCGCACGCACCGGTAAGCCGTCGTCGCGCAGCACCTCGATCCGCTCGCCAATCTGGAGCACGATGCCGCCGTTCGCCGCGAGCACCTTTGCGCGCTCGGTACGCTCGACACCGGTCGCGGGGTTGGTGCGGACGAGCGTGATCGACTGGCCGACCGCCTTGTCCATCAACTTGTCGGGGGTGAGAAGGTCGAAATCGAAATTCTGTTCGACGATCCCGATGCCGGGACCCGACAGCGTCACCGTTTCGGGGCGGATGCGCGCCGACACGTCGGGGAATTCGATGCGGTTGCGCCCAGCGGTGACGCTGAGCTGGCGATCGTCCTGCACGAGCGACTGGCCATTATTATAGATGGTGACCGCGACATCGCCCTGCGCGTTGCCGGTCGCACCGTCCTGCGCAAAAACGGGGGTCGACGTCCCGCCGACGAGCAGCGGCAAACAGGCCAAGGCCAACACGCGCATAAAAAAACCTCCCCGCAGGATATCCCGCGGGGAGGCTATGTCATGCGAATCGGAAAAACCAGCGTGAAATCGCTGGCTTATTCGGCCGCTTCGACGTCGGTGTTGCGCGTCGCCAGCGTGCGGCGCGTCCGGCGCGGCTTGGCGGCGGGCGCTTCATCGGCGGCATCGCTTTCGGCGCTGCGTTCGGGACGGCCGATCGCGGGCGGCAGAACGGCGGTGTCGATTCCCGCATCGCCATTGTCGGCGCTGTCTTCCTGACGCGGGCGGCGGGCCGGGCGGCGCGCGGGACGCGGAGCGGGTTCCTGCTCGGCGGCTTCTTCGCGCACGGCGGGAGCTTCGCTGCGATCGTTGCGGTCGCCCTGCGCTTCGTCCTCGTCGCGGTTGCGGACGGGGCGGGCGCGGGCCGGCTGGCGGTTGCCGCGATTGTCATCGTCGCGGTTGCCGCGCGGTTCGCGATTGCCACGATTGTCGTCGTCACGGTCGCCGCGCGGTTCGCGGTTGCCGCGATTGTCGCGCTGGCCGCGGTCACCCCGATCATTGCGGTCGCCCCGATCGTTCCGCTCGCCGCGGTCGTCGCCATTGTCGCCGTCGTCGCGGCCGGTGTCGGCTTCGAAATCGCTGTCGGTATCGTCGTGGCCGTCGAAATCCTCGACGCCGCGAATCTCGCGGCTGCGGTCGTGGCTGCGTTCCTGTCCGTTCGCCGCGGCCTTTTCTTCCTGCCGGGCGCGGAAATCGCTCACGACGCGGAAATAATGGTCGGCGAACTGCAGATAATATTCGGTCTGGACCCGGTCGCCAGCAAGCTGCGCGTCGCGCGCGAGGTTGCGGTACTTCTCGATCATCTGGGCGCCGTTGCCGCGTGCGCGGCTGTCGATGCGGTTGGCCTGGTCGACACCGCCGCGCCCACCCGACTGCGGCCGATTATTGTTGTTGCTGTTGTTGTTACGGCCGCGACGGCGACCGTTCTGTCGGTTGTTCATGTTCAACTGAGACATCCTGTCGATAAGCTAATAAGCTACGCCAACCCCTTTTGGCCGACCGCGCCACCCGCGCGTCGTGCCCGCGCTCCTTGCGCGGTTCTTGCCCTTTACCGCTTGCACCGGACCCCACGGTCCCGCACCAGCATCGTAAGTGGGAAGCAGACCAGCCGGACCAGTATCGATGCTGTTCGCATCGCCAAAGGGACCCCGATCAGGTCTGTGAGCCCGCCCCTACCGCGCTTTTTAGCGGAAACCAAGCAAATTCTTGTAGGGTCGTCAGGCGCGGGTCAGCAAAAGCGCCCTGTCGCGGCCGCCGAGATCCTGTCTGCAGGCGACCTTGAATCCCGCGGTTTCGGCGAGCTCGCGAACCAAGATATGTTGCGTGTGCCCGATTTCAAGGGCCGCGAGGCCGCCGGGCGCCAAAAGGCGCGGTAAATCGGGAATGATCCGCCGATAGTCGTCGAGGCCGTCGGCGCCCGCGAAAAGCGCACCCGCGGGCTCGTGACCGGCGACGTCGGGCATCAAGGCTTCGGAATCGGCAATATAGGGCGGGTTGCAGAGGATCAGGTCGAACTGGCCGTCGAGTCCGAGCGCCCAGTCGCCGACACGAAACCGCACGCGCTCATCCATCTCGAGGTCAACCGCATTGTCCTCGGCGTAGGTAACGGCCTTCTCCGATTCATCGATTCCCAGACCGTGCGCCTCGGGCCATTGGGCCAGCGCGGCGAGGAGCAAAGTGCCGGGCCCGGTCCCCAGATCGAGTATGCGCTTCGGCCCTCCGGTCCCGAAATGATCGATTGCGGCTTCGATCAGTGTTTCGCTGTCGGGGCGTGGAATCAGCATGCCCGGACCGACTTGCAGCCGGATCGTCCAAAAATCGCGATAACCGACGATATAGGCGACCGGCTCGTGCATCAGGCGGCGGCCGACCAGCGTGGCAAATTCGGCCGGCACATCGAATCGCGAAGGATCGAGCAACACCGCCTGCCGCTCGACGCCCAGCGCATGCGCCATCAAGAGTTCGGCATCGAGGCGCGGGGTGTCGGACACCGGCGCCAGCCGTTGCGCCGCGTCGCGAAGAGTTTGATTCACATCGCCCACGCCTAATTCCGTTCGTGTCGAGCGAAGTCGAGACACCCATCGGCGTGGAGCAAGGTCGAGGGGCATCTCGACTTCGCTCGATGCGAACGGGTTTTTGACGTCTTAGTCACCCAATCCCGCCAGCCGCTGCGCCTGATCCTCGGCGATCAGCGCGTCGATCAGCTCGTCCATCGCGCCTTCGATGATTTCGGGCAGGCGGTGGAGCGTCAGGTTGATGCGGTGGTCGGTCACGCGCCCTTGCGGGAAATTATAGGTGCGGATGCGTTCGGAGCGGTCGCCCGACCCGACCATCGACTTGCGCGCCGACGCCTCGGCGCTGTGGATCTTCTCGCGCTCGAGGTCATAGAGCCGCGCGCGCAGCACCTGCATCGCCTTCGCACGGTTCTTGTGCTGGCTGCGCTGGTCCTGCTGGATCACGACAAGCCCCGACGGGATATGCGTGATGCGGATCGCCGAATCGGTCGTATTGACGTGCTGCCCGCCCGCGCCCGATGCACGATAGATATCGATCTTAAGGTCGCTGTCGTTGATCGCGACATCGACTTCCTCGGCCTCGGGCAGCACCGCGACCGTCGCGGCGCTGGTATGGATGCGCCCCTGGCTTTCGGTCGCGGGAACGCGCTGGACGCGGTGGACGCCGCTCTCGAACTTCAATTTGGCGAACACGCCCTGCCCCGTCACCGACGCGACGACTTCCTTGTACCCGCCCATTTCGGCTTCGTTCGCCGAAATGACTTCGACCTTCCAGCCCTGCCCGTCGGCATAGCGGCTGTACATGCGCAGCAGATCGCCCGCGAACAACGCCGCCTCGTCGCCGCCGGTCCCCGCGCGGATTTCGAGCATCGCCGCGCGCTCGTCGGCGACGTCCTTGGGGAGCAACCTGATCGCAAGATCATGCTCGGCAGCGGGCAAAGCTTCCTCGACCGCCGCAAGCTCCTCAGCCGCCATCGCCTTCATTTCGGGATCGGCGAGCATCTCGTTCAGCGAGACGATTTCGCCGCGCAGCCGCACAACCTCGCGCGCCGCGGTCGCGACGGGTTCGAGCTCGGCAAACTCCTTCGACGCCGCCACGAAATCGGCGGGCGCCATGTCCCCCGTCGCCATGCGCGCCTGCAGCGCGGCGTGACGCTCGATGATGGCGTCGATCTGTCTTTCGGAAACATTGGCCATCAGAGCGCGCGGACGACCGCCTCGGCTGCTTTCGCGCGGTCGCTATCGCCGCGGACGTTGATATGAAGCGCACCATCGCGCGTGCCGACCGAGATCAGGGCATGCGCCGGAATCTTCGCCGCCTTGTCGAACCGCTTGCGCGGCGAGCCGCTCGCGACGATTTCGGTCGCGAAGCCGCCGTTACGAAGCGCTGCGAGCGCTTTCATCGCGACCGCGAGTTGACCATCGTCCTCAACCGCAATCACCGCATCGAGCCGGTTGTCGATGACATCGTCGGCCAGCAGCATCGCCAGCCGCTCGATCCCGGCTGCCCAACCGACCGCCGGCGTCGGGGGGCCGCCGAGATTTTCGATCAACCCATCATAACGCCCGCCCCCGAGCACGGTGCCCTGCGCGCCCAGCCGATCGGTGACGAATTCGAACGCCGTATGGCGATAATAGTCGAGCCCGCGCACGAGCCGCGCGTTGCGTTCCCATGCCACCCCAGCGGCGTCGAGCCCCGCGGTAACGGCGCCGAAGAAGTCCTGCGCTTCGCTCGTCAGGTAGGCGTCGATGTCGGGCGCGCCGTCGGCGATCGGGCGGTCCTTCGGATCCTTGCTATCGAGGATGCGCAGCGGGTTCTTGTCGAGCCGCGCGAGGCTGTCTTCCGACAGCTCACCGCGATGCGCTTCGAAATGCTCGACGAGGGCAGCGCGCCACGCATCGCGGCTTTCCGCATCGCCCAACGTGTTGAGCGTCAGCGTCACGCCTTCGGATATGCCCAACTCCTTGAGCAGTTGATCGGCGAAAACGAGCAGCTCGGCATCGGCCAGCGGGCTGTCGCTGCCAAGCACTTCGGCATCGAGCTGATGAAACTGGCGATAACGCCCCTTTTGCGGGCGCTCGTAACGGAACAGCGGGCCGTGCGTTGCGACCTTCAGCGGCGCGAACTGCTGCCAGCCGTTGGTGACATAGGCGCGCGCGATCCCCGCTGTGAATTCGGGGCGCAAGGTGATCGATTCGCCGCCGCGGTCCTCGAACGAATACATTTCCTTCGACACGACGTCGGTGGTCTCGCCGAGCGAGCGCGCAAACACCGCGGTCGGCTCGATCACCGGCACTTCGACGCGCTTGTAACCATAGAGGCGGCGCACGCGTTCGAACGTCTCGACGACGTGCGCGAAACGGTCAGCGAAATCGCCGAGCATGTCCTGGGTGCCGCGCACAGCTTGCGGGGTCGGAATTTTCGCGCTTTTGTCCTTGCTCATGGCCGGCGCATCTAATGGTTTTTCGTCGAAAGGCAAAGTGCGCTCGCAGAGCCGCCGCTGGACCTCGCCCATGTTTCGCGGCAGAGGTGCTGCCCATGAAAAAAGCACTGTTCGTCGCAGCGGCGGCCATCGCCGCACCCATCGCCTTTTCGCCCGCCATCGCCCAGGACGGCAACAGCCGCCCGCAGCCGGTCGTCCAGCCGCTGACGATCCCGCTGCCCGCCGACAAGCCTTATCCCGGCCTAATGCAGCTCAAGGTCGACGCGACCGACTTTGCGCGCGGCATCTTCCATGTGCGACAGACGATCCCGGTCGCGAAGACGGGCAAACTCACCCTGCTCTATCCCGAATGGCTGCCCGGCAAGCACGCCCCGCGCGGCGCGATCGCCGAAATGGCGGGGTTCAAGGCCAGCGCGGGCGGCAAGCCGTTGGCCTGGACGCGCCAGCCGACCGACGTCTACGCCTTCGACATCGACGTGCCCGCGGGCACGAAGAGCATCGACGTCACCTTCGATTTCCTTTCGCCGGCGCGCACAAGCGAAGGCCGCGTCGTCGTGACCCCGGCGATGATGAACCTGCAATGGGAACAGGTCAGCCTCTATCCCGCGGGCTATTTCACCCGCGCGATCCCGGTGCAGCTCGAAGTCACGCTGCCCGATGGCTGGACCGGCGCGTCGGCGCTCGACGGGCTCAAGGTTTCGGGCAACCGCTACAGCTTCGCGCCGACCAATTACGAGGTGCTGATCGACAGCCCGATGTTCGCGGGGAAATTTTTCCGCAAATGGGACCTCGGCAACAAGGTGACGCTCAACGTCGTCGCCGACGAAGCCAAATATCTCGAAGCGAGCCCTGATCATATCGCGCGCCACGCCGCGCTCGTGTCCGAAGCCGTCGCGCTGTTCGGCGTCCGCCATTTCGACCGCTATGAATTCCTGCTCGCGCTCACCGAAGAACTCGGCGGCATCGGGCTCGAACATCATCGCAGCAGCGAGAACAGCCGCGCGACCGACTATTTCACCAAATGGAACGACAATGACAGCGAACGCGGGCTGCTGCCGCACGAGCTGACGCACAGCTGGAACGGCAAATACCGCCGCCCCGACAAGATGTGGACCCCCGATTATCGCACTCCAATGCAGGACAATCTGCTCTGGGTTTACGAAGGCCAGACGAGTTTCTGGGACCTTGTCCTCGCCGGTCGGTCGGGGATGCAGTCGAAGGAGATGGTCCTCGCCGAATGGGCGACCAACGCCGGTTATTACAGCGTCCAGCCGGGGCGCGAGTGGCGTTCGGTCGAGGATACGACGCTCGACCCGATCATCGCGGCGCGCAAGCCCAAGCCCTTCGCGAGCTGGTCGCGCAGCGAGGATTATTACAACGAAGGCTCGCTGATGTGGCTCGAGGCGGACATGCTGATCCGCCAAGCGACGAACAACGCGAAAAGCCTCGACGATTTCGCGCGCGCCTTTTTCGGCGGGCGCGAGGGCGATTTCGGGCAGGATACCTATGATTTCGACGATGTCGTCGCCGCACTGAACGCCGTCCATCCTTATGACTGGGCGCGCTTCCTGCGCGAACGCATGCAGGCGAGCGGGCAGCCCGCCCCCACCGGGGGGGTCGAGCGCGCGGGATACCGCCTCGTCTGGCGCGACGCGCCCAACGTCTATGACCGCGACCGCATGGCGCAGGCGAAGAACACCGACCTCACCCATTCGCTGGGGATGACGATCGACAAGGACGGCGTCGCGACCGGCATCCTGTGGGACGGCCCGGCGTTCAAAGCCGACATCGTGGGCGGCACGAAGATCGTCGCGGTCGACGGACTGAGCTACAGCCGCGAGCGGATCGAGGCCGCGATTCGCGCCGCGACCGACGCCAAGACCCCGGTGCGCCTGCTCGTCGAGCGCGGCGGGCGCTATCGCAATATCGAGATCGACTATCATGGCGGGCTGCGCTGGCCCCATCTCGAAAAAACCGCGGCTGGTCCCGACTGGTTCGACCGGCTGCTGGCGGCGAAGCGCCAACTCTAAAATCCTCCCTGCCGCGCAGCGGTGGGGAGGAGGACCATGCGCAGCATGGATGGAGGGGCCGCGACGTTGCGCCACGGCCCCTCCGTCAGCGCTTCGCGCTGCCACCTTCCCATGCCTGCGGCACAGGGAGGAACTTGCACCCTCCCCCCTCGACTTTTGGCTCTTTCCGGCGCTAAAGGCGCGCGCGATTCAAAAAAGCACAAAAGGATCTCCCATGCGCATCGACCTGATTCCCGCCGGCGACAGCCCGCCCGACAGCCTCAACGTCCTGATCGAAGTTCCGATCGGCGGCGAGCCGGTGAAATATGAATTCGACAAGGCGAGCGGCGCGCTGTTCGTCGACCGCTTCCTGCACACCCCGATGCGCTATCCCGCCAATTACGGCTTCGTCCCGCATACGCTGGGCGAGGACGGCGACCCGCTCGACGCCCTCGTCGTCGCGCGCTCGCCGATCGTCGCGGGCGCGGTGGTCAAGTGCCGCCCGATCGGCGTGCTGATGATGGAAGACGATGCCGGCGGCGACGAGAAACTGCTGTGCGTCCCGGTCAACAAGACCTTCCCCTATTATGCCGATGTCGCGAGCTACACCGACATGCCGCCGATCGTGCTGCAGCAGATCGAGCATTTCTTCACCCACTATAAAGATCTCGAACCCGGCAAATGGGCGAAGCTCAACGGCTGGGGCGATGAGAATGAGGCGAAGCGCATCATCGTCGAATGCATCGAGCGCGCGAAGAAGACCGGCTTCTAACTCTTGCTTGTGGGCGCCGGGCTATCATCCGGCGCCCCGATAATCCGCACATCCTGTCGCGGATAGGGAATGGCGATCCCGGCTTCCTTGAAGCGGTCCCATATGCCGAGGAACACCTCGCCCTGGATATTGCCGAGCCCCGCCTCCGGATCCGAAATCCAGTAGCGCAGCTCGTGCTCGACCGCGCGTTCCCCGAATGCCGTGATCCACACCGCCGGTTCGGGCTCGTTCAAGATGCGCGGATTCGCCGTCGCGGTTTCCATGATCAGCCGCTGCGCGAGCCGCAAATCGCAGCCGTAACCGACCGGAACACGCATCCGCACGCGCACCTCGGGGCTCGCATAGCTCCAGTTCTCGACCGCCTGCGTCATCAACAGTTCGTTCGGGATCAGATGCTTCTTGCCGTCGCGGGTGATGACGTTGACCGCGCGCACGCCGATCTTCGCAACGCGGCCGACATTTGGCACCCCACCGGGCAGCGCCGATCCGCCCATCGAGCTGCCGTCGCCGACGACGATGATGTCGCCCGGTTTGATCGACCGGTCCATCAGCAGGATGATCCCGGCGATCAGATTGCCGACGGTCTTTTGCAGCCCGAAACCGATCGCGAGGCCCGCCGCGCCCGAGAAGACCGCGAGCGCGGTGAGGTCGATGCCGAGCAGGTCGATGCCGAAGAGCAGCGCAAAGACGAACAGCGCGATCGCGATCAGCTTTTCGGCGAGCAGCCGCTGCGTCGCATCGATCTGGGTGTTGCGGCGGAGCAGCCATTTGATCGACCGCAGGATGATGCGGACCGCCAGATAAAGCAGCACCGCGACGACGATCGTCGAGAACAGCCCATAGAGCGACAGCCTGTACGAGCCGACATCGATGCCGATCGCCTTCAGCGCCTCGATCGTGCGGAGAAGTCCCCCGGATAGCCCGTCCATCGGCTTATCCCGCCATCGCGGCAAAGCCGCGTTCGAGGTCGGCGATCAGGTCGGCCGGATCCTCGAGCCCGATCGACAGGCGGACGAGCGGATCGGGATCGGTCCATATGGTCGCGGTGCGGATCGACGGCGGATCGCTCGGGACGACAAGGCTTTCATAGCCGCCCCAGCTGAAACCGATGCCGAAATGGGAAAGCGAATCGATGAAGCGCGTCCGCGCGGCTTCGTCGGCGCCCTTCAGCGTGAAGCCGAACAGCCCGCTCGTGCCGGCGAAATCGCGCGACCAGATCGCATGGCCGCGATCACCGGGCCGCGCGGGGTGCAGCACACGGCCGACCTCGCTCCGCGCCGCGAGCCAGTTCGCGACCGCCAGCCCGTTCGCGCCGTGGCGCTGCATCCGCACGTCGAGCGTGCGCAGCCCGCGCAGCATCAGCGCGCAATCGTCGGGCGAAACCGCCTGGCCAAGCTGGTACGCCGCGCTGCGCAGCTTCGGCCAGATCCCCCTGGCCGCAGTGAGAGAGCCCATCATCGCGTCGCTGTGCCCGCCGACATATTTGGTGAGGCTCATCATCGTAACATCGACGCCGTGCGCCAGCGCCGGGAACAGCAAGGGCGTCGCCCAGGTGTTGTCGAGCATCGTCAGCACGCCGCGCGCGCGCGCGACGCGGGTGATCGCGGGAATATCCTGCACCTCAAAGGTCAGGCTGCCCGGCGACTCGAGGAAGATCAGCTTCGTCTCAGGCCGAATCAGCTCGGCGATCCCCGCGCCGACGAGCGGGTCATAGTAGGTCGTCTCGATGCCGAGGCGCGCGAGCATGCCGTTGCAGAAGGCGCGTGTCGGTTCGTACGCGCTGTCGACCATCAGCAGGTGATCACCCGGCGACAGCAGCGCGAGCAGCCCCGCCGAATTGGCCGCAACCCCCGACGGATAGAGCAAGGTGCCCTCGGCCCCCGGCTCCATCTGCGTCAACGCATCGGCAAGCGCCCACACCGTCGGCGTCCCGCGCCGGCCGTAATAGAGCTTGTCGTGCGTCGCATGACCGCGCGCCTTCAGGTCGGCGATATTGTCGTAGAGGATCGTCGAGGCACGCCATACCGGCGGGTTGACGACGCCGCCGCCCAGCCGCGGGTCGCCGGTCCATTCGGGACGCCGTCCGCCCTGCACGAGTTTCGTCGCAGGGCGGAGGCTGTCATCGTCGCTGTTGCTCATCCCCGCCTTGTTAGCGGAGCACCGGTCAAAATCTACCCTTCGCCAAGAGGATATTCGGGCCGGATTTGGGTCAGGCGGCGCCGGTCGCCTTGGGTGTCGCGGGATCGGCGCCCCATTCGACCCAGCTGCCGTCATAGACCGCGACGTCATCCTTGCCGAGGAGGTGCGCGCCGAATGCGACGACGGTCGCGGTCATGCCGCTGCCGCAGGTGGTGATGAGCGGTTTGTCGAGATCGACCCCGGCGGCGTCGAACGCGGCCTTCAGATCGTCGCCGCGCTTCCATGTGCCGTCGGCGTTGAACAGCTGGCCGTGCGGCAGGCTGCGCGAGTTCGGGATATGGCCGGGAGCAAGACCCGGGCGCGGATCGCGTTCTTCGCCGGTGAAGCGCGCCGCCGGGCGCGCATCGACCACCTGTTCGGCGGCGCTGCCAACGTTTGCGAGCATCTGCTCCTTCGTGCGCACCGCCTTGGCATCGCGCCACACGGTGAAGTGACGATGCCGCAGCGTCTGCTTGCCCATTTCGAGCCCGCGGCCTTCGGCCTTCCACTTGGCGAGGCCGCCGTCGAGCAGCGCGACGTCATGCGCGCCGAACAGCTTCAACAGCCACCAGCCGCGCGCCGCGCTCTTCAGTGGGCTGTCGTCGTAAAGCACGATGCGGCTCCCATCGCCGAGGCCGAGCGACTGCATGCGGCTGGCGAATTTCTCGGCCTGCGGCGCCATATTGTCGATATCGCTCGACGGATCGGTCAGTTCGGCCAGGTCCATGAATACCGCGCCGGGGATGTGGCCCGCTTCATATTCGGCGCGCGCGTCGCGTCCCTCGTCGGCAAGGAATTTCGTCGCATCGACGACCCGCAGGTCCGATGCCCCCAGTTCGCGTTCCAGCCAGTCGGTTGAGACCAAGGCGTCCATGTCATGCTCCTGTTGCGACCGGTCGGGAACATGTTTGCCTGTCCCTCGCCCGGCCATCCTGCTGTGGCTCTGTTTTCCTGGGGACAACAAGCCTATGCCCCCACCCTCGCTTTTTCAAGCGCAGTCGATCCTGCCCCAGCCGATGCTGCACCGCAACAAAAAACCAGTGCCGTTTTGAGCCAAACTATTGAGCGCGCTTGACGGCGGTCGAACGCGCCGCGGGCCGATCGACCGTATAAGAAGCGCGGTCGAGCGGCAGCGGCGCGAGCTTTTCGCTCCCGCTCGCACCTTGCTCGCGGCCGAGCACAAAGCTGCCCGCATTCTGGCCGAAGGCGTCGCCCTCGCCGTCCCAATGATAGGTCACGTCGAACGCGATGACGGGGACGAGCATCGGCTTGCCGCCGATCATCAACGGCTCGATCGCGGCGCGTGGCAGCATCACCTCGGTCGACAATTCCTCGCCCGCGCCGGGCGCGAGCATCATATCGTCGCGCAGCACGCTGCCGCCCGCGCCGTCGAAGAAGCGCGCCAGCACCGGTTCGGTCATCGCCGATCCCTGGTTGAGCGCGATGCGGACCATCAGGCCGGTCGCCGCGGTCGGCCCCTGATTCATGAGGTGAAGTGCAAAGCCGACCGCCACGTGGTCGGCGGCGAAGCGGATGCTGCGGATGTCGAGCGCCATGCCGATGATCGCGCGCTTTTCGGCCGCCGGACGCGTGACAAGCGGCGAAGGCTGAGGCCGCTCGGGCGGCGCAAGCGGCGCGCGCGCAGGCTGGGGTGCGGCCGGGCGCGGCGCCACCGGCTGCGTTGGCTTCGGCGCGGCGGGCTTTGGCGAAGCCGGCGACGCGGCGCGCTGAACCGGCGGTTTCGTCGCCCGGCGCGGCGCCTCTGGCGATTCGTCGATGGCGGGACCGGCGGGCGCGGCGCGGCGGCGCCAGTACCAGAAACCGGCACCCACGGCCGCCAGCGCGGCAAGCACCCACGCCCAGATCGGCGTGCCCGACGGCGCGTCCGCGGGAGCCGCCGCGACCGGCGTTTCGTCGGCGGTAATGGGTGCGGCGTCGGCCGCCGTGGCAGCGGGCGGCGCGGCGGTCTCAAGCGGCGGCAATGCCGGATTGTCGGTCGCAGCGGGCGCCGCCGGGTTTGCGGTTTCCGGTGCGGCCGTACGCGGAGCCGCGACCGCGGGCGCGCCCCGCCGTGTCGGTGCCGGCGCGGGTGCCGGGGTGGCGGTCGCGGGCCGGGTCGGGGCTATGCGCGGCGGCGCCACCGGCTGCGGCGGCGTCGGCGCGGGGGTGGGCGTCGGCTGGCCGCGGCGCTCGCCCGGCGCCACCGGCGGCAAGCCATTGTCCGAGGGACCCTGCACACCCGGCGTACGGCCGTCATCGGCGGGCGGCGGCAGGCGGAAGTCGATCGGGCGGGACGAAGTTCCGGTGTCCTGCGCGCGCGCGGACATCGCCGCGCTCAGCATCGCCGCCACCAGCGCGAGCGTCGCCACCTGTCCTCGCCCGAAGTTACGCACCGTCATCTTGTCCGCGATCCCACACTACCCATATCTCGCACACGCCGCTGAATTGGCGCTGAACCCTGCCGCTTCCGTCCAACCAGATCGGTGACATCGGCGCCGCTGCGCACTAGAGCCTTTCCATGACCGATTCCAGCCCTACCCCGCTCGCGCCGAAACATCTCGGCCAGTCCAGCGAACTTCCTGCCTCGCCCGAGGCCGCGGTTCTCGACTATGTCCCCAATCCGCGCGCCGGCGAGCTCTATCTCGTCCGCTTCGCCGCACCCGAGTTCACCTCGCTCTGCCCGGTGACCGGCCAGCCCGATTTCGCGCACCTCGTGATCGATTATGCGCCCGGCGAAACGATCGTCGAATCGAAGAGCCTGAAGCTCTTCCTCGGCTCGTTCCGCAATCATGCCGGATTTCACGAGGATTGCACCGTCGGCATCGGCCGCCGCCTGTTCGACGAAATGCAGCCCCGCTGGCTGCGCATCGGCGGTTACTGGTATCCGCGCGGCGGCATTCCGATCGACGTCTTCTGGCAATCGAGCGCGCCGCCCGCCGACCTGTGGCTCCCCGATCAGGGCGTCGCGCCCTATCGCGGGCGCGGATGATAATTCATCTTTCCGTCACAAAATATTGACATTAGTGTCAGCGATATGACCACCGCTTCCCTTCCGCACGACCATGCGATCGCCGTTGGTGCCGACCAGATCGATTTCATGGGGCATGTTAACAACGCCCATTATCTGAGCTGGGTGCAGGAAGCGGTGCTGTCGCACTGGCGCCATATCGCGCCGCCCGACGCGGTCGCGGCGCATTTGTGGGTCGCGCTGAAGCACGAGATCACCTACCGCCGTCCGGCGTTCCTCGACGATCAGGTCATCGCGACCGTGATCCTCGAAAAGGTGCAGGGCGCGCGCGCCTTTTACGAAACGATCATCAAGCGCGGCGAGGATGTGCTGGCCGAGGTTAAATCCTCATGGTGCTGCATCGACGCCGAAACGCTGCGTCCCGCGCGGCTTGCGAGCGACGTCATCGCACGCTTTTTCCCGAGCGAGAAAGTCTAGGTTTCGGGCGTGAAAAAGCCCCCTCCTTGCGGGGAGAGGGCCATTTCCTGCCGCGAATTTACGGGCTTACCGGCTCGTCGTCATCGTTGCCATCGACCACCAGCCAGATACCACCGGCGATGATCGCAAGCCCGAGCACGATCGCAATCCAGCTCGCACCTTCGAGTTCGTTCTGACCCTCGGCAACGGACCCCGCACGGGCAGCGTCCAGCGCGGGCGCAGCCGACGCGGCCACCGGCGCAAGGACCATCGACGTCGCCGCGAACGAGATCGCGGCCTTCTTTAAGAGATTCATCGCAAACTCCTTTTTTTACCGGGCTGGAAACGCCGGCCGACGGGCAATGGTTCCACGGCGCCGCGTCAGATGGAGCTAGGCGGCCGCGAACCGGATCGGCAGACGCTTCAATCCGCCGACGAAAACCGATTCGACGCGCGCCGGCTCGCCCGCCAGTTCGAGGTTTTTCAGCCGCGGCAAAAGCTCTTCCATCAATATACGCATCTCCATGCGCGCGAGATGCTGGCCCAGGCAGACATGCGCGCCGAACCCAAAGGCGATCTGCTGGTTCTTCTCGCGGTCGGGATCGAAAGCGAAGGGGTCGCCGAACACCGTCTCGTCGCGGTTGCCCGAAACATAATTGAGCATCAGCCAGTCGCCCTCGCGAATCGTCTGCCCGCCGATCTCGACATCTTCCCTGGCGCTGCGCATGAAATGCTGGACCGGCGTGGTCCAGCGGATCGCTTCCTCGATCAGCCCCGCCTTGTCGCTGTCGGCGGCGCGGAAGCGTTCGAACAGCGCGGGGTTCTTCGCAAGTTCCATCATCGCGCCCGCGGTCGACGCGCTCGTCGTGTCGTGCCCCGCGGTCGCGACGATCATATAATAGCCCGACATTTCGCGGTCGGGGATCTGCTCGCCATTGATCGTCGCATTGGCGATCATCGTCGCGATATCCTCGCGCGGATTGGCGCGGCGCTCGGCGGTGAGCGCGCCGAAATAATTTTCG
Organism: Sphingopyxis sp. 22461; assembly: GCF_052044915.1. NCBI lineage: Bacteria > Pseudomonadati > Pseudomonadota > Alphaproteobacteria > Sphingomonadales > Sphingopyxidaceae > Sphingopyxis > Sphingopyxis sp. 22461. The sequence goes on from NZ_JBQENY010000004.1 coordinate 334,826, forward strand.
AAATCGGCGATGACGTAATTGAGCATCGCGATCGCCTGTTCGGCGCTGGTGATCGCTTCCCCGCTCCGATTGAGTTCGGGGTCGGTCGGGCCGAACAATTGCTGCGTCAGCATCAGCATGCGCGGCTCGTCCTCGCGCGGGACGCCCAAAATATCCATGATGACGCGCAGCGGATAATGCGCCGCGACATCGCGCGCGAAATCGCATTCTCCGCCCGCTTCAAGCATATGATCGACGGTTTCGCGCGCCAGTTGGCGGATGCGGTCTTCGACGATCTTCAAATTCTTGGGCATGAACCAGCTCTGCGTCAGCAGCCGGTATTTCATATGGTCGGGGGCATCCATCTGGACGAGCGAGCGAATCAGGTGCCCGTCATTGTTCGGGGTCGCCGCGCGCGCCAGCGCCTCGCCGTCGCGGTTGGTCAGCACCGTCGGGCGGATGCCGTTTGCGAAACGCTGCGGATCGCGACTGATCGCCATGATGTCGGCGTGGCGCGTCACCAGCCAGAAAGGGTCGTGATCGCGATTCTCGGCGACGCCGAGCGGCATGTTCGCGCGCGCCCAGGCGAGCTGCTCGTGCAGCGGATCCCAATGGCCATATGCGACGGGGTCGACGACGGCGGCGGCTACCTCTCCAGGCAATATAGGTTTTGTCATGCAACCAAAGCTGCCTGATCATGCGCCGTCTGTCGAGCCTCGACGACGGCCTGCCGAAAGGGGGCGTTGCGGGGGCTCGCGCATGCGCCTAGCCCCGACCGCAAATCATACCGGGGATCGCAACCATGAAACTCTCGAATCGCCATTTGCTTGTTGCCGCCGTCTCGTCGCTCAGCCTCGCCGCCTGCGCCGCGCAGCCGGGGGTCGAATCCCCTACGCCCGTCGCCGCGGCGCCCGCGCTCACCGGCGCCCCGCTCGATACCAGCGTGCCGAGCCAGCTGCCGCGGATCGCGCGGCCGGTGCATTACGACATCAGCGTCACGCCCGACGCCAAGGCGCTGCGCTTTACCGGCGACGCGGGCATCGACCTCGAGCTTTACGAACCCTCGGCGACGCTGACGCTGAACGCTCTCGACCTCAGCTTCGAGAGCGCGAGCCTGACCGGCGCCGACGGCAAGGCGATTCCGCTGACCGTCACGGTCGATGCTGCCGCGCAGACGGTAAATTTCAACGCCCCCGCAACGCTCGCGCGCGGCAAATACCGCCTGACCACCAGCTACACCGGGGTGATCAACACGCAGGCGAACGGACTTTTCGCGCTCGATTATCCCGACAAGGTTACCGGCAATGAGGTGCGCGGACTGTTCACCCAGTTCGAGGCGCCCGACGCGCGGCGCTTCGTCCCGAGCTTCGACGAGCCGAGCTACAAGGCGACCTTCACCCTCGCGGCGACCGTTCCCGCGGGCGATCTGGCGGTGAGCAACATGCCCGTGGCGAGCGAAACGCCGGTCGAGGGCGGCAAGAAGAAGGTCACCTTCCAGATCTCGCCCAAAATGTCGTCCTACCTCCTCTTCTTCGCGACCGGCCATTTCGAGCGGCTCGCGGCGAAAAGCGAGAGCGGCGCCGAGGTCGGCATCGTGTCGCCGAAGGGGTCAGGCGAGCAGGCGCGTTTCGCGCTCGACAGCCTCGGCCCGTTGCTCGGCTATTACAGCGACTATTTCGGCCAGCCCTATCCGCTGCCCAAGCTCGACAATGTCGCGGGGCCCGGCCAGTCGCAATTTTTCGGCGCGATGGAAAATTGGGGCGCGATCTTCACCTTCGAGCGCATCCTGCTCGACGATCCGAAGATCACCAGCGAAGCGACGCGCCAGCAGATCTACACGACGCAGGCGCACGAGGTCGCGCACCAGTGGTTCGGCGATCTCGTGACGATGGCGTGGTGGGACGACCTCTGGCTCAACGAAGGCTTCGCGAGCTGGATGGAAACCAAGGCGAGCGACCATTTCCATCCCGACTGGCAGCCTTTGCTGGACCGCGTCGACGGCCGCGAGCGTGCGATGGCGCTCGACGCCTTTGCGACGACGCACCCGATCGTCCAGACGATCCGCACCGTCGAGGACACCAACCAGGCGTTCGACGCGATCACGTACCAGAAAGGCGAGGCGGTGATCACGATGCTCGAGGCCTATGCCGGCGAGGATGTGTGGCGCGATGGGCTGCAGAGCTATATGGCAAAGCATAAATATGCGAACACGCGCACCGACGATCTGTGGAACGCGGTCGAGGCGGCGGGCGCGAAGGGGCTGACCGCGATCGCGCATGATTTCACCAGCCAGCCGGGCATCCCGCTGCTTCGCGTCGGCAGTGTGACCTGCGCGGGTGGCAGCACGACCGTCCAGCTGACGCAGAGCGAGTTTTCGCGCGATCGCAAGGACAGCATCACCGCCGAAGGCCGCCGCTGGCAGGTGCCCGTGCTCGCGCGCGCCGGAAATGGCGCGGTCGCGCGGCAGGTGGTCGCGGGCGGCACGGGCACGCTCACCCTGCCCGGCTGCGGCGCGGTGCTGCTCAATGCCGGCCAGGCGGGCTATTACCGCACCCTCTATTCGCCCGCGGCGCTGGCCGCGCTCCGCGGCGACTTCGCGAAGCTCGCTCCGATCGACCAGCTCGGGCTGCTCGGCGACAATTTCGCGCTCGCTTATGCGGGCTACCAGCCGATGGGCGCCGCGCTCGACCTGCTGACAGCAGTGCCGCACGATGCGAGCCAGAAGCTGCTCGGCGACGTCGCGGGGCGTTACGCGGCGCTATATGGCTATTTCGACGACCAGCCGGCGGTGCAGAAACAGATCGCGGCACGCGGCACTACGGCGCTCACGCCCGCGATGGGACGCCTCGGCTTCGACGCGCGTGTCGGCGAACCCGCGCTCGACAGCATCCTGCGCTCCGAACTGCTCGGCGCGCTCGGGACGTTGGGCGACGCCAAGGTGCTGGCAGAGGCCCGCCGCCGCTTCGCGCTGCTCGACAGCAATCCCTCGGCGCTCGACGGTCCGCTGAAATCGCGCTGGCTCGACATCGTCGCGGCGAACGCGAGCGAGGCCGAATGGACCAAGCTGCGCGCCATGGCGAAGGGGTCGAAATCGGCGGTCGAACGCAGCGCCTTCTATACGTTCTTGGGCAATACGAAGGACGAACCCCTTGCCAAGCGCGCCCTCGACCTCGCGCTCACCGACGAACCCGGCAAGACCGTCAGCGCCTCGATCATCGGCGCGGTCGCGAAAAATCACCCCGAACTGGCGGTCGATTTCGCGCAGGTAAACCAGGCCGCGGTCGACCGGCTGATCGACGCCTCGGCACGCGCGCGCTTCCTCGCGGGCCTCGCAGCCTCGTCGAACGATCCCGCGATGATCGCGAAGCTCGAGCGGATTGCGGCGCCGCTGCCCGCCGACGTGCGCAAGCCCTATGACAAGACGCTGGCGAGCCTGAAAGAGCGCAGCGTCAGCCGCCCGCGCATCAAGGGCGAAATCGCCGGCTGGCTGAAGGCGAGGTAAGAAAACAATCCATTTCGTCATTCCCGCGAAGGCGGGGATGACGCTTTGAACGAGCGCTTGAGCAAGCGGGATCCCCGCCTTCGCGGGGATGACGAAGGTGGATTATTACTCGGCCGGCTGCGGCGCCCCGACCGGCATCGCGCTTTCCCATTCGGCGCGCGCGCGGCGAATCATCGCCTTGAGCGCGTCGGCATGGCGCTGCCACGCGGTCGCCGTCTCGCTGCTCCATGCCCCGCCCGCCGCAGCGCCCAGTTCGGCGACCGTCATGTCGATGAAGGCGTCATATTCGGCGATCGGCAGCGGCCCATAGGCGCGGTGGGTGAAGACAAGCTCGGCGACGAGCGGCCACACCCAGCCTTCGCGCTTCGCCAGCCCGAACATCATCTGCAGCGTCTCGTCGGTCATCCGCCGCGACGAGGCGTCGACGACCATGAAGCTCGCACGCCGCTCGGGAAACGCAGCAAAGAAGCGGTCGAACAGGGCGTGGCGAATGTCGATGCCCGCGTCGGCGACGGCCGTCAGGCTCGCCTCCATCAGCGCGGCATCGGCTTCGTTCACTTGAACAGGCTGCCCAATATCCCGCGCATCAGCTGGCCGCCGAACTTGCCCGCAACCTGTCGCCCGAGGCTGGTCGCCGCCGAGCGTGCCGCCGACTGGACCATTTTTTCGGTCATCGACGGTTTCGCGGCTTCGCGCGCCGCGGCCTTTTCGAGCCGCAGCCGCTCGCGCTCCTCGGCCGCCTTGCGCTTCGCCTCTTCCTTCGCCGCGATCGCGGCCTGCTTGTCGGCCTCGACCTGTGCCTTGGCTTCGACGGCCGCCGCTTGCGCCTGCTCGGCCTTGACGGCGAGCAGTTCCTCGGCGCTCTCGCGATCGACGGCGGTGTCATATTTGCCCTCGACGGGCGAGATCGACTTGATGATCGCGCGCTCCTTGGCGTCGAGCGGACCCGCGCGCGAGCAGGGCGGCTTGATCAAAGTGCGTTCGACCGGCGACGGCGCGCCGTCGGCCATCAGCAGCGACACCAGCGCCTCGCCGACCTTGAGCTCGGTAATCTCGCGCGCGACATCGACCTTGGGGTTCGGGCGGAAGGTGTCGGCGGCGGCTTTCACGGCTTTCTGATCGCGCGGGGTGAAGGCGCGCAGCGCATGCTGGACACGGTTGCCGAGCTGGCCCGCGACTTCCTCGGGGACGTCGATCGGGTTCTGCGTGACGAAATAGACGCCGACGCCCTTCGAACGGATCAGGCGCACGACCTGCTCGATCTTTTCGGTCAGCGCGGGCGGCGCGTCGTCGAACAGCAGATGCGCCTCGTCGAAGAAGAAGACGAGCTTCGGCTTGTCGGGGTCGCCGACCTCGGGAAGCGTCTCGAACATCTCGCTGAGCATCCAGAGGAGGAAGGTCGCGTAAAGCTTCGGGCTCGCCATCAGCTTGTCGGCGGCGAGGATGTTCACATAGCCGCGGCCATTTTCGTCGGTGCGGATCATGTCCTGAATGTCGAGCGCGGGCTCGCCGAAGAAATTGGCGCCCCCCTGGCTTTCGAGCGTCAGCAATTGGCGCTGGATCGTGCCGACGGTCGCCTTCGACACATTGCCATATTTGGTCGTGAGCTCATCGGCGCTTTCGGCGCACCACGACAGCATCGCCTGCAGGTCGCCGAGGTCGAGCAGGAGCAGATTCTGTTCGTCGGCGACGCGGAACGCAATCGCGAGCACGCCCTCCTGCACCTCGTTGAGTCCCATCAGCCGCGCGAGCAGCAGCGGGCCCATTTCGGAAATCGTCGTGCGCACGGGGTGCCCCTGTTCGCCGAACAGGTCCCAGAAGATCACCGGATTGTCGCGATAGGCCCATGTCGCATCGCCGATCTCGGCGGCGCGCGCGGCGAAAATCTCGTGCGTCTTCGCGGTCGGGCTGCCCGCCATCGCCATGCCGGCAAGGTCGCCCTTCACATCGGCGACGAACACCGGAACGCCGACCGCCGAAAAGCCTTCGGCGAGCCCCTGCAAGGTCACCGTCTTGCCGGTGCCGGTCGCACCCGCGATCAACCCGTGACGGTTCGCACGTTTCAGCACCAGCGACTGGCGCGGGCCATCGGCTGCGCCGCCTCCGCCAAGGCCGATATAGATTTCGCTTGCCGTACTGCCGTCGCTCACCCGCTGTCCTCCACCTTGAAATGTTGCGTCGAGGTTAGAGCGGCGGGTGAGTGCAGGCAATCGGCAAACCAGCGTGGCCGCCGAAACCAGCACACGGCCAAAAACCGCCGAACTTTACACTGAATTCGCGTTTCGCGGCGGCACGGGGGAACCCCGCCGCTGGCGCTAAAGCCACAAAAGCCCCGCACGCGCGAAGCGAAAATGGGGCTTTTGTGGCTTTAACGGATCGCGCCGGCGGTCGGCCCATCGCACCACGGGCAAGAACAGCAATGGTTTCGGGTCGGGCCATCCGACAGCATAGATCATGGCGGGATATTTTAGGAAAGGCGCTTTAGAGACCGATGAGTTTAGGTTTGATCCGTTCGATCTTAAATCATCACGCTTTAGCGCCCGCCGGCCGGAGGGATTCGACCGGCTGCCCCATATCCCGATGCCGCCAAGCACGCTATCTCTTGCAGATGAGCGCTGCGGAGGCCGAGATAATTTCCATCCTGCGCGCCGACCGGCGGCGCTGGCATCTGCTCGCGACGGTTGCGGCGCTCGATCTGCCCGACTGCTGGATCGGGGCGGGTTTTATCCGAAACGCGGTTTGGGATCATCTGCACCAATATCCGCCATCGCCGCCCAATGGCGATATCGACGTGATCTGGTACGATCCCGATCGAACCGACCCGGCACTCGATCGGCACCACGAGGATCGGCTGGCGGCAATCGAGCCATCGGCCCTCTGGTCGGTCAAGAATCAGGCACGGATGCACATCCGTAACGGCGATCCGCCTTATGCTTCCGCCATCGATGCAATGCGCCATTGGCCCGAGACAGCGACCGCCGTTGCGGCCCGACATCATGGTGCCGGCCTCTGCGAAGTCGCAGCTCCCCTGGGCACCGACGATCTTTTCGGCCTGATCTTGCGTCCCGCGGCAAATTTCGTCGACCTGAAGCGCGACGTTTTCGACGAGCGCTTGAGATCAAAAAAGTGGCCGGAGCACTGGCCATTGTTGCGGGAGGCGTAGGGCGGCGCGGGACCGAATGCCGTCTCCCCAATCATCGTCACCCCGGATTTGATCCGGGGTTCCCGCTTGCAGTCGATGCCGAAAAAAGCGGGATCCCGGATCAAGTCCGCGATGACGAAAGTGGGGAACATGAACGCCCGCTCCCCACCCCCAAAGCCGAGATCGACCCCGACCCATTCACCCCATGATGAAGGCGTTGAGCTTGTTGCCGTCGGGGTCACGGAAATAGCCGGCGTAAAACCCCTCGCCGCGCGGTCCCGGCGGACCTTCGCATGTGCCACCATGCGCGAGCGCGATTTCGTGGAGGCGGTGGACCTGTTCCTTGTCCTTCGCCTGCAGCGCGACCATCACGCCGTTGCCCACCGTCGCGACATTGCCGTCGAAGGGCCGCGTCAGCCCGATGCCCGCGCCGCCGCCCGGCTTTCCCCACGCGATGAAGCCGTCGAACTCCATCATGCGCGGCGTGTCGAGTTCGGCGGCAATCGCGTCATAGAAGACCGCCGCCTTTGCCAGATCCTTCGTTCCCAGCGTCACATAGCCAATCATCATCTTTCTCCCGACTCGTTCTTATGAGAACATAATATGAACAAGAGGCGCGGCGCGCAAACAAAAAGGGCGCCGGACCCGAAGGTGCGGCGCCCCGTTTGATGGACCGGAAGCCGAAGCCTATTTCACGCGAATCGCGATAAAGGCCGACGGCTGGCCGCGGCGCTGGATTTCGAGCAGCACCGCATCGCGGCCCGCCTTCTTCGCGTCGGCGATGGTCTTGGCGAGCGCCTCGCTCGTCGTGACCGGGGTGCGGTTCGCGCTGAGGATCACGTCGCCGCGGCGCAGGCCCTTGCGGCCGGCGTCGCTGCTCGCCGACGCGGCGCCGATCACCAGACCCTTGGTTCCGGCGTCGACACCCACCGCGCGCGCGATATCGGGGGTCACCACCTGCACCGACAGGCCAAGCTCGTCCTGGATCGCCTTGTCGGCCGCGCCGGTCGGATCCTCGGGTTCAGCCTGCTCGGCCTCGGGGTCGAAATTGGCGCCCGCCAGCTCTTCCTCGGGCGGACGCGTGCCGACGAGGACATTGAGCGTCATCGCCTTGCCGTCGCGGATGATCTCGAGCGGGATGCGCGTGCCCGGCTTGGTGTTCGAGACGATGTACGACAAAGTCTGCTGCGGCGTGACGTCCTTGCCATTGACCTTGGTCACGACGTCGCCGCGCTTCAGCCCGGCCTTTTCGCCCGCCTGTGCCGGTTCGACGCGCTGGATGAACTCGCCGCGGTCCTTGGGCAGGCCGAGCGCCGCCGCGAGATCCTCGTCGACCGGAGCGATGCCGATGCCGAGATAGCCGCGCTGGACCTTTTCGCCGGCGCGCAGCGCGTTGATCACCGGGATCGCCGCATCGGCGGGGATCGCGAAATTGACGCCGATGTTCGCGCCGACGGGCGAGATCAGCATATTGTTGATGCCGACGACATTGCCCTGCAGGTCGAACAGCGGGCCGCCCGAGTTGCCGCGATTGATCGCGGTATCGGTCTGGATATAGCGGTCATAGGCGCCGCCCTGCCCGATGTTGCGCTGAACCGCCGAGATGATGCCCGCGGTCACCGTCGAGCCGAGGCCGAGCGGATTGCCGATCGCGACGACCCAGTCGCCGACGCGCGCGGTGCCGCCGTCGGCGAATTTCACGAAGGGCAGGCCGGTCGCGTCGATCTTGAGCAGCGCGAGGTCGGACGCGACGTCGCGGCCGACGATCGTCGCCTTATATTCCTTTTGGTTGGTCAGCGTCACCGTCACCTGGTTCACCGCCTCGCCGCGCGGACCGCCCGAGATGACGTGATTGTTGGTGACGATATAGCCGTCGGCCGAAATCAGGAAGCCCGAGCCGCCGCCCTGCTGTTCCTGCGTGATCGGCTCGCGCGTCCCGGCAAAGGGGTTGAGCCGGACGCCGAGCGTGACTTCCTGCTTGGTCGAGATGTTGACCACCGCGGGCTGCAGCTGTTCGACCAGGTCGGCGAAGCTTTCGGGCGCACCCGAACGCGGAACGACCTTGGCGATTTCGCTCTTCTCATTCTGCGCGACCTGCGCGCCGACGGGGGACTGGGTGACCAGCGCCAGCGCGGTGCCACCCGCCAGCAAGGCCGAAGTGATGCCATAAACATAACGCACGATCGAAATTCCTTTTCGTTCTCGAAAAACTCATCTGCCCCGGCCGCGGCTATCTGCGGCGAATTGGCTGAACGGTGATTGAACATGAACGAGCGCTGCAAGTTCCATTCAGCCGGCAGCCGCCCTCATCAACCGCCGCTGAACCGCTTCAGATATTCATTGTCGGGCGACATGATGATCGACGTCCCGCCCGTGTTGTTTTCACCCAGGAAGGTCTGCCGATAGCTCTGCATCGCGCGGTAGAAATCGTAAAACTCCGGGTCCTTGCCAAAGCTGGCGGCGTAGATACGCGCCGCTTCGCCATCGGCGCTGCCGCGGATGATCTGCGCTTCCTTCTGCCCTTCGGCGCGGATCGAGATCGCTTCCTGCTGGCGCGCAGTGCGCATGCGGTTGTACGCCGCCTCGAGCGTCGCGCCTTCGGGAAGGTCGGCGCGCTTGATCCGAACGTCGATGATCTCGGCGCCATATTTGTTCGCCTCGCGGTTCAACGCGACCTGGATATTGTCCATCACCGCACCGCGTTCGGGCGACAGCAAGGTCGCGAAGGTGCGCTTGCCCAGCTCGTTGCGCAGCGACGAGCCGAGGATCGTCGCAAGCTGCGCCTGCAATTTATCCTCGGTGCGGATCGCGGTGTACATACGCACCGGATTGGTGATGCGGAAGCGCGCGAAGGCGTCGACCTGCAGCCGCTGCTGATCGGTCGAGAGCACCTGCTGGCGCTCCATGTTCACGCCGAGGATGCGCTTGTCGATATATTGGATGCCGTCGGTGAAGGGCACGCGCAGGACGAGGCCGGCGCCGGACTTGCCGAAATCCTCGCCTTCCTTGTAGCGGTTCACCGTCCGCTCGATCTCGCCGAAGCGCAGGATCAGTGCCTGCTTGTCCTCGGGCACGATCGCCAGCGATTGCGACAGGATGACGAGTATGATGACCACGCCAAAGAGCAGCCGCATCGGGTTCTGGAAGAACGAACCGAACATCATTCGCCTCCCTTCGTGGTGGCTTCAGGCGCCTTGATCCGCTTCTGCACTTCGTTGAGCGGCAGATAGGGGGTCACCCCGCGTGCTTCGACAATCGTCTTGTCGACGTTCGACAACACATTCTCCATCGTTTCATAATAAAGGCGCTTGCGCGTCACTTCGGGTGCCAGCTCATATTGCGCGTAGATCTGGTCGAATGCCGACGTGTCGCCGCGGGCGCGTTCGAGCACCTGCTGCTGATAGGCGCGCGCGAGGTTGATCGCCGATTCGCGTTCCTGCCGCGCCGCGGTGACTTCCTTGAACGCCTCGTCGACCTGGCTCGGCGGGTCGACCTGGCGGATCGCGATGCCCTGAATCATAACGCCGGCGCGATACTGGTTGAGCAATTCCTGCATGCGCTGCTGGACCTGCGCCTCGATCTCGACGCGGCCGGGGCCGATCGCCTGGACGAGGTCGAAGTTCGCGACCGTCGCGCGCATCGCGCTTTCGGCGACTTCGCGGATCGTGCCTTCGGGATCGGCGAGCTGGAAGAAGAACAGCTCGGGATCGCGCACCGACCAGCGGACCTCATAAGCGAGGTCGACGATGCTCTGGTCGCGCGTCAGCACGAAATTCTCGTCGGTCGCGTTCGGCGAGCCGACCGCCATCGTGCGGATCGCGCGGACGTCCTCGAGCCGGATGCGCTCGATCGGCGCCGGCCAGGTCAGTTTCACGCCGGGGCCGACGGTGCGCGAATAGCTGCCGAGACGCGTGACCACGCCTTCCTTTTCGGGCGGTACGATGTGGAAGGAGGAGAAAAGCACCCACGCGGCGACGAGCGCGAGCACCACCCATTTCCAGAGCTTCGCCGAATCGCCGAAATTGAACGGGCTGCCGCCGCCCGAGCCGCCCCCGCCGAAACCGCCGCGTCCCTTGCGCAGCAATTCGTCGAGCGCCGAGGGGCCGCGCGGCTTTTGCGCGCGCCGCTGGTCGGCCGGATCGGGCGTGACCCACGGGTTGCGCGGGCCGGGCTTTTTGCCGTCGCCCTTCCCGTCATCGTCCCCCTTGCCGGGACCGCTGCCCCAGGGGCTGTTGGCCATCTGGCTGATCTGATGGAAAAATTGCCGCAATCCTCTCGGGCTGCGGCGTCCCATGCTGCCGTCAATCTTGTCGTTCATAAGGCTTTTATAGGGGCGGCGGGCGCGATTAACAGGGGGTGCGCACGAAAATGGCTGGCAAACGCACCAATCATGCCTATCTGCCGCGGACATGACCGAACAAAGCGCCGATATCGCCCGCCTGACCGCCGCTGCCGCCGACCTCAGTGGAGGACGGTCGTCAGGCCTGCGAATGCTCGACGATTCGGGATTGCTCGCGGTGGTGCTCGATGTGTCGGGGCTTGCCGTCGAAGAGCGCCAGCCGCTCGAGGACAAGCTCCGCGCCGGCCTGCTCGCCGATGCGGGCGTGCGCGAGGTCCGCATCGCGATGACCGCCGAAAAGAAAGCGATGACGATCATCGCGGTCGGCAGCGGCAAGGGCGGGGTCGGCAAATCGACGCTCGCCGCGAACCTCGCGGTCGCGCTGCGCCGCCTCGGCGTGAAGGTCGGGCTGGTCGACGCCGACATCTACGGGCCTTCGCAACCCCGATTGATGGACAGCGAGGGCGTGAAGCCCGAAGCGCGCGGATCGAAGCTGGCCCCCGTCCCCAACGCCTATGGCGTGCCGATGCTCTCGACCGGCCAGATCGCCGCGCCCGGACAGGCGATCGCGTGGCGCGGCCCGATGGCGGGCAAGGCGCTCGAACAGCTCGTCGACGCAAGCTGGGGCGACATCGACACGCTCGTCGTCGACCTGCCGCCGGGCACCGGCGACGTCCAGCTGACGATGATCCAGCGCCACAAGCCCGCGGGCGCGGTGATCATATCGACCCCGCAGGACCTTGCGCTGATGGACGCGACGCGCGCGGTCAGCCTGTTCGAACAGGCCGACGTGCCGATCATCGGGCTTGTCGAGAATATGGCGGGCTATGCCTGCCCGCATTGCGGCGAGGTCAGCGACCCGTTCGGGTGCGGCGGCGCCGAAGCGGCGGCAAAGACGATGGGCCTCGACTTCCTCGGGCGCGTGCCGCTGTCGATGGGCATCCGCCTTGCGAGCGATGGCGGCGTGCCGCCCGCGGCGGGAACCGATCCCGCGGGCGAGCCATTCCATGCGATAGCGGCGAAGGTTGCCGACTGGCTGAACACACGAAAGGGGCGATGATGGCGATCAACGACGAAGGCGAAATCCGCGAACTGCTCGGACAAAAGCGCCGCATCGCCGTCGTTGGCGCGTCGCCGAACCCGGCACGCCCGTCGAACGGCGTCCTCGCCTTCCTCGTGGGCCAAGGGCATGACGTGATCGCGGTGAACCCCGGCCACGCCGGCAAGACAATCCACGGTGCGCCCGTCGTCGCGACGCTCGCCGACGTCGAACCGCCCGCCGAGCTCGTCGACATTTTCCGCAACAGCGCCGACGCCGGCACCGCGGTCGACGAGGCGATCGTCCATGGCGCGAAGGCGGTGTGGATGCAGATCGGAGTCATCGACGAAGCCGCGGCGAAACGCGCCGAGGCGGCGGGACTGACCGTCGTCATGGATCGCTGCCCCAAGGTCGAGGTCCCGCGACTCGGCCTGCTGAAGTGAAGGCCGCGCTTTCGCTGCTCACCGCGGCCATGCTCGCGGGATGCGCCACGACGTCCGTCGCCAACAGCCCGCAGGATGCGTTTTTCGAGGCGCTTTCGGCGCGCTGCGGCCAAGCCTACGCCGGCAAGCTCGCAAGCGATCAGGAGGCCGACGCCGAGATGCGCGGCAAGGCGATGGTGATGCACGTCCGCCATTGCACACCCGACCGGATCGAAATTCCTTTCCACATCGATGGGCTGGCCGAAGACGGCGGCTGGGATCGCTCGCGGACATGGATCATCACCCGGACGCCCGCCGGCCTCCGCCTCAAGCACGACCATCGCCACGCCGACGGCAAGCCCGACGCCGTCACCCTCTATGGCGGCGACACCGCCGATGCCGGGACGGCAACGCGCCAGACCTTCCCCGTCGACGCCGAATCGATCGCGATGTTCACCGCAACCGGCCGCAGCGTTTCGAATAGCAACATCTGGTCGGTCGAAACGACGGACGCGGGCTTCACCTACGGCCTCGACCGGCAGGGACGGCATTTCCGCGTCGCGTTCGATTATGCGAAACCGGTGACGCCGCCGCCCGCGCCCTGGGGTTGGTAAGGAACCGATTCCCCCGTCATGCGCTAGGTCGCATCGAACGGGAGAAAATATATGCGCACCCAGACCCTTATGCTGATTCCGCTGCTCGCGCTCGGCGCGTGCAGCGAAAAGGCGCCCGACCCGCGCGGCGTCGGGCATGACGAAACGCTGCTCTCGGTCTCCGCGACCGGCCGATCCGAAACGCGGCCCGACGAGGCGCGCTTCACCGCGGGCGTGAGCACGATCGCGGCGTCGGCCGAGGCCGCCACGCAGCGCAACAATGAAACGATGACCAAGGTGACCGAGGCGCTCAAAGCCTTTGGCGTCGCGGGCAAGGATCTCCAGACACGCCAGCTGACCGTGAACCGGATCGACTGGGGCGCCAACAAGGGCAAGTATGAAGCCGTCAATCAGGTCGAGGTGCGGATGCGCGCGGTCGACAAGGCGGGCGAAGCCGTCGCCGCGACGACAGAGGCGGGTGCCAATGTCCTGTCGGGGCCGACGCTGCGCGTCTCCGATCAGGAAGCCGCGACCAAATCGGCCTACGCCGCCGCCTATCGCGCCGCGCGCGCTCGCGCCGACGCTTATGCGGGCGCCGCGGGGCTCAAGATCGACCGGGTGCTGACGATCCGCGATGGCGGCGACAGCGCGCCACCGATGCCTTATGCCGGCGGCGTCGCTTATGAGGCCGCTGCTCAATCGGCCAACGCCGCCCCGCCGTTCAATCCGGGGGTCAGCGAATCGCAGGTTTCGGTGCGCGTCGACTTCGCTTTGTCGGAGAAATAGAGCGCAACGCTGGCGGCCGCGCGAAAGGCCGATTTTCTTTGCGCCGATTCGCACCCCTGACTATCAGCAGCGAGCATGGCCGGCATTCGCGACATCGTGGGGAAAGATAAATCGCGCCTGCCGCACGTCAGCCGCCGTTCGCTGCTGGTCGGCGCGACCGCGGCGGGCGGGCTGGCGATCGCGTGGAGCCTGTGGCCGCGCGATTATCAGCCGAACCTCACCGCCGCCCCCGACGAACATATCTTCAACGCCTTCCTCAAGATCGGCGACGACGGCCACATCAGCGCGATCGTCCCGCAATGCGAGATGGGGCAGGGCGTCACCACCTTGCTGCCGCAGATCATGGCCGACGAACTCGGCGCCGACTGGCGGACGATCGCGGTCGAGAGCGCGCCGATCAACCCGCTCTACACCAACACGCTGCTGATCGACGAGGATAGCGCGGTCTTCACCCCGCGCGCCGGTGTTCCCGATTTCGTGTCCGATGTGCGCAGCTGGGCGCGCCGCGAATGGGCGGTGCGCCACGCGGTGATGCTCACCGCGAACAGCTCGTCGGTGCGCATGTTCGAAGCACCGTGCCGCGCCGCGGCGGCGCAGACGCGCGCGCTGCTGATGATGGCGGCGGCCAATCGCTGGGACGCCGACTGGGAAGAATGCGACACGCAGGACGGCTTCGTCACCCATGGCAAGAAAAGGCTGCGCTTTGGCGATGTCGCGGCGGCCGCGGCGCTGCTCGAACCGCCCGCCGAGCCCGTCTATCGTGCCAGCAGTTCGGACCCGCTTTACGGCAAGGAGCTGACGCGGCTCGATCTGCCCGCCAAGATCGACGGCTCGGCCAATTATGCCGGCGACATCCGCCTGCCCGACATGGTGTTCGCGGCGATCCGCCAGGGCCCGCTCGGCGCGACGCGGCTGAAAAGCATCGACCGCAAGAAAGGGCTCGGCTCGCCCGGCCTGCTGCATGTCGTCACGCATGAGCGCTGGGTCGCGGCGGTCGCGCGCAACTGGTGGGCCGCGAACCGCGCGCTCGACCGCTTCGCGCCCGTCTTCGAAACCGAAGGCACCCCGATTTCGACCGACCGGATCGACACGGCGCTGAAATCGGCGCTGAAGGACGAGGGCTATCGCATCGCCAGCGAAGGCGACGTCGCCGAGGCGATGGAAGGACGGCAGAAAATCGCCGCCGAATATGCCGTCGCGCCCGCGCTCCACGCCGCCATCGAAACGCGCACCGCGACCGCCGCGCCCGACGGCGACGGCCTGCGCGTCTGGGTCGCGACGCAGGCGCCCGCGCAATGCCGCGATGCGGTGGCGCGCGCGACGGGGCTGGCGCCCGCCAATGTCACGCTGTTCCCGATGATGGCGGGCGGATCGTTCGACGCCTGCCTCGACCACAATGTCGCGGTGCAGGCGGCGATCATCGCGCTGCAGGTAAAACGCCCCGTCCAGCTCGCCTGGTCGCGCGCCGAAGAGATTATGCGCCTGCCGCCGCGCGCGCCCGCGCGCGCCAAGCTGACCGCCACGCTCAACGCCGCGGGCGGGATCGACGCACTCGTCACGCGCATCGCCGTCCCCTCGACCAACCATGAATTTCGCGACCGGCTGTTCGATAACACGCCGGCGGACGTCGCGCAGCGCGCGGCGGCGGGCAGCGCCGATGCCGCCGCGGTCGAGGGCGCGGCGAGCAGCTATGCGATCCCGCACTTCGCGGTCGACCATTGCCCCGCCGACATCGGCCTGCCGACGGGACGCTGGCGCGGCAACGCCGACAGCTACACCGCGTTTTTTACCGAATGTTTTATCGACGAAATGGCGGCGCGCGCCGGAACCGACGCGCTGTCCTATCGCATGGCGATGCTCGGCAATGCGCCGCTGCTCGCGCGCTGCCTGCTCACCGCGACCAGCCTCGGCGGCTGGGAGGGCGGATTGTCGGGGACCGCGCAGGGACTCGCGTGCCATGCAATGCGCGGCAGCCATATCGCGCTGATGGCGACCGCGCGGCCAAGCGAGCGCGGGCTGCAGGTCGAGCAATTGGTCGCGGTGGTCGACGCCGGGCGCCTTGTGAACCCGACGATCGCGCGGCAACAGATCGAGGGCGGGCTGATCTTCGGCCTCGCCGCCGCCGTGGGCGCAACGACCGACTATGAAGGCGGCCTCGCGACCGCGCGCAAGCTCGGCCAGCTCGGCCTGCCCGACCTGTCGCAAACGCCGCAGATATTGGTCGAATTCGTCGAGAGCGACCGCGAACCCGGCGGGCTCGGCGAAATCGGCGTTCCCGTCGTCGCCCCTGCCATCGCCAACGCGATGTTTGCCGCCACCGGCCGCCGCATCCGCCGCCTGCCCCTTTCGGCGCACCCGCTGTGAGCGCGCCGCCGCAAATCGGCGTGCTGCTGGTCAACCTCGGCACCCCCGATGCCCCCGACGCGCGCTCGGTACGGCGTTATCTTGCCGAATTCCTGTCCGACCGCCGCGTCGTCGAAATCCCGCAAATCCTGTGGCAGCCGATCCTGCGCGGGATCATCCTGACCACCCGCCCGAAGAAATCGGCGCATGCCTACGCGCAAGTGTGGACCGACGAAGGCTCGCCGCTCGCCGCGATCACGCGCCGTCAGGCCGAAGCGTTGCAGGCGGCGTTCGGAGAAACGGTGCGGGTCGCTTATGCGATGCGCTATGGCGAACCGGCGATCGGCGCGGCAATCGATGCGCTGAAGGCGGCGGGATGCGACCGCATCCTCATCGCGCCGCTCTATCCGCAATATTGCGCCGCGACGACCGCGACCGTCGTCGATGCGGCGGGCCAGCATCTGCAATCGCTGCGCTGGCAGCCGACGCTGCGTTTCCTGCCGCCCTATCATGGCGATGCCGCTTATCTCGGCGCGTTGAAAGCGTCTGTGGAGGAGGGACTGGCCGCGCTCGACTTCACCCCCGACGTCCTGCTGGCAAGCTTCCACGGCATGCCCGAGCGCACGCGGACGCTCGGCGATCCCTATCACGACCAGTGCCAGGCGACCGCGCGCCGGCTTTCGGACGCGCTCGGCAGGCCGGTCGAGGTCAGTTTCCAGTCGCGCTTCGGGCGCGCCAAATGGCTCGAACCCGCGACCGACACGCGCCTCGAACAACTCGGCCGCGACGGCCGCAGCGTCGCGATCTTCGCGCCGGGCTTTGCCGCCGATTGCCTCGAAACGCTCGAGGAACTGGCAATCCGCGGCAAACACCAATTCGAAGACGCCGGCGGCAGGGATTTCGCCTATCTCCCATGCCTCAACGCCGATGCCCCAGGGATCGCGATGCTCGAGAGCCTGGTCCGCCGCGAACTCGCGGGCTGGCTCTGATCGCGGCCGCTTACCAACTGTTTAGGTCCATGCGCTAAATTGATCCGACACGGTGCGGAAAGCTTCTTGAACCGCGCCATTTTGGAGATTCGCGATGAACGAGGTCGAATCGGCGGTGCTGATGCTCGCCGGAGTGACGCTGGCCCTATTGGCGATCGTCTTCGCCATCTGGTGGTCGCGGCGACCGCGCACCGCACCCGCCGCGCCGCGAGTTCCGCGCGAGCCCCGTGAAATCCGCCTGCCCAAACTCTCGCGCAAAACCGCACCCGAATATGAGGAGGTCGAAATCTCTCCCTCACGGCTCGCGCGGATCAGCCGCAAGGCGCCGCTCGAAATACCGGCCGAGGCCGAATATGAAATCTCGCCCGAGCCCGTCGCCGTTGCCGAGCCCGACGAGGTTGCCCTCGAACCGGTGATTTCCGGGGTCGAGGACGAAGCGCACCGGATCGAGAAGGCCGATATCGAAGAGGTCACGCTTCGCCTGATTCCCCAGATTCCGCCGCGCGACGCCATATCGACGAACAGCTGGCTCGGTGGCCGCCCGCACCTCCCCGCGGGCATGGAATGGCCAAGGATCGACGATCAGCCAGCGGATTTTCTGGCGCAGATCAGCTGCGCCGACCTGCCGCAAGACCTGTGGGGCGGGCTGGGGCCGCGCGACGGCGCGCTCGCCTTCTTCATTCACCGCCGCAAACATGCGCTGCGCATCCTTCACCTGCGCGATACCGGCATGCCCGTTGCACCGCCCTTCACGCTCAACGATCCCGAGGGATGGTTCGGCCCGAACGGCGGCCTCGCTTCGGGCGATCTCGCCTCCTTTGCCGTGCGCGCCTTTCCCGAATGGCCCGTCGACCTGGTCGCCGTCCGCGCGGGCGATGCCGATCCGCGCAGCGAGGGCGATCCGGATGAGCCCGGTGCCGCGCTCCACGATCGCGGCTACGACATCGCCGACCCCGCCTTCCATCCCTTCGACTGGGGCAGCATGACCGCGATGGTCGCGCTGCTCGAACAGCGGCTCGACCGGCTGATGACCGAAGCGCCTCCCGAGGCCGACACCGACAATCCCGGCGAAATGGAACAATGCGCCGCGCTCAACCGCGAAGCGCGCGCGCGCGCCGAAGAGATTATCGCGATCGTCCGCGACGGCGCCGGGCGCGCCGATTTCTCGGCCGGCGACGCAACCGCGGTGATGGCGGGGCTGCACGCGATCCGCTGGGTCAAGGTGATCCGCTCGGCCGCCCCCGAAACGGGCGCCGAACAGGTCGAGACAATTACCCTGCCGCTGACGACGCACCGCGCCGATGCGAATCTGTGGGTTCACGACTATCAGACGATCCTGTTCGATCGCGCGAAACATGCCTGGTGCGCCAATCCCGACAATCTGTCGGCGCCGGCGCGCGCGCTTTTCGAGCCCTGGTGGCGCACCCTGGCCGAGCGCGAGATGGCGGCGATGGGGCATGAGCCCTTTCGCCACGTCCCCGATTATGACGAGGAACGCGACGCGGTTTTGCTCGAATTGCCGACCAGCGGATTGATGAGCCGCATCTTTGGCGACCGCGACAATCTGGTGGTGACGATCGACAAGGCCAACCTTGCGATCGGCGATTTTTCGAAACTGCGTGTACAAGTGAGCAGCTAACCGCCTCTATCCCTTGAATAGCTTTGCGATTGACGTTCCGGTAAACTTGCGGCGGCCGCTTGCGCCGCCTAGTCATGATCCATAACTCTGTGGGAGAGAAGGATTTATGGCACGCATCGCAATCGTTACCGGTGGCAGCCGCGGCATTGGGGAAGCGATTTCCCTGAAACTCAAGGAACAGGGCGTCACCGTCGTCGCCAACTATGGCGGCAATGACGAAAAGGCGCGCGAGTTCACCGACCGCACCGGCATCGCGGCGATCAAATGGGACGTCGGCGACCATCAGGCATGCCTCGACAGCTGCGCGCGCATCGCCGAGGAATTCGGCCCCATCGATATCGTCGTCAACAACGCCGGCATCACGCGCGACGGCACGCTCGCGCGCATGAGCTATGACGACTGGGACGACGTGATGCGCGTCAACCTCGGCGGCTGCTTCAACATGGCGAAGGCGACCTTTGGCGGCATGGTCGAGCGCGGCTGGGGCCGCATCGTCAACATCGGGTCGATCAACGGCCAGGCTGGGCAATATGGCCAGGTCAATTACGCCGCCGCGAAATCGGGCATCCACGGCTTTACCAAGGCGCTGGCGCAGGAAGGCGCCAAAAAGGGCGTGACGGTGAACGCGATCGCGCCGGGCTATATCGACACCGACATGGTCGCCGCGGTCCCGCCGCAGGTGCTGGAAAAGATCGTCGCGAAGATCCCCGTCGGGCGTTTGGGTCAGGCCGACGAGATCGCGCGCGGCGTCGCGTTCCTGTGCAGCGAGGATGCGGGGTTCGTGACCGGATCGACGATGTCGATCAATGGCGGGCAGCATATGTACTGACGGGCCGAGGGCGCCAGCAATGTCGTTCGCGCCAGCGAACGGCGAGCTGGAAACCGGTGGCGAAGCCACGGCCCGGCACGGCCAGCGGGGCGGCGATCCGGAAAGATCGCCGAACCCGTCTGACGACAGGCGGCGGCTTTGCCGTCGCCCACCAAGCCGCCCGCATTCCCCCTACTCGATCGTACACCCCACCACGCGCCACGCGCCGCCCTCGCGAACCAGCGACAGCGTTTCGATCGCCCCCGCCTTGTTCGCATAGCTCGTCCGGAACTTGACGAGCTGATAGCCATAGGGCGGCGCGGGCACAAATTCCTCGCCGATCAGTTCGCGCGAGACGACCGCGCCGAGCGGCGTGCGCACCGTCTCCGACACTTGGGCCCACCGCTCGCTGGTGTTGAGCGATTTGAACGCCTGCCCCGTCGCATTCCAGCTGCCGTTCCAGTCGCTTTTGTCGGTGAGGGCAAGCCACTGCCGCGCAGCCTGCACCGCGGCGGTTTCGGCGGCGGGCGCGGCGGAAGCAGGCTTCGGCGCAGCAGACGGCGCGGCGGTCCCCGACAGGGACGCGAGAGCATAGAGAGCAAGGCTGACAGACATGATGATACCTCCGGCTATCCAGCCGAAGCGGCGCGACATGCGCCGCGTCCCGGCCGGTGCCCGAAGCCCTTCCATGTCGGTGGCGGCGGCCGCATCCCCCAAAACCCTGTCCGCCAGAAATTGGGGGTCCTGCCGTTCGATCTCGCGCAGCTGCCGCGCCGCCTCGCGGCTGCTCGACGCCGACATCTTGCGCCGCGCATCGCGCAGCCGTTCGTTGATCGTGTGGACCGACAGCCCCAGGTGCCGCGCCATCGATTTCGCGTCATGGCCATCGACGAGCAGGCGCAACGTCTCTTTTTCTTTTTCGGTGAGCGCCTGAAGTCCTGTCATAAGCCTGTCTGCATTCGCGCCGGATCGGCTAGCCGGTTTACAGAGCGCCGAAATGCCCTGCCACCCCAAATAAATCGTACCCCGATTTTGGACGGCGCGGCCGTGGCCTTGCTGTCGCGAATCAAGCCGCTAAACCCGGCGCATGACCGACGCCTCACTCGCCGCCGCCCGGCACGACCTCGCGCGCGCTTATGCCGGCGGCGCCCCCGGCGTCCTCGTCTCGGGCCTCGTCTGGCTGATCGCCGGAACGATATGGCAGCTTCACGGCACCACGGCCGCCTTCGCGGCGCTCTTTTTCGGCGGCATGACGATCCATCCGCTCGGTGTCCTCATCGAACGCGCTGCATTCAAGGCACCCAAGGCCACCATCGGCAAGCCGCTCGAAACGCTCGCGATCGAGGCGACGATCCCGCTCTTCGTAGGCGTGCTGATCGCATGGGTGCTACTCGTCCGCGCGCCCGACCTCGCGATCCCGACCTTCGCCGCGATCGTCGGCGCACGCTATTTCCTCTTCCGGACGATGTATGGTGACATCGCCTATTGGGCGCTCGGCGGCGCGATCCTGCTCGTCGCCGCGCTCGCGCTGTTCGGCATCGGGCTTCCGCTCAACCTCGGCTTCCTTGTCGGCATCATCGAACTGATCGCCGCCGCGTGCATCCTGCAGCGCTGGCGCGCGCGGCGTTGAGCGCGCCCTTGCATCCCCCGGTCAAACGCTCGGTGACGATCGCGGGTCACCCGACCTCGATCAGCCTCGAGCCGATGTTCTGGGACGCGCTCGAAGCCGAAGCCGCTCGGCAGGCTTTACCCGTCAACGCGCTCGTCGCGCGCATCGATGTCGAGCGGATGGAAGCGGACAACCCGCCTAACCTGACGTCAGCGATCCGGCAGTGGCTTTGGCGGAGCGTGGCACATAAGTGAGGGTTGCTTGAAATGATCAAGAGAGAAGACGACGGGTCGTATACCGCCACGCATATCACGGGCCCAACCCATAACTTGCTTCGCTTGCGCTTGTGTGTCGAACCGCGCGACATATTTACGGTGCGAGTTTTACCGCCCGTTGGCGAGTATCGACATCACGATGGGTTGACGGCGGACGATGTAATCCCGTCGATTCGAAGCGGTGTGGCGCGTGCTAACGCAGAGCAAGGAACGAATTTTTCAGTCGAGCACGCCGAGATCATCGAAGACGATAGCCGCTACCCGGCAGCTTATGAAATTCTAGCTATAAAAATCATCCGTGCCGCCGCCGAAGCACCCCACTGAACTGGGGAACGCAGCTATCCCTCTAAGAGCGACTTCGCCACCGCCAGCCCGAACGCGACGCCCTTATCGGGTGCATGATGCAGGAAGAGCGAGGGCTCGATCAGTTCGAGTTCCATGATGTGGAGCTTGCCCGCGGCATCGCTGACCATATCGACACGCGCGTAGACCGGCGGCGCCGGTGCCGCCGCCAACGCCTGCGCCGCAAGCGCCTGCGCGGCGTCGCTCGCCTCGCACGCCGTCTCGCGCCCGCCAAACTGCTCCTGCACGCGAAAGTCGCCCGACGCCGGACGTTTGACGATCGCGTGGCTGAACTTGCCCGCGAAGAAGAAGAGCGAATATTCGCCCTCGGTCAAGATGCCGGGCATCAGCGGCTGGACCAGCCGCCGGGCGCCCAGGGCGTCGGCCGGAATCGGCGTGCCCGGCGCGATACGATGCGTGCCGTCGGCGCCGCCCGAGATCGCGGGCTTGATCACGACCTCGTCGGTCGCGAGCTCGGTCATCGCTTCGGTCAGGCTCGCGTCGTCGAGTGCCGCGACCTCGACCGTCGGCACAACCGCGACACCCTTTGCGCCGAGTTCGCCGAGATAGGCTTTGTCGCTGTTCCAGCGCAGCACCGCCACCGGGTTGACCACCGGCAGGCGCGCTTCCTCCAGCCGGTCGAGCAGTGCATACCAGCCCGCAACGTCGCGCTGATAGCCCCAGGCGAAGAGGGGCAGGACCAGATCATAGCCCGCAAGATCGCCCGGATCGGTCCACACCCGCTGCTCGACGATCAGCCCGGCCGCAGTCAGCGCCGCCGCCTTGCGGGCAAAGGCGGGCTGCCACTTCTCGTAATAGTCGGGCGCCGGGACGAGGATCGCGACGCGGGGCTGGAACGGCATTACCGCCCCAGCAATCCGCGTGCCTGCCCCGCGATGTGCGACAGCATCGCGCCGTTCGGGTTCGGGATCATCCGCGCGCGGTCGACCGTTGCACGGAACTGCTCGACGCGCGGCGCATGATCGGCAAGCCATTTGGTCACCGCCGCATCGAGATCGCCCTTCGGCAAGCCCGCGAGGAAGGTCAGCCGCATCTGCTGGAAATCGCGCGCGAGGCTGTTGACGAGCAGGCGTTCCCACGGATCGGCGGGGCTCATATGCGCCGCCAGCGTCTGCGCCCAATCGAGACCCAATGCTTCGCCCAGATGGGTGAAAGCGCTGGTCACCGCGACCTCGTCGTCGCCGCGCCGTTCGGCAAGATCGACGATGCCGATCGCGCCGTCGGTCTTGAACAGCCGCACGACCGAGGCGGTCAGCGCCTCGGGCGCACCCGCGTCGAGCAATTGCTGCGTCAACATGTCCCACTGGTGCTTGACCGACGGGCTGAGCAGGGTGTCGACGCTCGCATTGAGGCGATCGACACCGGGTTCGAGCCGCGCGACGACCGGGCCCGGCTGTGACAATGTCTGCGTCACGCGCAAGAGGTCGGCCATTTGCGATGTCATCGCCGACGACGCCTGGCTGAAGAGCGACAGGCGGATACTCTCGTCGATCTTTGCCGCGTCGAGCGCGTTCCAGATCGCGGGCATGTCGAGCAACCGTTCGACTGCGACAAACGCCGCGGCGATGTCGCCAAGCGCGCAGCCTTCCTCTTCGACCAGTTCGAACGGATGCACGATGCCCATGCGGTTGATGATGCGGTTCGCGATCTTCGTCGCGATGATTTCGCGGCGCAGCTGGTGATCGGCGATCGCCTGCGCAAAGTCGCGCTGCATCTCATCGGGGAAAGCCGCGGCAAGGTCGCTTCCCAGCGCCGGGTCGTTCGGCAGGTCGCTATGCTCGATCGCATCCTGCAGCGCGAGCTTCGCGGTCGACAGCAGCACCGCGAGTTCGGGGCGCGTCAATCCGCGCCCTTCGGCGGCGCGGCGGAGCAGCTCGTCGTTCGCGGCGAGCCCTTCGACCTTGCGGTCGAGCCGCCCCGATGCCTCGAACGTTTCCATGATCCGGACGAGCGACGGCACGGCCGCCGATCCGCCCTTTTCGGCGATCGACAGCGCGAGCGCCTGCAGCCGGTTATCCTCGAGCACCAGTTCCGAGACATTGTCGGTCATGCGCACGAGCAGCGCGTCGCGGTCGTCCTGCGACAGGCGGCCCTCGGCCATCTCGCGGTTCAGGGCGATCTTGATATTGACCTCATTATCCGAGCAGTCGACGCCGGCACTATTGTCGATGAAGTCGGTGTTGATCCGCCCGCCCTTTGCCGAGAAGGCGATGCGCGCCGCCTGCGTCGTGCCGAGGTTCGCGCCCTCGCCGACCGCCTTCACGCGCAGATCCTCGGCATCGACGCGCAGCGCGTCGTTCGCGGGATCGCCGACCTCGGCATTATTCTGGCTCGCGGCCTTCACATAGGTGCCGATGCCGCCGAACCACAGCAGGTCGACCGGCGCCTTGAGGATCGCCGAAATGAGCGACACCGGGTCGATTTCGGAGACCGACAGGCCGAGCAGCGCCTGCACTTCAGGGGTCAGCGTTATGCTCTTCTGGCTGCGCGGGAAGATGCCGCCGCCCTTCGAGATCAGCTTGGCGTTATAATCGGCCCAGGATGAGCGCGGCAGGTTGAACATCCGCTCGCGTTCCTTCCAGCTCTTCGCCGGATCGGGATTGGGGTCGAGGAAGATGTGGCGATGGTCGAAGGCGGCGGTCAGCTGGATCGCCTTCGACAGCAGCATGCCGTTGCCGAACACGTCGCCCGACATGTCGCCGCAGCCGGCGACGCGGATCGTCTCGGTCTGCACATCGACGCCCATTTCGGCGAAGTGGCGCCGGACCGACAGCCACGCGCCCTTGGCGGTGATGCCCATCGCCTTATGGTCATAACCCTTCGACCCGCCGCTCGCGAACGCGTCGCCGAGCCAGAAGTCGCGCTCCATCGCGAGCCCATTGGCGACATCGGAGAAGGTCGCGGTGCCCTTGTCGGCGGCGACGACGAAATAAGGATCGTCGCCGTCGTGGATCACGACGCCCTTCGGATGCACGACCTTGCCCGCGACCAGATTGTCGGTGATCGACAGCAAGGACCGGATGAAGATGCGATAGCATTCGGTGCCCTCGGCAAACCAGGCATCGCGGTCGAGCGACACGTCGGGCAGCGCCTTGGGATAGAAGCCGCCCTTCGCGCCGGTCGGCACGATCACGGCATTCTTGACGCGCTGTGCTTTCATCAGCCCGAGGATTTCGGTGCGGAAGTCGTCGCGGCGGTCGGACCAGCGGAGCCCGCCACGCGCGACCGGGCCGGCGCGCAGGTGAATGCCCTCGACGCGCGGCGAATAGACCCACACTTCGCGCCACGGCAGCGGCTTGGGCAGGCCGGGAACCTGCGCGCTGTCGATCTTGAACGCCAGCGCTTCTTCGGCGGCGGGCGCAAAGGCGTTGGTGCGCAGCGTTGCGCTGATCACCGCGTGGAACAGGCGGAGGATGCGATCCTCGTCGATCGACTTGATGTCGGCAAAGCCCGCCATGATGTCGGCTTCGAGTGCCTCGGCGCGCTTCGCATCGCGCGCCTTCGGATCGTGGAGCGCCGCGAAACGCTCGATCAGCGCGGCGGTCAGCGCGGGCGCATGGCGCAGCGCGCTGACGACCGTGTCCATGCCGTAAGCCGAGCCGCCCTGACGCAGATAGCGGAACCAGGCGCGCAGCCAGACGATCGCGCGCGGGTCGGTCTGGTTGGTGAGCACGAGTTCGTTGAACGCGTCATTCTCGGCGCGCCCGTCGAGCACCGCCGCGATCGCGCCCTCGAGCACTTCGGCATAAGGAAGCAGCGCGAGCTCGTCGACGTTGGCGGGCAGCCGCAAGGTGAAATCGTGGATCACGATCGCCTGTTCGTCGTCGCCCTCGGCGCCGGGGGCGCGGCTGTTCAGCGCGGTCGGGATTTCCTCGAGCACCTCGAAGCCGAAATGTTCAAGCGCGGGGACGACCGCGGACAGCGCGAGCGGGCCGGCCGCGCTATAGACTTTGAGCCGCAGCCGGTCGTCGCCGTCGAGGCTCTTGCGCGCAAGGCGGACGCTGCGCGGGTTGGCGGCGTCGAGATCGCGCAGGCGCAGGATGTCGCGTGCCGCTTCCTCGGGATTATAGAGGTTGCGGTAATTGGGCGGGAAGGTCGGCGCGAAACGCGCCGCAAGCGCTGCCGCGCGGCCCGGTTCGCCGCGCTTCGCCAGCGCCGCCTCAACCTCGGGCTGCCAGCCGCGCACCATCTGTTCGAGCTGCGCGTTGAGCGCCTCGGTATCGGGAACAACGCCGCCGCTGCGCAGGTCGAGCGTGTAGCGCAGCAGCGCCGCGCCGCCGTCTTCGAGCACCATCGTCCAGCCGATGACACCGGCTTTCGCTTCGCGCACCAGCAGCGATTCGACCGCGAGGCGGCGGCCGGTCGACACTTCGTCGCGCGGCAACCAGACAAAGGCGAACAGGTGGCGGCCGAGCGCGCTCTGCACCGTCACCACCTTCGGCCGCGGCCGGTCGGTGATCGACATCGAGGTCAGCACCAGCTCTTCGAGCGAGGCGGCGTCGAACGCGATCAGCAGGTCGTGCGGCAGCGCGGTCAGCGCATGCGCGAGCGCCTTGCCCGCGTGGCCCGTGGGGTCGAAGCCGAACTTCGCCATCAGTGCTTCGAGCTGCGCGCGCAGCATTGGCACCTTCGCGGGCGGCGCCGACAGCGCTTGGCTCGTCCACAGGCCGGCATGGATCGACAGCCGCTCGACCTTCTTGCCCTTCACTTCGGGCACGATCACGAGGTCGAGCAGCACGCGGCGGTGCACCGCCGACAAGCGGTTCGACTTGATCAGCAGCGGCGCGTGGCCGCCCTTGTCGAACCACGCGAAGGCGGCTTCGAGTGCAGCCGGTGAAAGCAGCTGGCTTTCGCTGCTCTCGCTGATCCCCAGCGAATCCTGAACCTTGCCATCGCGCGTCCGCCACTCATGGCCAAGCTGGGTCATCGAGCCGCCCTCGAACCAGCGCAGCAGTTCGGCGGCTTCGCCCTCGACGCGCATCGCGGCGTCGGCGAGCATCGCGGCGCGCATCGCGCGCCAGTCGCGTACCGCGGCGCGGACGTCGCGCAGCGCGGCTTCGAGCCCGTCGAGCAGGCGCCGGCGCGCGCGCGCGTCGCCGCGCTCAAGCTCGATATAGATGACCGACTCGCGTGTTCCGCCCTCGCCCGCTTCCTGCAGATGCCCCTTGGCATCGCGCTTCACCGCGACGACGGGGTGAAGGATGCGGTGGACCGCCAGCCCCTGCGCGGCGACCGCCTGCGAGGTCGAATCGACGAGGAAGGGCATATCGTCGTTGATGATCACGAGCCGCATCCGGCGGTCGGTGCCGTCGGCAGCGATCGGTTCGAGGAGCAGCGACGGGGTCGCTTCGGCGCGATCGAGCGCAGCGCGCGCGGCGAACTGGCTCGCGTCGGCGAGCGCCGCCTTGTCCATATCGTCGCCCTCGCCCGGCAGCGCGCTGCCACGCAGCGCCGCCAGATAGGCGGCGGCGATTTTCGAAGGAATTTTGGCGGTGGTGGTGGTGTCCGTTTCCGGCGTGTCGGACAAATTCTGAGACATAAAGTGCAGCATCCCGAACCAAAGAGGGGGACCCAGCCGACGATCGGCGGGGGCCCGTTCGCTGCCGCCCCCTATGCGCCTCAGCGGCGCGCGGCTCAAGACCTCGTTCGCGCGCCCGCGTAAAATAATTTCAATTTTCGGATTTTCTGTTGCGTGAACGCTCTCAGCCGTTCTGCGTGATCGGAACCGCCTTCTTCGCCAGCTTCGCCACCAGCGCCGGATCGTCGGCCGCCTTGGCGACGATGCCGATGTGCCCGCCCGGCATCGCGCGCGCGATCAGCACGACGAATTCGGCGCCGCCGGCGTCATGCTCAAGGATAAGCGCCGGATGCGCGCGGCGCAATGCGTCGAGCGTCTCGTCGGGACGTTCGGCGGCGTCGGCCGGCTTGCGGCGCGCGCGCGCGTCCTTGACCAGCCCCTTGAGCCCGCCCGGATAGCGGTCGAGATAGGCGCTGAGTTCGCCGCGCCCCACGCCTTCGTCCTTGGCATGGCCGAGCACGCAGGCATATTCGGCAAGCCGCGTCTTGTCATAGGTCGCGCCGAAAACCAGCTTCACGACCGGGGTCATCGGTGCGCGCTCCTGCATCGCCAGCCCGGCGTCGTCGAGCAGCGCGGCAAAGGCGTCGGGCTGCTCCTCGGCGGCGAGCGCGAAATCCCACGCCTTGCCGACCGCCTGATAGAGCGCACCGCGACTCCGGCTGTCGGCGGCGATCGCGCGTTCGGCGGTTTCGCGTGCGAGCGCGAGCCAGTCGGCGAGTTCGGCATCCTGCCCCGGATCGACCGGCACCTCGTCCCCGTCGCCTTCGTCCGCCTCGACCTCGGCATCCAGCAAGAGCTCTTCATCCTTGCCCAGCGCGGCGAAACCGGGGGCCGCATCGACCGCGACATCGTCGTCGAGATGCTGCGAGTCGGGACCATCGGCCCACACGGGCACCGGCGCGGTCAGCGGCGCGGCGCTGCGCAGCGCCTGTTCGACCGACAGCTGCAGTTCCTCGGCCTGGTCGGCGGCGACCGCCTCTTTCCAGTTGATCACACCCATGATGAAATCGATCGTGTCGTCGTCGGACGAAAAGGGCAGCAAGATGCCGCGGTACATGATCGTCGTGCCGCGATCGTTGACGAACTCGGCCTCGAAGCCGATCGGCGCACGGTTGGCGATGATCTGGAGATAATGGTCGGTGAGGCGCGACAGCAGGGATCGGCCGGGAATCTGGCTGATATAATGGACGTCCTCGTCGATCTGCGATTCTTCGCGCAGCGTGTCGCCGAGGAAGGCGAGCCCGGGGTTTTCGACCCCGGCGGTGAAGTCGAGCAATACCGAGTGCGAGCCGAAATCGGCGCCGTCGAGGTCGAGGTCCTCGACCGACGGATAAGCGCGGTCGGCGAGCAGCGAGGCCCAGTAATTATAGGCCCGAACCTGCATCCGCCGTTCGTCGACGCCGACGGACGCGGGCGCGTCGATCGCTCCATCCTCCTGGTCGTGGCTGCCCGAAAGCAGTCCGCGCATGCTGTCCATCATTTGTCCCCAGTCGCAAACATCGGTAAATCTTATGCACCGGGACTGGTAAAAGCGGCGTAAACGATGGCGGGGGCGATCCGCGCTTTGCGCCGCCGCGCTTCGCGGCGCGATTGTATGGCAAAAAGAGCGGCCAAATGCCTCTTTGCCAGAAATCGCTCCATTATGCATGGATCATATTTAGATAATCACCATGCCATAAATCCGGAAAATCCATATAAACCTTCTATGTCATATGGTTACACTTCTCCTTCACTTGCCCAAATCTCCGCACCATATGCTTTTTGCATGGCATATATGATGCTTTCTGTTGGAGTCGGACATGACGAGCGGTGATATGGGCAACGAAAAGCTGCGCTGGATTCTCTGGTCGGGCTGGCACGGCAAATGCCCCGAGTGCGGCAAGGGACAGATGTTCCGCTCGTGGCTGAAGCTTGCCGACCGCTGCGGGAATTGCGGGCTCGATTTCAGCTTTGCCGCGCCCGACGACGGCCCCGCCTTTTTTTCGCAGTGCATCGTGGCGTTCCCGCTGACCTTCGTGATCGTGTGGCTGCAGATCGCCTACAGCCCACCGCTGTGGGTCCATCTGGTCTTTTCGATCCCGATCATGGTCATCGGGTGCGTGCTGCCGCTGCGCCCGATCAAGGGCTGGCTGGTCGCCTCGCAATATGTGAACAAGGCGCAGGAATCGGGGACCGAGCATCTGTGGGCGAAGCTGAATGCGCGCGAAAAACATGAAGCGGACGAACGGCGTGGCGGGTGACGCATGGCTCCCCGACATCGCGAACGCGGCAGGGCCCAAATATAAGGCGGTGACCGCCGCGATATCGGCAGCGGTCGCGCGCGGCGAGCTGCGCCACGGCGATCGCCTGCCGCCGCAGCGCGACCTCGCGGTAAAACTCGGCATCGACCTCACGACGGTGACCAAAGCCTATGACCTGGCGCGCCAGCGCGGCCTGATCGTCGCGCGCGGCCGCGCGGGCAGCTTTATCAGCGAGGATGTGCGGACCGGCGAGGTGGCGACGGCCGCGCAGAGCGACATCGCGATGAACAGCCCGCCGATCCCGATCGAAAGCCGCCTGACCGATGCGATGGCATCGGCGCTCGGCACGCTGGGGCGTGCCGGCGGTCTCGCGCGGCTGCATTATCAGCGGCCGGGCGGCGCCGCGGCGGACCGCGAAAGCGGCGCCGAACTGCTCGCCCGCACCGGCCTGTCGTCTTCGGTCGAGCAGATCATCGTCACCGCCGGCGGGCAAAATGGGCTGCACGCCATTGCGTCGGCGATCCTCAAGCGCGGCGACCGCGTCGCGTGCGGGCGCTTCGTCTATCCCGGTTTCGCTGCAATCGCGCGGCGCATCGAGGTCACCCTCGTCCCGCTCGCCGCAATGACCGCCGAAGCGTTGGAGGCGGCGCATGCTGCGGCGCCGCTGCGCGCACTCTACGTCGTGCCGACCAACGACAATCCGACCACCGCGACGATCGAGATCGGGGAACGGCGGGCCATCGCCGCGTGGGCTGAGGAAACGGGCGTCCAGATTATCGAGGACGATGCCTATGGCCTGCTCCCCGACGCGCCGATCCCCGCGATCGCGAGCTTCGCGCCGCGGGTCGGCTGGTATGTCACGAGCATGGCGAAAATCGTCTCGCCCGCACTGCGCGTCGGCTTTGTCCGCGCGCCGGGGGTGGCCGAGGCCATGCAAATCGCGGCGTGCCAGCATGAAAGCGCGGTGATGGCGCCGCCGCTCAACGTCGCGATGGTATCGCTATGGCTGGCCGACGGAACGCTCGACGCGTTGATCGACGCGGTGCGCAAGGAGGCGAGTTGGCGGCAGCGGCTGGCGCACAGCGTGCTGGGTGACGGACGCCATGCCGCGCACCCGCAAGGCTATCACTTCTGGCTGCCGCTGGCGGTCGATATCCAGCCCGACACGCTCGCCGCCGCGCTCGCGCTCGACGGGCTGTCGGCGGTGCAATCGGACCGCTTCGCGGTTGCCGCCGACACGCCCAGGGCGATGCGCATCTCGCTCGGCGGGACGATCGACCGCCGCGGGCTTTCGCGCGCGCTGCACCGGCTCGCGGCGCAGCTATGGACGCCCGGCGGCGCGGCGAGCCATATCGTCTGACAGAGTCAGGACCTACGTCGACCAGCCGCCCGCGAGCGCACGGAACAGCGCGATCTGACGCCGCGAAATCTGCCCGTCCTGCGCGGCGAGCACCGCTTCGGTCTCGGCGAACGTCCGTTCGGCATCGAGCCATTCGAGCGAATCCGACGCGCCTTCCTGCCGCTTCGCGCGCACGATCCGCGCCGCGCGTTCGGCCTGATCGCGCGCGGCGCGCAGCGCCTGCCGCTGTTCGAGCGAACGCGCATAGGACGACAGCGCCGTCTCGGTTTCCTCGAGCGCGCGCAGCACCGTGCCGTCGAATTCGGCCAGCGATGCCTGCGTGTCCGCCTCGGCCGCCGCGATCCGCGCCCGTGCAGGCTCCTGATTCGGGAACGCCCAGTTGAGCAGCGGCCCGAGCAGCCAGCGGATCGGCCCGCCGCCGAACACATCGCCAAAGCCCGACCCCGTCGAACCGGCCGACCCGCCGAGCGTGATGCGCGGATAAAGATCCGCCGTCGCGACGCCGATGCGCGCGGTGTCGGCGGCCAAGCGGCGCTCGGCGGCGCGAATGTCGGGACGGCGCTTCAATAGCGCCGCCCCATCACCGACCGGGATGGGGTCGGTGATTTCGAGGCTGATGTTGCGGTCCGCCGCGATCGCGGGGAGCGCAGCGGGAGCACGACCGGTCAGAGTCGCGAGGCGGAACAACGCCGCCTGCCGCTCAGCCTCGATGGAGGGGATGTCGGCCGAACGCTGGTCGCGCAGCGTCGTGATGCGCGCGAGGTCGAGCCCCGTCGCCATCCCGACCTCCTTGCGGCGTTCGGTGAGCTTCACCTGCTGGTCGAGCAGGCTAACGATGCGCCGCGCGACATCAAGCCGCGCCGCGCCCGAAGCGGCATCGGCATAGGCCTGCGTCGTGTCGGCGGCGACGATCACGCGCACCGCGTCGGCGTTGGCTTCGGCGGCGGCGGTGTCACCGCGCGCGGCCTCGATCGAGCGGCTGACGCGGCCGAACAGGTCGACCTCGTACGAGACATTCAGCCCGACATCGACCGCCCAATCTTCGCGGGGCGAGCCCGGCAGGCGCTGGCCTTCGGGGCTGCGGCCGTAATTGGCGCCGGCGCCGATCTCGCCCTGCGGCAGCCGGTCGGCGCGCGCGCCGCGCAAGGATGCACGGGCGCGGGCGATGTTCGCGACCGCAACGCGAACGTCGGTGTTGTTCGCCAGCGCATCGCCGACGAGCCCGTCGAGAACGGGATCGTCATAGAGGCGCCACCAGTCGCCCGCGACCGGCGCAAGCGACACCGCGGGGCTGTTCGCCGAGACGAACGGCCCCGTAGCGACGGGCGCCGACGCCGACTTCGGCTCGGCATAGTTGGGGCCGACCGCGCAGGCGGCGAGCGCCAGCGCCGAGGCGGCGGTGAGGATATTGCGAAGGATCATGATCTTGTTCCTTATTCCGCCGGAACCGGCAGCGCGGTCCCGTGGTCGTCCGACCCGCGCCGCGCGCGCCGCTCTGCCGACCACTGGCTGAGCGCGCGCGCGACGACGTAGAAGGTCGGGGTGAAGATGAGGCCGAACGCCGTCACGCCGAGCATGCCGAAGAAGACCGCGGTCCCGAGCGCCTGGCGCAGTTCTGCCCCCGCCCCGCTTGCGATCAGCAGCGGCACCGCGCCGAGGATGAAGGCAAAGCTGGTCATCAGGATCGGGCGCAGACGGTCGCGCGCGGCACGCACCGCGGCTTCGATCGGCGACAGCCCATCCTCTTCCTCGGCCTGCTTGGCGAATTCGACGATCAGGATCGCGTTCTTCGCCGCAAGCGCGATGAGCACGACGAGCCCGATCTGCGTCAGCACATTATTGTCCATGCCGCGCAAATTCACGCCGACCATCGCCGCGAGCAGACACATCGGGACGATGAAGATGATCGCCAATGGCAGCATCAGGCTTTCATATTGCGCCGCGAGCACGAGGAAGACGAAGACCACCGCGAGCGCGAAGACGATACCCGCGGTGTTCGCCGCCGCCTTCTGCTGGAAGGCGATGCCCGTCCATTCGGTGCCGTAGCCCGCCGGGAGCGTTTCCGACGCGAGCTTCTCCATCGTCGTCAGCGACGCGCCCGAGGACGAGCCCGGAGCGGTATCGCCGTCGATCTCGACCGCGGGGAACAGGTTGTAGCGCGTGACGCGATACGGCCCCGTGCGGTCCTCGAAGTTCGCGACCGACCCGATCGGCACCATCGCCCCTGAATCGGACCTCGTCCGCAGGTTCGCGATATCGGCGACGGTCTGGCGATAGGGCGCATCGGCCTGTGCGGTGACACGATAGGTGCGGCCGAGCAGGTTGAAGTCGTTCACGAACGCCGAGCCCAGATAGACTTGCAATGCCTCGAAGACGCGTTCGGGCGGCACGCCGAGCATATTCGCCTTCGCCCGGTCGATGTCGGCATAGACGCGCGGGTTCGACGGGTCGAAGAAGGTGAAGACGTTCGCGAGACCCGGGGTCTCGTTCGCCTTGCCGATCAGATTGTTCGTCTCGTTCGCGAGCGCGGCATAGCCGTTCCCGCCGCGATCCTGGACGATCATGCGGTAACCACCCGCCGAGCCGATCCCCTGGATCAGCGGCGGCGGAATGATGACGATCTGCGCCTCGGTGATGTCGGCGGTGTTCGCGCGCGCCTGATTCATGATGTCCTCGAAATTCACCCCGAGCTTCCCGCGCTCCTCGAAGGATTTGAGCGGGAAGTAAGCGGCGGCCGAGTTTGGTGCGAGCGTCTGCGACGGGCCGTCGAAGCCCGCGAGCATCACCGAGCCGAGGACGCCCTCGATCGGCAGCACGCGGCCAGCGACCTTCTTCAGCACCGCGTCGGTGCGTTCGACCGAGGCGCCCGAGGGCAGCTTGGCGACGACGAGGAAATAGCCCTGATCCTGCGCGGGAATGAAGCCGGTCGGCGTCGCCCAGAACAGGCCCGCGGTCGCGGCGATCAATCCGGCATAGGTGACCATCATCTTTTTCGGCGCGCGTACCAGCCGGTCGGTCAGCCGCGCATAGCCATTGCTCAATTTCTCGAAGCCCTCGTTGAAGCGTTCGCCGGCGCGGTGGACGCGTGCCATCAGCCATCCGTCAGCCTGCGCGGGCGCATGCGGCTTGAGCAGGATCGCCGCGAGCGCGGGCGACAGCGTGAGCGACAGCACGAGCGAGATGATCGTCGCGGTCGAGATCGTCACCGCGAACTGCTGGTAGAAGGCACCCGACAGCCCGGTGAGGAACAAGGTCGGCACGAACACCGCGCAGAGCACGAGCACGATCGCGACGAGCGCGCCCGAGACCTCATCCATCGACGTGCGCGCAGCTTCGAGCGCGCTCATCCCTTTTTCGAGGTTGCGTTCGACATTTTCGACGACGACGATCGCGTCGTCGACGACGATGCCGATCGCGAGCACCAGCCCGAACAGCGAGAGGTTGTTGAGGCTGTAACCGAACGCCGCGAGCACCACGAAGGTCCCGATCAGCGACACCGGAATCGCGAGCACCGGAATGATCGCCGCGCGCCATTTCTGCAAGAAGACCAGAATGACGATGACGACGAGGATGACGGCTTCGAACAGCGTCTCCATCACCGCGTCGATCGACTGGGCGATGAATTCGGTGGGGTTATAGATGACGCGATATTCGAGGCCCTTGGGAAAGCTTTTCGATGCCGCCGCCATTTCGGCCTCGACCGCCTGCGCCGCGGCGAGTGCGTTCGAACCCGGGCGCTGGAAGGTCGCGAGAATGACCGTCGGATCGCCCGACAAATAGGTGTTCGAATTATAATCCGATGCGCCAAGCTCGACGCGCGCGACGTCCGAGACGCGGACCTGACGCCCGTCGGCGTCGGTGCGGATGACGATATTGGCGAAATCCTTGGGGTCGGTCAGGCGGCCTTGCGTTTCGACACTCAGCTGGAAACTGCTGCCGTTGGCATGCGGCGGCTGGCCGAGCGAACCCGCGGCGACCTGCACATTTTCACGGCGCAGCGCGGTCACGATCTCGCCCGCGGTCAGGTCGAGCGCGGCGGCGCGGCCGGGATCGATCCACACGCGCATCGCATAGTCGCGGCTGCCGAACAGGCGCACGTCGCCAACGCCGTCGATGCGGCTCAAACGATCGCGCAGCTGCGTCAGCGCATAGTTGGAGATGTACGCGCGATCGAGCGACTTGTCGGGCGAAACCAGGTTCACGATCAACAGGAAGTCGGGCGAGGTCTTGCGCGTCACCACGCCGAGGCGCTGCACCGTTTCAGGGAGGCGCGGGGTCGCAATCGCGACGCGGTTCTGCACCAGCACCTGCGCGGCATCGAGGTCGGTGCCGATCTTGAAGGTCACGGTGATCGTGACGACACCGTCGCCGGTCGACTGGCTGCTCATATAGAGCATATTGTCGACGCCGTTGATTTCCTGCTCGATCGGCGCCGCCACTGTGTCGGCGACGGTTTCAGCCGACGCGCCCGGATAGGTTGCGGTCACAGTCACCGTCGGGGGGACGATGTCGGGATATTGCGAGACCGGCAGGCCGATATAGGCGACCGCACCGATGATGGTGATGATGACAGCGAGCACGGCGGCAAAGATCGGCCGGTCGATGAAAAAGCGGGATAGGCGCATGGGAGAGCCCCTGTTCTATGATCTGTAAACCTTCCCCTCCCGCCCCGCGGGAGGGGTAGCGAGACTTGCGAGCTTGCTCGCTAGTCGCAGCGGGGAGGGCATAGCCACAGGCCCACCCCCGACCCCTCCCGCAAGCGGGAGGGGAGAGAAGTTACCGCGTGAAGGTCGCCTGCGCCGACACCGGTTCGACGGAGGCAGCCGCACCCTCGGGGGGTGCCGTGGCGACGATCTTGCCCGCCTTGGCCACGGCCTTTTCGCCGGGACGCGCGAACTGATAGCCGTTGATGACGACACGATCGGTCGGGGTCAGGCCCGAACGGATGACGCGCAGACCATCGACTTCGGGGCCCAGCTCGACCGGCTTCGCCGCGACCATGCCGTCCTTGCCGACGACATAGACGATCTTGCGCGCCTGG
The DNA here is from genome assembly GCF_052044915.1 of Sphingopyxis sp. 22461. NCBI lineage: Bacteria > Pseudomonadati > Pseudomonadota > Alphaproteobacteria > Sphingomonadales > Sphingopyxidaceae > Sphingopyxis > Sphingopyxis sp. 22461. Next base: position 370,873 of record NZ_JBQENY010000004.1, read on the forward strand.
TCGGTCTGCACCGCCGCGGCGGGGATCAACAGCGCGCGCGCCGTCTGGCCGGTCGTCAGGCGCATGTTGCCGAACATGCCGGGGGTCAGGAACATTTCGGGGTTGCGGAAGCTGGCGCGGGCGCGGATCGTGCCCGAACGCGGGTCGAGGCCATTGTCGGTAAAGTCGAGCTGCCCCTTCCAGCGATAATCGCTTTCGTCCTGCAGGCGGACTTCGACCGCCGCGCCCTTATCGCCGCCCTCGCGCTTGGTCTTGAGGAACAAAGCTTCGGATCCCTGGAAGGTGAAGTAGACGGGATCGAGCGCGTTGATCGTCGTGAGCAACGTACCGCCGGCATCGCCCGCCGACACAAGGTTGCCCGCGTCGATCTGGCGATCCGAAATACGGCCGCTCAGCGGCGCGCGAACGACAGTAAATTCGACGTCGAGCGAGCGCGCCGCGATGCGCGCATCGGCACCAGCCAGCGCGGCATTCGCAGCGTTCACCCGCGCACGCAGCCGGTCGATCTCGCTCTGCGACACCGCCTCGACATCGACGAGCCGCCCGGCGCGTTCGAGTTCGAGCCGCGCGAGCGCAAGGTCGCTGCGCGCGCTGGCCGCCGAGGCACGCGCTTCGGCGAGCGCGGCGCGATAGGGGCGCGGATCGATGGTGAAAAGCGGCTGGCCCTGACGGACGATCTGCCCGTCGGTGAAGTGGATCGCGGTGATCGCGCCCGAAACGCGCGGGCGCACCTCGACCGCTTTCGACGCTTCGAAGCGGCCGATATATTCGTCCCACAAGGTCACATCGCGCGCGATCGGCGCGGCGACGGTGAGCACGGGCGCGGGCGCTGCGGCCGCCTGCGGCGGACCGTCGCGGAGCAGCCACCAGGCGCCGACAATGAGCACGAGGAACGCCCCGATCCACGCGGCGCGGCGGCCGCGGCCGGGGTGGAGCAATGTCTTGAGTTCGCGCCGGACCTTCGCGTCGGCGGGGTCGAGTTTTTCGATCGGGGTGTGGACGGTCATGGAAATGCCCTCTTCTTTTCGTTCGTTTTGGCCGCCTGCGCCCCCGGGGGAGGGGGAGGGGGGCGCAGGCAGCCAGCGCCGGAAGCGCATGCCTCCGGCTGGTGTCGCAAATGGTCCTTGTTGCCAGAGGGCCCTCGAGAGAGGACGGCCACCCTGTCCCGCCACACACATCCCATGCGCGCGCGGGGTCCCTGTTTATATCTTGCGGGCAAGCGCCTTCGGGCGCCCGACCGGAGCAAGACTCTGCTCCCGGGAAATTATTCGATGGTGAAACTTCCGGCCGCCGCACGATCTTTGTCACGCAGCGGCCGGTCTCGGGGGAGAGCCTATCTTTGTATACTGAGTGGTATATAAGTCATGTTGCGCTGCGTCAAGACCATTCTGTACCGGGCAGTAAAATTTTTCTTTCCGAGCGTTTACCGAAACAGTGGGCGCCGGTCTTTCGGCCGGTAAATGCTCAGATCAACGCCCCGGCCAAAGCTTCAGGCTGGTTTCGACGAGCCGCTCCAGCTCGGCGCGCGTCGCGCCGGCGCCGGCCTGCACCGACATGCCCTGGTTCACCGCGGTCAGGAACGCCGCCAGACCTTCGGCGTCGGTGTCGGGCGGGAAGTCGCCCTCTTCCTTGGCGCGCGCAAAGCGTTCGAGCATCGCGCGCTTCGCCGTCGCGCCGCGTTCGAGCACGGCCTGACGAATGCATTCGGCCTCGGCGCCGCACGCGACCGAGGTGATCACGCCAAGGCAGCCGTTCGGATTTTCGGGGCAGGTGTACATGTCGAGCGCCCCGTACATCAGCCGCTCGGCGACGCCGCGCGCGGTCGGCGCATCGAGCGCCGCATGCATATAGTCGGCCTTTTCGCGCTCATAGAGGTCGAGCGCCTTGTTGAAGAGGGCTTCCTTGTTACCGAAGGCCGCGTACAAACTCGGCTTGGTAATCCCCATCGCCTCGGTCAGATCGGCCATCGACGCACCCTCATAGCCCTTCGACCAGAAGACGCGCAGCGCCGCCGCCAGCGCCATGTCGACGCAAAATTCGCGCGGACGGCCCTTATGCGGTGTGGCGACGGTGGCGGTTTCGATTTCCATAACGGCTGGTATATAAGTGGTAGATCGCAACTTGTCCAGTGGCGCGCCCGATCCCCTATCCTCCCTGTCGCGAAGCGCTGGGGAGGTGGCAGCGCGAAGCGCTGACGGAGGGGCCATAACGCAACGTCGCGGCCCCTCCACCATGCTTCGCATGGTTCCCCTCCCCATCGCTTCGCGACAGGGAGGATCCTATGCCAATCTTGTGTCGATCGGCAGCCCGCCCTTCAGCGTCAGCGTCACCGGCGTCCGCTCGGCAATATCGGCGAGCCGTGCTTTCTGTTCGTCGTCGAGTCCCGCGATCGTCAGCACCCGATCGACCCGAAGGCCGTCCTTGTTGACGAGCCGCAGGCCGACATCGACCGATTCGAGCGGCCATTCCTTGCGGTCGGCGTACATGCGCAATGTGATCGCGGTGCACGCGCCGAGGCCCGCGAGCAGGAAATCATAAGGCGCCGGCCCCAGATTCTGCCCGCCCAGCCCCGGCCCCTCGTCGCCGATCAGCTCATGGCCGCCGACGTTGATCGCGGTGCGATAATGATCCTTGCCGATGCGGGCGGTGCCATGGGCCATGCTGCTGTCCTCCATGCGAACGAGTCCGATAGAAACTTCTTTCCCGGCAGGGCGCGCAAACGGCAAGCGGAAATGCGGGACGATTCACAAGCTGAATATCGTCCGCCTGGCTCCGTGTGCGAGGCAAACGCAAACATCTTGAACTGACCGCCAGGAATCCTACATTGATTTCATCGTCAACAAGCGAAAGGAGGTGGTCGAATGTCTCATTGTCACGCGCCGCATGCGGCAGATTTGAGCATGACCTTCCTCGCGGGGGTCCGGCTCGGATAATCGTCCGCGAACAGGCACGACAATGGAAGGGCTGCTCCGAAAGGGGCAGCCCTTTGTCCTTGGGGCGGCCGAACGGCGGCGTGTCGTCAGGCTACCGTCAGAAACCGGCGCTACAGATTGCGCGATAGGGGCGACGCCATGGGACCGACGCAAGCGAAGTCTGATTTTGCAACTTGGGAAAAATTTGCCGAGCCGGAATCTAATTACGCAAAAAAATTGGCAGTTTTCCGGGATATTCCTCTATTCGCAAATCGTCCAGTGCCCCCAAAAAGGCCCCAAATTAATCTTAGACCACTGGATTACATCGGATTTTTGGCCGGCTGCGTACCCTAATCGTGCCGATTCCCACTCAGTTCGTCACGCGGCAATCGGCATGCGATATGGGAAATACCAAGCGGCAAGCGCCGCCGTCAGTGCCTTCATTTCCTCCTCGCCATGCAGCGGACCCGGCGTGAAGCGAAGCCGCTCGGTTCCGCGCGGTACCGTTGGATAGTTGATCGGCTGAACATAGGCGCCATGCTCGGTGAGCAGATGGTCGCTGAGGGCCTTGGCGCGGACAGGGTCGCCCACGAGGAGCGGGACGATGTGCGTGTCGCTCGGCAAGACCGGCAACCCTGCGGCCCGAAACAGCGACTTGAGCCGCTGAGCAGCGGCCCGCTGTCCTTCGCGTTCAGATGTCGACACTTTCAGGTGGCGAACGCTGGCGAGCGCGCCGGCGGCGAGAACAGGCGACAGCGAGGTCGTGAAGATGAAGCCTGGTGCATAGCTGCGAATGCAGTCAATGACTGCGCGGTCCGCGGCGATATAACCGCCCATGACGCCGAAGGCCTTGGCGAGCGTGCCCTCGATCACGCTGACGCGGTGCGCCACTTCATCGCGCTCCGATATACCGCCACCGCGCGAGCCGTACATGCCGACGGCGTGGACTTCATCGAGATAGGTGAGGGCCTGATAGCGATCGGCCAGATCGCAGATCGCGGCGATCGGCGCGACGTCGCCGTCCATCGAATAGACACTCTCGAAGGCGATGAGCTTGGCCCGCGCGGGGTCCGTTTCGGCAAGCAGTGCCTCGAGATGCGCCAGATCATTGTGGCGAAAGATCTTCCGCTCGCATCCCGCATTGCGAATGCCGGCAATCATGCTTGCGTGATTTAGCTCGTCCGAAAATATCACGCAGCTGGGCAGGAGCTTGCCCAGCGTCGCGAGCGTGGCGTCGTTCGACACATAGCCCGACGTAAAGAGGAGCGCACTCTCCTTGCCATGGAGATCGGCAAGCTCGCGCTCGAGTTCGATATGATAATGGGTGTTGCCGCTGATATTCCGTGTGCCGCCCGAGCCCGCACCGACATCAGCGATTGCGGCTTCCATTGCATCGAGGACCGCCGGGTGCTGCCCCATGCCGAGATAGTCGTTCGAACACCAGACGGTGATCGGCCTCGCTTCCCCATCGGCATCGAAGCAGCGCGCGCCGGGGTAGGCGCCGCGGTCCCGCAGGATATCGACGAACACCCGATAGCGTCCCTCGTCGTGCTGGCGCGCGATCGCATCGCTGAAAATCTGGTCGTAGCGCATGAGCCTGCCCCTAAAGGTTGAAATAGCCGGGATATGAGGCTTCTATCTGTCAGGGCGGATACGCTTCCCATTAGGAATAACACGTACAGGTAAGCTGCAGATTTCTGCAGTTAGCGGAGGATTTATATCATGCCCTGCTTGCTGTTCTATCTGCGCAATTGGAAAACATAGGCTCGAGGTCCTCACGAGTGATCGCGCCGCGATGACGGTCGAATTGCGCGGCGACCAGTCGGGCGTAGGGCAGGCCATGGTCCTCGACGACGAGCCTTTCACCCTCCCAGCGAAGGATATTCAGGCGCTCGAAGGGCGCAAGCGCGGCCCGCGCAGACTTTAGCCAGCGCGCGTCGAGGCAAGCGGTCCCGTGGCACAGCAACTCCTTGATGAGCCGCCCGCGCTCGCGGTCATCGGCGTCGATCGCAACGCCCCGAACGGCGGACAACTGATCGGCCGCGATGAGGTCACGATAGACGCCCGCGCGTTTTTCATTCTGGACGATGAGGTCGGGAAACCGGCTGATCGCACTGGCACCGATGCCGATCAGAACCGGGCTGTCGTCCTCGGTAAAGCCCTGAAAATTGCGGCTCACCCGCCCGTCGCGCGCGGCGTCGGCAAGCGGATCGGAAGGCAGCGCGAAATGATCGAATCCGACGGGAACATAGCCCGCATCGGTGAGGCGCTCATACCCGCGCCGGGCCTGCTCGAAGCGCAATTCATGGTCGGGCAGATTGCTGGCGTCGATCTGGCGCTGGCGCGGAATCATGTTCGGGAGATGCGCATAGCCGAAAAGCGATATCCGGCTCGGCGCGAGACGGATCGTTTCGTCGAGCGTCTCATCGAGATCGGCGAGGGTCTGACCCGGCAGGCCGTACATCAGATCGAAATTGATGGCGTCGATATCGCGCAGCCGAAGCCCGGCAACAACGCGTTCGATATGGGAAAGCGGCTGGATCCGTCCGATTGCCTGCTGGATATGCGGTGCGAAGGTCTGCACGCCGAGGCTCACGCGGGTCACGCGCGCGGCAGCCAGTACAAGTGCCCATTCGGCAGAGAAGCCGCGCGGATCGAGCTCGATCGATATCTCGGGCCGGTGCGCATCGAACAGGGTAAGCAACAGGTCGAGCAGGCGCACCAGCTCGACCGGGGCGATCGCGTTGGGGCTACCCCCGCCGAATGCAATGCGCTGGACGCGCCCGCGGCCTCCGAGCCGTTTGGCGACAAGCGTAATCTCCGACTGGAGCGCCGCGAGATAGTCGGCGAGCCGATGCTTGCGTCCCGCCGCGCCGGTGTTGCAGCCGCAATACCAGCAGATTTGCTCGCAAAAGGGGATATGGACATAAAGCGAAATCGGCGTCGCGGCTTCGACTGCGTCGAGTGCCTGTGCATAGGCGTCGGCGCCGACGTCGTCGGCAAATTCCATCGCCGTTGGATAGCTGGTGTAGCGCGGCACGGGCCGGGCGAGAAGATCGGGATGATAGGACCACATGCGACGGCTTTACGCGGCGCCCGCAGCGGCGACATTGACCGGGATCAAAACCCGCCGCGTCAACAGCATCCTCGCTTGCCGGACAGCCGGTCTCGCCGGTCGGTCATGGCGTGACACGCCTTGGCGCAATTGCCGCCCTCGTCGCTCGGCCGGGCGGGATCGGCAGGCAGCACGAGATGCTGCGCGGCGCCGCCGCACGCCCTGACGCGTATCACGCGCGCGTCGGTCGCGAGCGGTGCGGTGGCCAGGCCCGCCGCCGCCACAACGGCCCCGATCCGGCGCGCGATCATGCGGTTCGGTCCTCTTCATCCTCAACGAAGATCCGCAGCGCCGCGCCGTCGAGATCCTCGAACTGCCCTTGGCGCAATGACCAGAAGAATGCGGCGAGCCCGAGCAGGCCGAGCCCGAGCGCGATCGGAATGAGCAGTATGAGGCCGTTCACCGGATCGCGCCTTTAAGGCGCAGGGCATTGCCGACCACGAGAAGCGACGATCCCGACATGGCGACCGCGGCGATCAACGGGGTGACGAGTCCGGCGAAAGCGAGCGGCACGGCGACGAGGTTGTAGACGATCGCGAGCATGAAGTTCTGCCGAACGACCGCCTGGGTTCGCCGCGCCATGCGCACCGTCTCGACCACGGGCATCAACCGGTCGCCCATGAATATGCAGTCGGCGGCATTTTTGCCGACGTCGCTCGCGGAGCCCGGCGCCATCGAGGCATAACCTGCGGCAAGCGCCGGACCGTCATTAAGGCCATCGCCGAGCATCAACACCTTGTGCCCGAGCGCCGTCTGCCGTGCGATCGCGGCGAGCTTGTCTTGAGGGCTCATACCGGTCTGCGCGGTGAGACCGAGCTCGCGCGCCACGGGGGCGACGGCTTCGGCACGATCGCCAGACAGGATCATGGCCGCGATCCCGGCTTCGCGCAGCGCATCGACCGCGTCGCGCGCGTCGGGACGCAGCTGGTCGGCGAAGCGGATCGTCGCCACCGGACGCCCGTCGACGGCGAACTGGGTCGCGAGCGCATCGCCCAGCCCGGTGCCGAGCGGCCGACCGAGCGTCACGGTGCGGTCGGCCCAGCGAGCTTCCACCCCGAACCCCGCGGTTTCTCGGATCGAAGCGACCTCGGCGGGACGAACGTCATAGGCTTGCAGCCCGCGGGTCAGCGCTTCGCTGAGCGGATGACGGCTCGACTGAGCCAGCGCGAGGACCAACGATTTGACGCCGATATCGAGCAGCCCGAGATCGAGCGCCTCGGGGCGGCCAAGCGTGAGCGTCCCGGTCTTGTCGACAAGCGCGAGGTCGACTTCGGACAGGCGCTCCAGCGCCGAGCCATCCTTGATCAGCACCCCCTTGCGCATCAGGGCCCCCGCGGCGACGATTTGCGCGGCGGGCACAGCAAGGCCGAGTGCGCACGGGCAAGTGATGATCAGCACCGCTGCAGCGATGAGCAGGCTGTGATGCCAGCCGGCGCCCGCGATCATCCAGCCTGCGAAGGCAAGCAGCGCAAGGCAATGGACGGCCGGTGCATAGAGGCGGGCCGCGCGATCGGCGATCCGGACATAGCGCGACTTACCCTGCGCGGCCTCGCCCATCAGCCTGGCGATATCGGCGATCGCAGTATCGCTGCCCGCAGCGGTGACGCGAACCTTCAGCGGTGCATCGAGGTTGAGGGTGCCCGCATGAACGACGTCGCCCGGGCGAACCGTCTGCGGCGCGCTTTCGCCGGTCAGCAGCGACAGATCGATGCTGCTCGATCCGCTCGCGATGACGCCGTCCGCCGCGAGCCGCTCACCGGCAGCGACGAGCATGACCATATCCAGCTCAAGCGCAGTCGCGTCCACCCAGCGCGTCGAGCGTTCGTGGCCAAAGACCATCGCACCGGTGCCCATGTTGCGGAGCAGCGCGGTGACGCCGCCCCGCGCGCGGTCGCGCATCACGCTGTCGAGCCAGCGGCCGCAGAGCAGGAAAAAGAGCAGCATTACTGCGCCATCGAAATAGGCGTGGGCGCCGTGCGTCGCCGTCTCGTAGAGGCTCATGACGCTGACGAGCAGGACCCCGATGCTGATCGGCACGTCCATATTGGTGCGGCGATGACGCAGCGCGCGCCAGGCCGAACGGAAGAAGGGGCGTCCGGCGTAAGCTATCGTCGGCAGGGCGATCGCCGCCGACAGCCAGTGGAACAGGTCGCGCGTAGCCCCCGCCGCGCCCGACCAGACCGACACCGAGAGCAGCATGATGTTCATCATCGCGAAGCCCGACACCGCGACCGCCCGCAGCAACTCACGGCTCGTTTCGGCATCGGCATCGGCTTCGTCGGGGCCGCTCCCGATCGGATGGGCTTCGAACCCCAGGCTCGAAAAGGCGCCGATCAGGTCGGGCATGTCGGTGTCGGGGGTGCAGGACAGATGGACGCGCTTCTCGGTGAAGTTGACGCGCGCGGCGGCGATGCGCCTGTCGCGCACCAGCCCCTGCTCCAGCTTGGCGATGCAGCCCGCGCAGCGGATATCGGGCACCGCGAAGTCGCGTTCGACGAGGGCGGTCGCGGTCATTGAAGATTCTCGCGATAGCGGGCTTCGTCGGCGCCACGCCGGACGATAAGGTCGAGCCGCCAGCGCCCCAACACCAGCGGCTCGACCGAGCGCAGCACGCCGCCCGCCGCCGGCTCGAAATTGAGCGCGGCGGGCGGGGTGCGCCCAACGGGGTGGTTGATCGTTGCCGACGCCCGAATGCCGTCGAGCGGAACGCCATCCTTGCTGAGCGCCAGAAGCACGTGCCGCCTCGCATCGAGCGTGATGCGCGTATCCCATCCGAGGCGGTCCTGCGCGTCGGCACGTTTTAGCCATTCGTTATAATGCTGGCTCGCAACATAGCTGTTCTCGACTACCTTGCCGCCAAAGGTCGACATGGCGAAGCGCGCCATGGTGAGATTGACCGCGATCACGACCGCAAAAAAGCCGACGAGGATCGCCGTCATATGCCGGCCGGTGAAGGCCTTGGGTTTGCGTGTGTCGGTCATTGTCCTGCCTCCGGCCGGTCGAACTGGATGATGTCGCTGTCGCCGCGCGGATCGCCGTCGAGCCCGCGCGTACCGATCGTGAAATCCTGCCGCGCCGGACCGATGGCGGGTGCCGCGACGAAAAGTTTGACGCTCGTGACGCTGTCGGCGGGCAGCGCCAGTTCGATACGCTGCCCGGCCTTTTCACGCGAACCGGCGTCGGTCCACAGCACCGCACCGGGAAGCCCGCTGACACTCACCGCGACCCGGCGCGGGCGCGTTTCCATATTGCGCAGCTTCAGCGTGTAATTGTTGCGGATGTGGCCGTCGGAAAGCTGGACGAAGAGCGGGCTGCGCTCGTGCTGGACGGCAAGGTCGAGCCGCGTCCGCTGGCCGAGCGAAAAGAGCATCGCCGCACCGATTGCGGTCCAGACGCCGAAATAGATCAAGGTGCGCGGACGCAGCAGCGTCTTGCGGATCGGCTGCCCGGTGCCGCCTGCCTTTTCGGTCGCCGCATCGTCGAGCGTGCAATAGTCGATGAGCCCGCGCGGGCGACCGACCTGCGCCATCGCCCTGTCGCACGCGTCGATACAGAGTGCGCAGGTGATGCAACCGATCTGCGGCCCTTCGCGAATGTCGATTCCCGTCGGGCACACGGCGACGCACTGGTTGCAGTCGATGCAGTCGCCGAAGCCGCCGGGGTGAGCCTGCGCCTTCTTGACGCTGCCGCGCGGTTCGCCGCGCCAGTCCTTGTATGTCACCAGCAGCGATTTTTCATCCATCATCGCGGTCTGGATGCGCGGCCAGGGGCACATATAGACGCACACCTGTTCGCGCATAAATCCGCCGAGGATGAAGGTCGTCGCGGTCAGCACGGCGACGGTGCCATAGGCGACAAGCGCCGCCTGTCCCGTCCAGAAATCCGCCGTCAGCGTCGGCGCATCTGCGAAATACATGATCCACGCGCCGCCGGTCCAGAAGGCGATGGCCAGATAGATGCCATATTTGATCACCCGCTTCGCCAGCTTTTCGGCCGTCCACGGGCCGTTCGCCAGCCGGACCTGCGCGTTGCGGTCGCCGTCGATCAGCCGGTCGACATGCTGGAACAGGTCGGTCCACACCGTCTGCGGACAGGCATAACCGCACCAGGCGCGCCCGACTGCGCTGGTGACAAGGAACAGCCCGATCCCCGCCATGATGAGCAGGCCCGCGACATAATAGAATTCATGTGGCCAGATCTCGATCTGGAACATGTAGAAACGCCGGTTCGCAAGGTCGACGAGCACCGCCTGATCGGGCGCGTAAGGACCGCGATCCCAGCGGATCCACGGCGTCCCGTAATAGATCACGAGCGTGACCGCCATGATCGCCCATTTGAAGCGGCGGAAGGGACCGTTCACCGCTTTCGGGTAAACGCCCTTCCGCGCTTCATAGAGCGGCGCCGACTGGCCGGAAAGATCTTCAGGGCTGGCCATCGGCTCCCGCCCCTTCGGCGACGGGCGCGAGCCCCTTCTCGCCGCCGCCCAGCGAATAGACATAGGCCGACAGCATCTTGATCGTGACCGGATCGAGCCGGCCACCCCAGCGCGGCATCACGCCGTTTCGCGGCTGCGTGATCGTCGCGGTCAGGCTGTCGCGATCGCCGCCGTACAGCCAGATCGCATCGGTCAGTTTCGGCGCGCCGACCTGCCGCCCGCCTTCGCCGCCCGCGCCGTGGCAGACCGCGCAATTGTCCGCGAACAGCGTCGCGCCGCGCGACGACGACGCGCTGACCTTTTCCTGCCGGCTGATCGTGCGCACGAAACTGACGACATCGCCGATCTGCGCCGCGTCGAGAATGCCGTCGCGGCCGAAGGCGGGCATCAGGCTGGTGCGGGTCGCCTTGTGGTCGGGATTCCGGATGCCGTGGGTGACCGTATATTCGATGGTCGCCAGATCGCCGCCCCACAGCCAGTCGTCGTCGGTCAGGCTCGGATAGAGCTTCTTCACCCCCGCACCGCCAGCGCCGTGGCACTGGACGCAATGGACGCGGAACGCCGCGCCGCCGCCCTGCACCGCCGCCTGCATCAGTTCGGGCTTCGCGGGCAGATCGGTAATCGCGGTTGCGGCGATGGCATTGACCGTCGGCGCGCGGCGCTTCGCATCGGCCGCCATTTCCTTTGCAAGGTCGCCGCGGCTCGACCAGCCGAGGACGCCCCTGGTCGCGCTTTCGACCATCGGCCACGCCGGATAGAGGACGACATAAGCCAGCCCCCAGACGATCGTGGCGTAAAAGGTCCAGAGCCACCAGCGCGGCATCGGCGTGTCGAGTTCCTCGATCCCGTCCCACTCATGGCCGACCGTGCTCGTGCCGGTCGCCTCGTCGATGCGCTGTTTCAGATCAGCCATGCTCGTCGTCCTTGAAGATCATGTTCGCGGCCTCTTCGTTGCGGGCGCGCGCGCTCGGCCGGAACGGCCAGGCGATAAGGGTGAGGAACAGCAGCGCCATCGCGAGCAGCCCCCAGCTATCGGCGAAATGGCGAAGCGCGTCGTAGCTCATCGCGCCGCCTCCGTTTCGCCGGCGCGTTCCTGCGGCGCCGCCTTGTCGACATCGACCAGCGTGCCGAGCATCTGAAGATAGGCAATCAGCGCATCCATCTCGGTCACGCGCGCGGGGTCGCCGTCAAAGTCGCGGACCTGCGCCTTCGGATAGCGCTTCTGCAGATCGCCCGCGCCGGCATCGGGGTCGGCCTGCGCCCGGATGTCATCGTTCGCCTTGGCGATGTCGGCCTTCGTATAGGGCACACCGGCGCGATAGAGCGCGGTCAGGTCGTTCGCCATGTCGCCCGTCTGGAGATCGCGTTCGGCGAGGAAGGCATAGGGCGGCATGATCGATTCGGGCACGACGCTGCGCGGGTCGATCAGATGCGCCTTGTGCCATTCGTCCGAATAGCGGCCGCCGACGCGCGCCAGGTCGGGCCCGGTGCGTTTCGACCCCCATTGGAACGGGTGGTCGTACATGCTCTCGGCGGCGAGGCTGTAGTGGCCATAGCGTTCGACCTCGTCGCGGAACGGACGGATCATCTGGCTGTGGCAGGTGTAGCAGCCCTCGCGCATGTAGATGTTGCGTCCGGCGAGCTCGAGCGGGGTATAGGGGCGCATGCCCTCGACCTTCTCGACTGTGTTGTCGATCCAGAAAAGCGGCGCGATCTCGACGATGCCGCCGATGGTGACGGTGAGCAGCGCGAGCGCGCCGAGCAACGTCACATTGCGTTCGATCTTCTTGTGGCTGAAGCCCTTTTTGGCGGGTTTGGTGGCCATGGTCCGGGCTCCTTATTCGGCAGGGACGGGCGCGAGCGGGCGGTCCGCTGCGGCGTTGTACGGGGTTTCGGTCATCGGCTTTTCGGCGCGCACCTTGCCGCTGAGCGTCGCCCAGACGTTGAAGACCATGATCAGGAAGCCGGCGAGATACATCGCCCCGCCCGCGGCGCGGATCAGGTACATCGGGTGCATCGCCGCGACGCTTTCGACGAAGCTGTAGACGAGGTAGCCGTCGGCTCCATATTCGCGCCACATCAGGCCCTGCATGATGCCCGCGACCCACATCGACGCGGCGTAGAAAACGATGCCGACGGTCGCGAGCCAGAAGTGCCAGTTGACCATGCGCAGGCTGTAGAGCCGCTCGCGTCCCCACAGGCGAGGCACGAGGTAATAGACAGCCGCGAAGGTGATCATGCCGTTCCACCCGAGCGCGCCGCTGTGGACGTGGCCGATCGTCCAGTCGGTGTAATGCGACATCGAGTTCACCCATTTGATCGACATCATCGGGCCTTCGAAGGTGCTCATGCCGTAGAAGGCGAGCGCCATCACCATCATGCGGATGATCGGGTCGGTGCGGATCTTGTCCCACGCGCCGTTGAGCGTCATCAGACCGTTGATCATGCCGCCCCAGCTCGGCATCCACAGGATCACCGAAAAGACCATGCCCAGCGTCTGCGCCCAGTCGGGCAGCGCGGTGTAATGGAGGTGGTGCGGCCCCGCCCAGATGTAGAGGAAGATCAGCGACCAGAAGTGGATGATCGACAGGCGATAGCTGTACACCGGCCGCTCGGCCTGCTTCGGCACGAAATAATACATCATCGCGAGGAAGCCCGCGGTCAGGAAGAAGCCGACCGCATTATGCCCGTACCACCATTGCGTCAGCGCATCCTGCACCCCGGCAAAGGCGGCATAGCTCTTCGACCCGAAGATGCTCGCCGGCACCGACAGATTGTTGACGATGTGGAGCATCGCAATGGTGACGATGAAGCTGAGGTAAAACCAGTTGGCGACATAGATATGCGGCTCGCGGCGCTTGACGATCGTGCCGGTAAAAACGACCAGATAGGCGACCCAGACGATCGTCAGCCATAGGTCGACATACCATTCGGGCTCGGCATATTCGCGTGCCTCGGTGACGCCCATCAGATAGCCGGTGGCGGCAAGCACGATGAAGAGCTGGTATCCCCAGAAGACAAAGCGCGCGAGCGTCGGGAAAGCGAGCCGCGCGCGGCAGGTGCGCTGGACGACGTAAAAGCTCGTCGCGATCAGCGCGTTGCCGCCGAAGGCGAAGATCACCGCCGAGGTGTGCAGCGGCCGCAGGCGCCCGAAGGTCGTATATTCAAGATTGAGGTTCAGCGCCGGGAAAGCGAGCTGCAATGCGATGAATAGGCCTGCCGCCATGCCGGCGATGCCCCAGAACAGCGTGGCGACGACCCCCCAACGCACCGGATCGTCGTCATAGACGCCCGGATCGGCGGGCATCTTCAATATCCCGCGCGCGATCGCCTCATAATCGGCGCGCGACACGGTCGTCCAGAGCATCAGCAAAGCGGCCAGCGCGACGATGATCATATGGACGGCGAAGGGCGCATCGACCGCGACCGCCGCCATCACCAGCGCGAGCAGGGCCAGGCCGAGCCAGCCCCCCGCCTTTGCTACCAGAGTGTCCATATCGCTTGTCCCTGTTTTCGCGCGGCTTTGACGCCGCATGGTTCAGGACCGCTCTTGGCCGTGCGGCGGGGCAAAAACATTGACCAGGATCAACGAATAGATTGCGCGGCATCAATGCCCGGCGGCCAGGTCGGGTGCAGGGAGCCCAGGTCAACGCAAGGAGCAACGACCATGAAAAAACAGCATCTCTCGCTGATCGCGCTGGCGGCCGCCGCCGCAATTCCCGGGCAGGCCGCGGCCAAGGCCGGCGATGTCCAGTTCAAGATTTTCGCGACCTATGTCGCGCCCGACGGCAAGATCAGCGACGTCAAGCTCGACGGGATCGGCCTGCCGGCCGGGACGCAGACGAAAGCCGACGACAATGTGACGCCGACGGTCGCGATCGAATATTATGTCGCCGACCATATCTCGCTCGAGACGATTGCCGGGGTGACCCAGCATGACGTGAACGGCCGTGGCGCGCTGAGCGGCGCGACGTTGGTGTCGAACGCCAAGATCGTCCCCGCGACGCTGACGCTCAAATATCATTTCGGCAAGGAAGGCGGCATCCAGCCTTATGTGGGGGCGGGCCCGAGCTACTTCATCTTCATCGACGAAAAGCCCGGCGCCACGACCCGGTCGCTCGGCGCGACCCGCCAGAAGATGGGCGACAAGCTCGGCGCCGCGCTCCAGGCCGGGGTCGATATTCCGGTGAACGACAAGGGACTCGCGCTATCCTTCGATGCCAAACGCTATTTCCTGCGTCCGACCGCGACATGGTATGCCGGGACGACCGAGGTGCTGAAGACGCGGCACAAGCTGGATCCCTGGGTGATCAGCGCCGGCGTCGCTTTTCGTTTCTGACCTCCCCACTGCCGCCGGTGGCCGGTCAGCCTGCCATTTCGTTCAGAGCCGCAAGGTCGTTGATGACGATCTTGCGGCGGGATGGAAGGTCGATCAGGCCATCGGCGCGCATTTTGGTGAGCTGGCGGCTCGTGGTCTCGATGGTGAGACCCAAGATGTCGGCGATCTGCTGACGGCCGAAGGGCAGCTCGAAGCCTCGCGCCGTATCCGCCGCACCGGGAGGTGGCGACAAGCGATCGGCCATTTCGAGCAGGAAGGAAGCAACCTTCTCGGACGCCGACTTGCGCCCGAGCAGAAGCATCCAGCGGCGCGCGCGATCGAGTTCGCCGAGCGTGCGGCGCAGCAATTTTTGTTGGAGATCGGGATGGTCGGCGGCGAACTCGTCGAACTGGTCGCGATGGAAGATGCAAAGCTCGGCGGCGCTGATCGCGCTGACGCTATACGGGCTTTCCTTCCCGAACGGCCGCCCGATGAAGTCCGAGGGAAAGACGATACCGACGATCTGCTCGCGCCCGTCGGCGGTGGCGGCGACGAGTTTCAGGACGCCTTCAAGGACATTGGCGACGACCGGCGCGTCGTCGCCCTCCCACAGGAGCGTATGCCCGCTGCTCACGCGCTGGCGCCGGCCCATCCGGCCGAGCAACAGGAGCTCGTCCGGCCGCAGGCTCGCACAAATGGCGCGGTTGCGCACGATGCAGGACAGGCAATCGGTCATGCGCCGGGCGCCCGGCAGGCAGGCATCGCGGTCAATGGGCGAGGAGGAGCGGCGCCGGCGCGGCTTCGAGCAGATAGCGCGTCACCCCGCCGAACAGGGTCTCGCGCAGCCGCGGACGCCCATAGGCGCCCATCACGATGAGCCCCGGGGCCATTTCCTTCGCGGTTCGCTCGAGTATCTCCTCTGGCGTAAGCGCCCCGCAATCGAGGCGGCGAAGCTCAGCATGAATGCCGTGCCGCGACAGATAGCAGAGCGCGTCCTCGGCCGGCACCCGTCCCTCATCCGGCCCGACCTGCACCATCGTCACGCTGCCCGCGCCCGCCATCAACGGCCCAGCGGCGCGCAAGGCGTGCGCGGCTTGCGGGCTGCCGTTCCACAGGATCATCACCGGGGCATCAAGGTCGAGCGGCTGGCCTTCGGCGGGCAACGCGAGCACGGGCGCGGGCACAGTCATTGCGAGGTCGCCCGCCAGCGTCGGCTGAGCGAGACCGCGCCGGTCGCGGGGGCCGAGCGATACGATGGCAAGATCGGCTAGCGTCGCGGCGAGCGAGAGCGCCGCGAGCGCATCGCCGTCGGCGATGGCGACGTCCCAGGGCACATCCTCACGCGCGAGCTGCGCCGCGAGCCGGGTCTCGAGCTCGGCATCGGCAAGCTGCGCCTTGGCGAGCTGTTCGCGCGCCAGATACATGCCGCCAAAGGGATCGGAGGCGATGAACTGCTGGAAGGGCGAGCAGATCAGGAAACTGAGATGAGCGCCGAGGCGCCGTCCGATAGCGAGCGCCGTCTCGGTGCGCGCGGCCATGGCCGGGCTCGCGTCGGCGTGAATCAAAAGATTTCGCATGTCTTGCTCTCCTTCATGATGGAGAGGGAAGCGCTTATGCGCACCGGCTTCATTGACACCGGTCAATAAACCGCGCCCTTCAGGCCGGGCGCCATACTGCGGTCGCTCCGTATAATTACGAAATGCGCCGACCGCGCGGGGCGTTAGCCTGACGTCGCAAAGGAGCAAGCGATGCCGAGACCCAGTCCATTGACCCCATTTCGCGCGCACCCGCGCCGGACTCCGGTGAATCGCGCGCCGGCGGACCCGCGGCGCGAGCAAAGCCGTATCGCGGGCACCCTCACCCTTCGCCCTTCGCCGCTCCGGCGGTCCGATCCAAATCAAGGAGACAGAGGATGACGCTCACCAATGCGCCCGACACCACGCTCAGCGAGGCGACCGAGACTTGCCTGCAGACCCGCAGCGGCGTCGACCTTCGTCTCCGGCCGGTCGCGGAGAGCGACGCGGATATCGTCAATCATTTCTTCGACGGCCTGACGGCGGACGATATGCAGTTCCGCTTCCTGAGCGGCCAGTCGCACCTGTCGAGCGCCCAGCTCGCGGCGATGATCGGTGTCGATCATCGCCACCGCGAGCATCTGCTCGCGTTCGATGCCGCGACCTCGGAGCTGATTGCGAGCCTGCTGATTGCTGCCGACGATGCGTTCGTGACCGCCGAGGTCGCGATTTCGGTCGCGCCGGCGTATAAGACACGCGGCGTCGGCTGGACCCTCCTCAACCATGCCGTCGATCTCGCCCGCGCCCGCGGCCTCAAGACGTTGCGGTCGATCGAGAGCCGCGCCAATCGAGGCGCGATGGAGGTCGAGCGGACGCTGGGGTTCAAGGCGAGCGACTATGATGGCGACGCCACGCTCGCTCTGCTCGAACTCGAGCTTCGCTGACCTTGGCCATCGGGTCGGCGCCCGGCAGGCAGCCGGCTGGAGACACTCCCAATGGAGCAAGGCTTTCATGCCATGCAGCTCGACACGCCGGGCGCACCGCTACACCGCGTCGAACGCGCGATCCCGACTCCGGCCGACGGCGAAATCAGGATCGCGATCACCGCTTGCGGCGTGTGCCGGACCGATCTCCATATCGCCGACGGCGACATCAGCGGCCGGCTTCCGATTGTCCCCGGACATGAGATCGTCGGCCGCGTCGACGCACTCGGCGCGGGCGTCACCCAGTTCGGGCTTGGCGAGCGGGTCGGCGTGCCTTGGCTCGGCAGGAGTTGCGGCACCTGCCCCTATTGCGCTGCGGGCCATGAAAATCTCTGCGACGCGCCCGAGTTCACCGGATTCACGCGCGACGGCGGTTTCGCTTCGCATGTCGTCGCCGATGCGCGCTTCTGCCTCGCAATCCCTGCCGCCTTCGACGATCTTCATGCGGCGCCTTTGCTCTGCGCCGGCTTGATCGGCTACCGCGCCTATCGCATGGCGGACAGCGCGAAGGCGCTCGGCCTCTATGGTTTCGGCGCCGCCGCACATATTCTCGCGCAGCTCGCGATCGCCGACGGCACCGATGTCTACGCCTTCACACGCGAAGGCGATACCGCTGGTCAGGATTTCGCCCGCCGCCTCGGTTGCGCCTGGGCGGGCGCGTCGACCGAAGCACCGCCGGACCCGCTCGACGCAGCGATCCTCTTTGCGCCGGTCGGAGCACTGGTTCCCGAAGCACTACGCCATGTCCGCAAGGGCGGACGCGTCATCTGCGCCGGCATTCATATGAGCGACATCCCGTCCTTTCCTTATGCAGATCTCTGGGAGGAAAGGTCTATCCGGTCGGTCGCCAATCTGACCCGTGCCGATGGCGCAGCGTTTCTCGAAGCCGCGGCGCGCTGCGGCGTGCGGACGCATGTCACCGCGCTACCGCTCGCCGACGCCAATCGCGCGCTCGACCGGTTGCGCGCCGGCGAAGTCGAAGGCGCGCTCGTCCTCGTCCCCGAGGGCGCGGCTAGGGGGAATCCCTAATGGCGCGGCCGCACCGGCGGCGCGAAAGTGGCGAAGGCCAGATCGGCCTGTCAGGAGAGACTGCCATGGATCGTTTCGAGCGAGACCCCGCCAGCGCGGCGCGCCCTCCCGAATGTCCCGATTGCGACCCGCCGACGCAGCCCGACAAGGCCTATCCGGAGACGCCGGCACCGGACCCCGATCGCCAGCCGCTGCGCACGTCGCCGGAGGCACCGGTGCTTCCCGACAGCCATCCCGAAACCACGCCGCGCGAATATCCCGAATAGCTGCGCGCGGCCGGATAAGACCTCAAGGGCTTGCGGGCGGCGTGCCGCTGCGCGTGAGCCTCGTCACGGCGTCGACAAGCATATGCTCGCGCAAGGGCTTTTCCAGAACGAGCGCGAAGCCCGCCTCGCGCGCGCGCGCGCTCAGTTCCCCGGACGGATAGGCGGAGATCAGGATGGCCGGCCCATCCCAGCCCTGCGCGCGCAGCGCGCCCAGCATCGCGATCCCGTCGCTGCTCTCGAGCCGGTAATCGACGATCAGGCAGTCGGGTGCGGCACGCGCCGCCTCGGCGAGCGCGGGATCGGCGGCGGGCCAGGCCTTCACCGCAAATCCGCGTCCCTGCAGAAGCAGGAGGAGCGAGCGGCGCACTGCCGGGTCATCCTCGACGATAAGAATGGTCGGCGGTGCCTCGCTCCAACCCGATCGGGCGATCAACATGTCCATGGTCCCGTTATCGAAGTTTGGCATGGCGGCAGGTTTCCGGCCGCTACCGGCCAGGTCCTGCAGAATTGTTGGGCTCGCCCTTTCGGAGGTGCGAGCCAGAAGCCGGAAAACAGGGCCGGGGGCCACCGATCAATGGCTCATGAGCAGGGGGAATTTGCTCTTCGTCAGCAGATTCTTCGTGGTGCCGCCGAAGGTCTCGCGCAGCCGGCCGCGGCCGTAGGCGCCCATCACGAGATAATCGGCGCGGAACATCTTTGCCTCGTCCGAGATCAGGAAATCGGCGTGAAACTTGCCGATGTCGGTCTTGCGCACATTTGCCGCGATGCCGTGGCGCGACAGATAGGCCGCGGCATCCTCGGGCACGATATGATTGTCGGACCCTTGCGCGGTGAAGATCTCGACCTCTTTCGCGAAGACGAGCAGCGGTACAGCGGCGCGGAGCGCGGCCGCCGCCGAGGGGCGGCCGTCCCACGCGACGAGCGCGCGCTCGAGCTCGAAGCGTTCGAGCGTCTCGGGCACCGCCAGCACGGGCGCACTCGCGCGCGCGACAATGCGGCTCGCGATGTCGCGCATGTCGGGCATCGGAAAGCCGTCGAGCGCGCGATTGAGGATGATGAGGTCGGCGAGGTCGGCTGCATCGAGTACCGCATTCGCGATCTCGTCCATCGCGTCGATCCAGCTCCAGCTGACATCCTCGCGCGACAGGCGCTCGCTGATCACCGACTTGTTCTTCGCCTCGCTTTCGCGCTCGTCGAGGATGACGACGGTTTCGGCAAAGCCGAACCCGTCACCGGCGATGAGCGGATAGGGCGTGACGTCGATGCAGGTCAGATGGCCTTCGACCGCGCGGGTGATATCGAGCGCCGCCTGCAGGCGAGCTTCCTGGCCATGGTCGTCATGTACGAGCAACAGGATATTCTTCATGAGCCGTCTCCTTGGTTTCTGCACCGAGACTATGTGTCGTCAGCCGAGGCCGATATGCGCAATGATACGGATGGAAAGGCGGCCGCCCGGATGTCCGGACGGCCGCAGGGGGGTCGCCTCTTCCCCAGGCGAGCGGGATCAGCTGTCGACCGCGAGATAATCCTCGACGTCGGTCACGCCGGGCGCCGACCAGGCAGCGAGCTCGGCCATGCGCCGCTCGCCCCACGCCTTGACCCGGCCGCGCAGCGTGACCGTGCTGCCCTCGGTGGTGACCGATACGCCGCTTGCGTCGAGACCCGCCTGGCGCTTGAATGCCGCCATGATCCGCGCCTTGACGTCGGCAGGGGTGGGAATATCGCCGACCTTGATCAGGTTCGAGACGCCGGTGACCCCCGATATCTGCCCCGCGGCGCGCGCGACTTCCTTTGCGATGAAGTGCCAGTCGACGGTGCCGGTCAGCGTGACCCAGCCGCGCTCGACCTTCACCTTGATCTGCCCCTCGGGAATCGCGACCGTCCAGCCGATCATGTCGACGATCCGCTTGGCGATTTCATGATCGGCGGTCTTGGGATCCGACGCGAAGCGCACTTTCAGTTCCTCGGCGAGCGCGCGAACCCCCGCGACGCGCCGTACGGCGCGCTCGGCCGCGACCTTTTGCGGAAAGCTCTTCACATAGCCCGCCAGCGTCACGACGCCGTCATTGACCGAGACGCCGATATCGGCGTGATCGACGCTCGGATCCCATTCGAGTTCGGCGACCACGTCATCCTGCAGCTGGCCGTCACTCTTCTTCTGCATGATCTTTCTCCTTCGAAAGAAATCCGGCTCGCGTTGCGAGCGGACCGAAGCCGGCGAACATCGGCAGGAGCCGCCGGCGCGTGCGGGCAGCCTTACCCGGGACGAAGGGTGCGGCTTATCCGCAACTTTCCGTAAGGAGAGCTCCGCTTGGGAGCTTCCCCGATTCTGCCGTCGCAGCCTGCTCGCTAGGTCCCGATTGCGCTCCGGCGCATCGCGGCGACGAGGGTCCGCCCGGCACAGCCCGCCGCCGCGATCCCTCTCGATTTTCAAGAAGGAGCAAGCTGATGAACGATCTGACCCCGACCCGCACCGCGGGTAGCCAGCCCGCTGAGGCGGAGCTTGGCGCGATGAACTGGCTGCGCGGCGAGCTCGACCGCATGTTCGAGGAATTCGCTCGCCCCGGCCGCAGCCTGCTGAGCTATGTCCCGCGGCTCGTGAGCCCGCTCCCGGCGGTCGAGCTCGTCGATACCGGCCCGGCCTACAAGCTGACCG
Source organism: Sphingopyxis sp. 22461 (assembly GCF_052044915.1). Taxonomy (NCBI): domain Bacteria; kingdom Pseudomonadati; phylum Pseudomonadota; class Alphaproteobacteria; order Sphingomonadales; family Sphingopyxidaceae; genus Sphingopyxis; species Sphingopyxis sp. 22461. The sequence continues at coordinate 392,101 of NZ_JBQENY010000004.1, forward strand.
CCGAGCTCGCGGGCCTCACCGAGAAGGACATCCGGCTCGAGGTCGCCGACGGGGTCCTCCTGCTCGCGAGCGAAAAGGAGGAATCCTCCGAGCGCCGCGAGGATGGACATCTGATCAGCGAGCGGCGTCACGGCAGCTTCCGGCGCCGCATCGCCCTGCCCGCCGACGCCGATGCCGACAAGATCGAAGCGAAGTTCAAGCACGGCTTGCTCAGCGTCGAGATCGCGAAGACCGAAAAGGCGCGCGATCACGCTCGCAAGATCAAGATCGCCAGCTAGGCAAACGGGCCGGAACCGCAGACGCGGCTCCGGCCCTCCCGCTCGATCTCGCGCGATTCCCTCGCACCGGAGTTATATCATGCCCCTTGGTATTCACACCGACCGGCACGGCGAGGCGCTGCTTCGGCTCAAGCTCGGATCGGCGATGCTTTCGCTTGTGATCTGCACGTCGTTGATCCTGTCGCTCGCTCCGCGGCTGTGGCCGTAGGACCGGACGCGCCGATATCGGCGCCTAGCGATCCGGCGCGCCTTCCTCGTCCCCGCCGAGAATCTCCGCTGGCACCGGGCTTCCGGCGCGCAGCGAATCGGGCGTGATGATCACGCTCGTTCCCGCGACCAGAAGCGGGCCGAGCAGCGCGCGCAGATCGGCCGCGATGTGGACGCGCCCGGCGAACGACGTCGGTGTCCTCGCGGCGATCGCGCCCGGGAGGGGGACTTCCGTCCAGGCTGCCGGCCCCTCGACACCCGACCGCCGGATGAAGGCGGAAGTGCCCGTCATCGATCCCTCGATGCGCGCGGGCGCCGAGCCGATGATCGTTCCGTTGCGAAGGATCAGGATCCGCTGGTCTGTGGCACTGGCGATGATCGACAGGGGGCCGCTGGGCGCGCGTTCGGGCGTCCAGAGCAGCGCGCCATCGGAAGGGCGCGTTTCGGTCATGGCGAGCGGATCGGTCGGGGCCGCACGCGGCACCGCTGCGGCATCGGTGACGATGACCGTCATGCCGAGCCGGGAGACGCCATAGAGGAGACGGGCGAAGCCATGCGGCAGGCGAATGCAACCGTGCGAAGCGGGGTAGCCCGGCAAGGTGCCGCCGTGCAGCGCCACGCCGCCCCAGGTCAGCCGCTGCATATAGGGCATCGGCGCATCGTCGTAGAGGCTCGAGCGATGGTCGACGTCGCGCTGGAGGATGGTGAAGACACCGGTCGGGGTTTCATGGCCGGCCTTGCCCGTCGAGACAGTGGTAATCGCGATCGGGACGCCATTGCGGTACAGCGTGCCGCGCTGGGTCGCAAGACTCACGATCATCATCAAGGGCCCGCGCGGCGCGATCTCGGGCGCCCAGATATAATCTCCGGGCTTCAACCGCTCGGCGGCATCGAGCACGCTCCCATGAGGGCTTGAGGGCTCGGCCGAGGCCGCGAGTGGCAATAGCAGCGCCGCTCCCAGCAAAAGCACTGCCCTTCCGGCGAGCTTCGCCCAGGTTCCCACTTTCTCAACCGGCCATCGCTGCCACTCGGGCGCGGTCGTTGATCCGTACCGCGCGCCGCGAGGGCAAGTCGACGAGGCCGTCGCTGCGCATGCGCGTCAGCTGCCGGCAGGTCGTTTCGATCGTCAGCCCCAATATGTCGGCGATCTGCTGGCGGCCGAAGGGGAGCTCGAACCCGTCCGGGGTCTCGCTGGCATCGGCGGGCAGCCGCTCTTCCATGTCGAGAAGGAAGGAGGCGACCTTTTCGGGTGCCGACTTGCGGCCGAGCAGCATCATCCAGTGCCGCGCGCGGTCGAGCTCGTCGAGCGTGCGATGGAGCAGTTTCTGCTGGAGATGCGGATGGCGACCCGCGAAATCGTCGAACTGCTGGCGATTGAAGATGCAGACCTCGGCGTCGGTCATAGCGGTGACCCGGTAGGGGCTTTGCTTGCCGAACGGGCGGCCGATAAAATCGGAAGGGAAGACGAGCCCGACGATCTGCTCGCGGCCATCGGCGGTGGCGACGACCAGCTTCAGGACGCCCGACAGGACATTCGCGACCGTCGGGGCTTCGTCGCCTTCCCAGAGCAGGGTGTGACCCGCCTTCACGCGCTGCCGCCGCCCCATGCGGCCGAGTTCGGCGGCTTCGTCGGCGGCAAGGCTGGCGCAGATGGCGCGGCAGCGTACGGCGCAGGATGCGCAATCGCTCATCGCCGTGCACCCGCAAGCGACGCGCGCTGCGCACGCCACTCCGTTGCTTGGCGGTCGCGGCCTGGATGGCGGAAAAGATGTGGCTGACCCCTCATGCGGCCGGGAATAGCGGCTCTGCATGCGCCCGTGATTACGCAACTGTACGTATGCGGTGCGAGGAAAGGCCCGACCGGCGCGAACCGCCAGGGGCGTAAGGGCTATTGCGTAACGACAGGGCGCGCGTCCCGGCGCAATCCGGCGAGACAAATCCGCGACGAAAGGACCCAGGATGAGCGAAGCCGGCCACGATCTTCATGCGCTGTTTCCGGACCACGGGCCGGCGCTCCATGCACTCAAGCTTGGCAGTTCGAATTTTCGCCAGCTCGCCGAGGAGCATCATGACCTTCAGAGCCGGATTCAGCGAGTCGAGGCCGGTCTTGCGGCGGTCGCCGACGACCAGCTGGAGGACCTCAAGAAACGGCGGCTGTTCACCCTCGACGAGATTGCCGCGCTCATCGCGATCGAGGAGGAGGCGTGATGCACAGTCTTTCCGAAATACGCGCGGGCCTGGTCGTGCGCCTCGACCAGCTCGCAGCGGAGGTTGAGCGGCTGGAAAGCGAGCAGCGCGTGCCGCTCGACGACGATTCCGCCGAGCAGGCTGTCGAGCGCGAAGACGACGAGACGATCGATGCGCGGCAAAGCGCCGCAACTGAGCAGATGAAGGCAATCCGGCTCGCGATCGCGCGTCTCGATGCCGGCCATTACGGCCTCTGCACCGCGTGCGGCATCCCGATCGATGCCGCGCGCCTCGAAGCCGTTCCGCACACCGCGCATTGCATCGACTGCGAGCGCGAGTTCGGCGGCTGAACATACGTCCGGCGAACGACATGATCGAATCCCTTCCCGACGCCAACCTGCAGCAGCTCGCCGGCATCGGACTGGCGCTTCTTCTCGGGCTGCTTGTCGGCATCCAGCGCGGCTGGAGCCTGCGCAACGAGACCGCGGGCAGCCGCTTCGCGGGTGTGCGGACCTTTGCGCTGTTCGGCCTTGCAGGCGGCATCGCGGGAGCTACCGGATCTCAAAGCCCGGCGATCGCGGCGATTGTCGCCGGGGCTGCAGCTGTCCTCACCCTCATCGGCTATGCGAAAACCGCGCGGGCGCCCGAGCAGCTGAGCGGGACATCGAGCCTCGCGGCCCTCATCACGCTCGGTTGCGGCTATCTCGCGGCCAGCGGTCGGAGCGAGATGGCGACGGTGGTCGCCGTCGCCATGACGCTGGTGCTTGCGCTGCGCACCGAGCTTCATCGCTGGGTTTCCGGTCTCAGCGATATCGAGGTCGGCGCGATCGTCCGGTTCGCGCTCATCGCGCTCGCCATACTGCCGCTGCTGCCCGACCAGCGCTTCGGCCCCTATGACGCCTGGAATCCCCGCCAGCTCTGGCTGGTCGTGGTGTTCGTCTCGGGCTTCTCCTTTCTCGGCTATATCGCAGCGAAACGCTTTGGCGCCTCGCGGGGCACGCTCGTCATGGCCGCGACCGGCGCGATGGTTTCCTCGACCGCGGTGACCGCAGCGCTCGCGATGCGCGTGCGCGATGGCGAGGAAAGCGAGGCGATGGCCATTGCCGGCATCGGCGCGGCGTCGGCGGTCATGCTGATCCGCGCGATCATCCTGACCCTGTTCCTCGCGCCGGCAGCGATGCCGGCCTTCGGCTGGCTTGCGGCACCCGCCGCGCTGGTGAGCGGCGGCGCGATGTTCTGGGCTTTGCGGAGCCGCCGCAAGGAAAGCGCTGCCAACCGTCCCGTCGAGCTCAAGAACCCGTTCCGGCTCGCGCCGGCGATCGGTCTGATGCTGCTCGTCATGGTGCTGACCGTCGCCGCACGCTGGATGATGGCGATGGTGGGCGAACGCGGCCTCGCGCTGGTCATCGCGCTTTCGGGCCTGGCCGACGTCGACTCCGCGATCATCACGGTGGGATCGCTACCTCCGGGTCTGCTCGAGGGCCAGATCGCGACGATCGTCATCATTGCCCCGGTGCTCGCCAACACGCTGTTCAAAGGGGCCACCGCTCTGGCGATCGCAGGGCTGCGCAAAGGATGGAAGCTCGCCCTGCCGCTTGTCCTGAGCGTGGCGGCCAGCCTCGCAGTCACGCCGACCCTTCTCGTCTGAGCCCGATCGGATGCAACATGAAATGGCCAGAGGTGAAATGATTTCAAAAAATGGGGCCTCGATGACCGCAGCAATTGACCAAGACGAAGGACCGCCGACCCAGCCGGCGAACCTTTCGTCAAACCCGCGGACATTTCTTCGCGCGCTCGGTCCGGGCCTGATCGCCGGCGCCGCCGACGACGATCCGAGCGGAATCGGAACGCACAGCCAGATCGGCGCGGCATTCGGTTACCGGCTCTCCTGGACCTTCGTGCTGAGCTTCCCGCTGATGGTGGCGATCCAGGAGATCGCCGCCGAGATCGGGCGGGTTACCGGCGCAGGGATCGCGCGCAACCTCCGCCGGCATTATTCGCGTCCCCTGCTCTGGTCGATGGTGTCGCTGCTGCTCGTCGCGAACATCATCAATCTCGGCGCCGATCTCGGCGCGATGGGTGCGGCGCTGGCCCTGCTCGCCGGAGGCAAGGCCGGACTCTATACCTTGTTGTTCGGGATCCTCAGCATCGTCCTCGAAGTCGGCCTTAGCTATTCTCGCTACGCCGCAATCCTCAAATGGACGACGCTCACCCTCTTTACCTATGTCGCGGTGCTGTTCGTGGTGCATGTTCCATGGGGCACGGCCCTCACGGCGCTGCTGCTTCCCGACATCGAACTCAATGCAGCCTATGCCACGGCGTTCGTCGCAATCCTCGGCACGACGATCAGCCCCTATCTCTTCTTCTGGCAGGCGGGGCAGGAGATCGAGGAACAGCATCGCCATCATGCCAAGCCGCTCTGCCTGACGCCCGCGGCAGCCGATGGCGAGTTCAGGCGCATTCGTGTCGACACGCTGACGGGCATGGCGTTCAGCACTCTCATTTCGCTCGCGATCGTCTTCGCGACCGCGGCGACGCTGCATGCCGAGGGCATACGCGATATCGCCACATCGGCGCAGGCCGCCGAAGCGCTGCGTCCGCTCGCCGGGCCGTTTGCTTTCGCGATGTTCGCGCTCGGAATCATCGGCACCGGCCTTCTCGCGGTCCCGGTGCTGGCCGGATCGGCCGCCTATGCCGTCACCGAGATGGCGGGAATGGCAGGTAGCCTCGACGCCAAGCCGCTTTCGGCGCGTCTCTTCTACGGCACGATCGCCGCGACCACGCTTGCCGGCGCCTCGCTCTCGGCGATCGGCATCGACCCGGCACGCGCGCTCTACTGGGCAGCGGTGGTCAATGGCGTGCTCGCCGCGCCGCTCATGCTGGTGATGATGCTGATCGCCCGCAATCCGCGCGCGATGGGCCGTCTCGTCATTTCGCGCCGCCAGAGCTGGTCGGGCTGGGCCGCAACCGCGGTGATGACGGCAGCAACCTTGCTGTTTTTCTTCTTCCTCGTGACGGGAGATATCTAGCGCGGGGCGCGGGCGTGCCGCGCGATCAGTGCGTCGATCCGGTCGCGCTGGGGCAGGATGATACCGAGGAGCCCGGCGAGCGTCGCGGCGCCGAGCTTGCGCATCAGGCGCGAGCGATGAATTTCGACGGTGCGGTGACTGATGCCGAGCTCCTGCCCGATCTGCTTGTTGGTGAGACCGCGCACGAGCCCGCCCACGACTTCGAGCTCGCGATGTGTGAGCTGTTCGATGAGAGGGGGCGAATGCCGCGACCGCGCAGCGCGGTCCGGCGCGGGGCGGCGGATCGCGGCCTGTGGGTCTTCGCGGCGGGCTGTCGTCATGCGGTCCATCCTCCGATGGACAGTCGTCTAGCGCTCGGGCGTCCTGCGGTCGTTACGTAATGTCCGCAGATTTCAGGCACCGAGTCCTGCGGCGAAGGCGAGCCGCAGCGCGTCGGACAGGCTGCGGACATCGAGCTTCGCCATGAGGTTCGCACGGTGGACTTCGACGGTACGCGGCGAGATGCCGAGGTCATAAGCGATGGTCTTGTTCGGCAGTCCCTGCGCGAGCCCTTCGAGAACCTCGCGCTCGCGCGGGGTCAGGATGCCAAGAACGACCTCGGCCTCGGCGGCGCGCGCCACCGCTCCATCGGCCGCCGCCATGCGGGCGAAAGCGGCCTCGATCGAGGCAATGAGCACCGCCTTTTCGAACGGCTTTTCGAGGAAATCGACCGCGCCGGCCTTCATCGCCCGGACCGCGATCGAGACGTCGGCGTGCCCGGTAAGGACGATCACCGGCATGGTAACCCCGCGCTCCAGCATCGCCTGCTGGACCTCGAGCCCGTCCATTTCGGGCATGCGCACGTCGAGCAGGACACAGCCTTCGGGCACGTGCCGGATTTCCTTCAGGAACAGCGCGCCATTGGCCCAGGTCTCGACCGCATAGCCCGAGGTCTTGAGCATGAAACTCGCCGACCGCCGGATCGCCTCCTCATCGTCGACGATATGCACGAGCTTCCTATCCGACATCATTTTCCTCCGCCTTCGCGCTCACCAGTGTGAAGTGAAATTCGGTCCCGCCGCCGGTGCGCGGCTCCATCCAGATACGTCCGCCATTGGCCTCGACGATCGTCCGGCAGATCGAGAGACCGAGTCCCATGCCTTCTGCCTTGGTGCTGACGAACGCCGTAAAGAGCTGCTCGGCGACCTCCGGCGTCACGCCCGGTCCGGTATCGGCGACGATCACGCGGACAAAGCCGCGCTGGTCGGGACGGCTCGTGACGGTCAGCTGCCGCACCGGACTGTCGGCCATCGCTTCGACAGCGTTGCGAATGAGGTTGATCAGCACCTGCTGGATCTGGACCTTGTCGACGAGCACCGGCGAGGCATAGGGATCGAGGTCGAAGCGCGGCTCAACGCTCTTCTCGCGCGCGCCCATCAGTCCGAGCACCGCCGCCTCGTTGATGAGCACCGGCAGTTTCTCGATCGTCTTCTCGACCTCGCCGCGCGCCACGAAGTCGCGCAGGCGGCGAACGATATGCCCTGCGCGCAACGCTTCCTTCGCCGTATCGTCGAGCGCATCGCGGATCATCGGAATATCGTCGGGATCGGGATTGGCGAGCAGGTCGCGCACCGCTTCGACATAATTGGTGACCGCGGTAATCGGCTGGTTGAGCTCATGCGCGAGCGTCGAGGCCATCGTCCCCATCGCGCTGACGCGCGAAACATGGATCAGCTCGGACTGGAGCGATTCGAGCCGCGCCTCGGTCTGCTGGCGTTCGGTGAGGTCGCGGATGAAGCCGGTAAAGAGCGGGTGACTGTCGCTCGACGCCTCGCCGATCGACAATTCCATCGGAAAGGTCGAGCCGTCCCTGCGCTCGGCGAACACCACGCGTCCGATGCCGATGATGCGCTTTTCCCCCGTTTCGAGGAAGCGCCGGATGTAGGCATCGTGGCGCTCGCGATCGGGTGAGGGCATCAGCCGGCTGACATTGACCCCGAGCAGCTCGGCCTCCTGATACCCGAACAGCCGCTCGGCGGCCGCGCTGAAGGACACGATCGAACCTTGATCGTCGATGACGACCATCGCGTCGGGCACCGTCGAGAGGATCGACCGGAGATGGCTTTCCTGCGACCGCAGCGCCTCCTCGGCGGCGCGCCGTCCGGTGATGTCCGAGACGACCTTGGCGAAACCGCGAAGATCGCCGCCCGCGGTGCGAAGCGCCGTGATAGAGACATCGGCGAGGAACTCGGATCCATCCTTGCGGACGCGCCAGTCCTCCATCTCGAGACGTCCCTCGCGCGCCGCAACGGCAAGGTCGCCCCCAGGTTTGCCGGCCGCGACGGCGTCGGGCGGATAGAAGATCGCGGCATCCTTGCCGACAACCTCTTCCTCGCGCCAGCCCTTGAGGCGTTCGGCGCCCTTGTTCCAGATCGTCACGCGGCCTTCGGCATCGAGCAGGTAGATCGCATGCCCCTGCGCGCCGTCGATGAGCAGATTGAGTTCCTCGGCGACCAGCGCCGCCTCGGCATCGCGCCGCGCAGCGCGATGGTCGCTTTCATGCACGCGCCGCCGCATCCGCTCGAAGGCTTGCGAGAGCGCGACGATGCCGGCCGCGGTGACCAGAAACACTATGACCTCGACGAGATTATAGCTGCCGCCGTCCCGGAAGCCGGCGAAATAGAGACCAAGCCCAAGGGCTGGCGCGGTCGCAATCGATGCCGCCATCGGACCGGCATAGAAAGCGGCCGCAAGGATGGCGGGTGCGAAAAGCAGGAAGGATGCACTGCCGCCAAGCCAGGGAGTGAGCGCATAGCGGAGCAGCGCCGCAGCAGCGACAAACAGCAGCGCCAGCGCCAGGCGTATCGCAAAAGGACGTTGTATCATCGACATCGACCGCGCGGCCTCCGCCCGCGCTGCAAAGGCGCCGCCGCCCTCTCGGTGCGCCTTCCCCCGATCACCGTCCATAGCGGCTTTTGGCGGGGCGCGAAACGCCCGGCGCGTTCGCGATCCGTATTGTTCCTTAAGGGACATCCCGCTTCGCTAGGGCGGTGTGCGCCGTGCGCCCATGCGGGAATCTACGGATAGGAGGAACCCGCCCGCGATATCAAAAGCGGCACGCGGATCGTCGCGCCTCGCCCGTCCCGTCCAGCTCGGCCCGGCGCGGCGGTCCATTGCTCCCGCGCTAAAATCCGGCAGCGGCCCTTCGTTCAGGATGTCACATGCAGACCAGACGGATCACGCTCATCGACGGACATCCCGACCCCGATCCGGGACGGTTCGTCCATGCGCTGGCCGATACCTATGCGGCGGCGGCGCTGGCGGCGGGTCATGAGGTCCGCCGCATCGCGGTTGCGGAGCTCTCGTTCGATTTGCTCGAAAGTCGCGCCGAGTGGGAAGAAGGTCCGCTTCCGCCCGCGATCGCCGAGGCGCAGGACGATATTGCATGGGCCGAACATCTGGTGATTTTCTACCCGCTCTGGCTCGGAGACCTGCCCGCTCGCCTCAAGGGCTTCTTCGAACAGGTGATGCGCCCGGGCTTCGCGTTCGCGCCCAAGGCGAACGGCTTGCCCGAAAAACGCCTCAAGGGCCGGACGGCCCATATCGTCGTGACGATGGGGATGCCCGCGCTTTTCTACCGCTTCTTTTTCCGCGCGCACAGCCTGCGCAGCCTCGAGCGCAACATTCTGCGCTTTGTCGGCATCGCGCCGACCGAACGCAGCATCGTCGGCAATGTCGAGGGCGATCCCAAGCACCGCACCATGTGGCTCGAGACAATGGCCGAACATGGCGCGGCGGGCCGCTGAGCCGATGCAAGGTCGTCGATCCCATCCGCGAAAGAAGGGCAGCTAGTCATGGCCAATACCGAAACGCCGCTGACGATCCAATTCCATGGTGCCGCCGGAACCGTCACCGGCTCGTGCATGGAACTCACGCTCGGGCAGCACAGAATCCTGATCGATTGCGGATTGTTCCAGGGATCGCGAAGCCTCGAAACACTGAACCATGGCGCGTTCGCGTTCGAGGTCGGCAAGATCGACGCCGCGCTCCTGACCCATGCCCATATCGATCATTGCGGGCTGTTACCGAAGCTCGCGAAGGAAGGCTATCACGGCTCCGTCTGGTGCACCGCGCCCACCGCAGACCTTCTCGAATATATGCTCGCCGACGCGGGGAGAATTCAGGAGAGCGACACCGCGCGCCGAAACCGCCGCTATGACCGCGCCGGCGAAGCGATGTTCGAGCCGCTCTATACCGAGGCCGATGGCCTTCGCGCCTGGCGACTCGCCGAGCCGGTCGGACTTGGGACATGGTTCGAACCCGCGCCGGGTTTCCGGGCGCGGCTGTGGAACGCCGGCCATATCCTGGGTTCGGCCTCGGTCGAACTGGAAGCCGGCGGGGTGCATCTGCTCTTTTCCGGCGACATCGGCCCCGACAACAAGGCGTTTCACGACGATCCCGCAGCGCCGGAGGGCATCGATTTCCTCATATGCGAAGCGACCTATGGCGACCGCACGCGGCCCAAACTCTCGATCGAACAGCGCCGCGCGCTACTCGAAACCGAAGTCAAAGCGGCTCTCGCGAGGGGCGGGAATCTCGTGATCCCGACCTTTGCGCTCGAACGCACGCAGGAACTGCTGCTCGATCTCGCGCGCCTTGCCGACGCGAACCGCATCCCCAATGTGCCTATCTTCGTGGACTCGCCGCTCGCGAGCCAGGCGACGAAGGTGTTCGCGGCCCATGCTGCCGAGCTCGAAGATGTCGAAGGCGCCGACATCTTCCGGCATCCCTCGATCCGCTATGTCGAGGATGTCGCCGAATCGATCCGCCTCAACAGCGTGTCGGGCGCCATCATTCTCGCTGCCTCGGGCATGTGCGAGGGCGGGCGCATCCGCCACCATCTCGAGCATAATCTTCATCGGCGCCAGTCGACGATCCTGTTCGTCGGGTTCCAGGCGCGCGGATCGCTCGGGCGAGTCATCCTCGACGGAGCCGGGCGCGTGCGGATTTCTGGCAAGGACATCAATGTCCGCGCCGCCGTCCGGCGCATCGACAGCTATTCGGCGCATGCCGACCGCGACGAGCTCGCGGCATGGATACGCGAACGTCACCCGATCCGTGGCGGACTTTTTCTGGGTCATGGCGAGAGCGAATCGATCGAAGCGCTGCGCACGCTCGTCCAATCCGAAACGCCCCGCCTCGCCGTCGTCGCTCCGGCGATCGGGGAGACTTTCGCGCTCGCCCCCGGCGCACCGCCCAAGCGAATCCGGACCGGACGCGTCGATATCGCCCGGCTCGCGGGTGAAGACTGGCAGAATGACTACGCCGATTTCGCCGCCAATCTGAAGCACAACCTCGCGCACATCCGCAGCGAGGAAGGGCGGCGCAAGGCGCTCGACGAGATGCGGCGGGTGCTCGCCAACTATGAGGCGGCGCGCTCCCAGCAGAAGCGGCGGCGCCGCGCGGCATAGACAAAATCCTCGCAACCGGCGGGTTCCACGCGATCGAGGCCGCCAAGACAAAGGTCCGGACGCCCCGCCACATACAAAGGAGACATCGCATGAAAGCCCTCGTCTATAACGGCCCCGGCCTGAAAGCCGTCGAGGAGCGGCCGGTGCCTCAGGTGCAGGACGCGGGCGACGCGATTGTGCGCATCACCAGGACGACCATTTGCGGCACCGATCTGCACATATTGAAAGGCGATGTCCCGAGCTGCGAACCGGGGCGCATCCTCGGGCACGAGGGCGTCGGTATCGTCGACAGCATCGGGACGGGCGTGACCGTTTTCGCGCCCGGCGACCATGTTCTGATCAGCTGCATAACCGCGTGCGGCCGCTGCGACTATTGCCGTCGGGGCATGCCATCGCATTGCACGACGGGCGGCTGGATCCTCGGCAACATCATCGACGGCACGCAGGCAGAATATGTTCGTATCCCACATGCCGACACGAGCCTCCATGCCATCCCCGAGGAGGCCGGCGAGGATGCGCTGGTCATGCTCAGCGACATCCTGCCGACGGGCTTCGAATGCGGCGTGCTCAACGGCAAGGTCGCGCCGGGATCGACCGTCGCGATCGTCGGCGCGGGTCCGATCGGCCTTGCCGCGCTGCTCACGGCGCAGCTCTTCTCGCCCGCCCGGATCATCATGATCGATCTGGACGAGGCGCGCCTCGCCATCGCGCGCCGGTTCGGCGCCACCGACACGATCAACAGCGGCACACGCGACGCCGCGGCGGCGCTGATGGAGATGACGGATGCGCGCGGCGCCGACACGGTGATCGAGGCTGTCGGCGTTGCCGCCACCTTCGAACTTTGTCAGCTGCTTGTCGCAGCCGGGGGAACGATTGCGAATGTCGGCGTGCATGGCGCCAAGGCCGACCTGCACCTCGAACACCTCTGGTCCCGCAATATCACGATCACGACGCGATTGGTCGATACCGTCTCGACGCCGCAGCTCTTGCGGATGGTCGAGGCGAAACAATTGGATCCCGGAGAGCTTGTCACCCATCATTTTGCGATGGCCGACATGATGGACGCATATGAGGTCTTCTCGCGGGCGGCCGAGACCAAGGCACTGAAGGTCATCATCGAAGCCGACGATCCGCGCACGGCGAGGCCTGCAGCGTGACGCAGCGCATGAAAGAGATCGCGCGGACCATCGTCGAACTGCAGGTCGAACTCGATCGCGAGATCGAATTTCGGCGAAGGGCGCTGGGCGTCCGGGTTCATGACCGGCTCGTCGAGTTCGAACGCGGCATCGTGATCGAACAGAGGAAACTCAAGACGAGCGTGCGGGCGTTTCTCGCCCGCTCCTCCTTCGGTGTCATCATCACCGCGCCCGTCATCTACTCGATGCTGCTTCCGCTGGTCCTGCTCGATATCTGGATCAGCGTCTACCAGGCCATCTGTTTTCGCGCCTATGGGATCGCCCGTGTCGAGCGACGCGACTATATCGCGTTCGACCGGGGTCGCCTCGCCTATCTCAACTGGGTCGAAGCGCTGAATTGTGCCTATTGCGCCTATGCCAATGGCGTGATCGCCTACGCCCGCGAGATCGGAAGCCGGACCGAGCAATATTGGTGCCCGATCAAGCATGCGCTCAGGATCAGCGATCCGCACCAGCGCTATTATGAGTTTCTCGAATTCGGCGATGCCGAGGGGTATCGGACGCGTCTCGCCGCGTTCCGCGAGCTGCTGGCCGCGGACGGCGACGATATCGCCGCCGGGACCCGCGCCGCGTCACCGCGACCGGAAGCGGAGGAACAGACGAGTCCGTAGAATCCCGCAATGCGGCGCTTGCGGCACGGCGTTATGCCTGCTCCCGACGCAATTTCCGCAAGGGAGACGATAATGATTGCGACCGACGCGCCCGGCCGACCCGTGCAGAGCGGCCTCTGGAAGGAAATCTCGGTGCTCGAGATCGGGGTGGCGGTGTGCCTCCTCATCCTGTTCGTCCTCTCGCGCACCTTCCTCGAGACGATCGCCGCCATCTACATGCTGGTCGCCGCGATGCTGTTCGCCGCGCTCGTCCAAGGCCGCATGGCGGCGACCTGCAATGACCGGCTGGACCGGCGGCTATGGCTCGCAAGCGCGCTCGCCTGCCTCGTCCAGGCGATCATCCTGTTCGTCGATCCGCTGCTCGGGGGTTATCATACCGCCATGGCGATGGCGGGTATTCTCGCCGCTGGCGCGGCGGCGCGGCTGACGCTTGCCCTCGTGCGGGGCCATGCGGGCCGCGGCTGGCTCTATCTCTCGGGCGCGGTCAGCATGATGGTATCGCTCGCGATCGGATTCGCCTGGCCGTTCGCCTCGATCGTCCCCGCGGCGCAAAGCCTCACGCTCGACCTGCTCGCCGTCGCGGCGATGCTGGCGAGCGTCACCGGAAAGGCCCCGGCATGTTCGAGATGATCAAAACGAACGACGACGTGCTCGCCGTCCGTATAGAGGGCAAGATCACCGGGGCAGAACTGGCCTCGATCATGGACCGGCTCGACGCCACGATGGCGGCGAACGAGACGGTGCATGTCTATGCAGAGACGCGGTCGATCGACGGTATCGAGATCAGCGGGCTGGGCGCTCATATCGCGCGCGCCGCGCCCCTTTTCGCAAAGCTCGACCGGTTCGGACGCGTCGCGGTCGTCGCCGACCAGTTATGGATCCGGGCCCTCACGCGGATCGAAAGCGCCCTTCTGCCGCATATCAGCTATAGGGTGTTCAAGCCCGAGGATCGCGGCGCGGCGCTGATGTGGGTCGAAGGGCGCGACGGATGACTGGCACCCTTCTGCCCGGTCCCTGGCCGTCGGCACGCGGCGATCACCGCGAAGCCCATCTCGTATCGCGGACGGGGTGGCTGCGGGCAGCCGTGCTCGGCGCGAACGACGGGATCGTCTCCACCGCAAGTCTTATCATCGGCGTCGCGGCGTCGGGTGCCACCCGTCAATCGATCCTGGTTTCGGGGGTTGCCGGCCTCGTTGCCGGCGCCATGTCGATGGCGGCCGGCGAATATGTGTCGGTCAGTTCGCAGGCCGATACCGAGCGGGCGGACCTTGCCCGCGAAAAGAGAGAGCTGGCGAGCGACCCCGCGGCTGAACGCGACGAGCTGGCCGGCATTTATGAACGACGCGGCCTCGATCCGGAAACCGCGCGCATCGTGGTCAACCAGATGACCGCGTTCGACGCGCTCACGACGCATGCGCGCGACGAACTCCATATCACCGACATGACGGCCGCGCGCCCGGTCACCGCGGCGCTGGCGTCTGCCGCCACCTTTACCGCCGGCGCGTCGCTGCCGCTCCTCGTCGCCGCGCTGGCGCCGACGACAGGGATCGTTGCACTCGAAGCCATCGGGTCGCTGCTGTTCCTCGCCGCGCTGGGATGGCTCGGCGCATTTGCAGGTGGCGCCGCGCCCGCCCGTCCGGTTGCACGCGTCATATTCTGGGGGGCGCTTGCGATGGCCATCACGGCCGGAATCGGCCGGCTGGTGGGCACGGCTGTCTGACGGACATGGGCGGACCCCGCCCCGATCTTAGAACAAATGATCGGGCGAGGCAGCCTTTTCGCACCTGCACGGTTACCTGTTTCATGACGGCCGCGGACAAACCATCGAAGCATGTGCGGCTCCCGGCCGCTTGGGCCACCCTGCACGCATGTGGAAATCCGGGCGCCGGTCGTAGTGGAACGGGAGCAACATGACCGCGGCAGTCGCTGCCGCGCCGACCCAACCCGGCGTTGATCGGGGCTTCTGCTCGCCGCGCAGCGCGTCGGTCTTCTCTATGGCTGGCGCCATGGCCGCCCCATCGACTGGAACCATCCCGCCCGCTTCACCGAACTTGTGCAGCTTAGAAAGCTGACCGATCGGTCGCAGATCCAGACCCAGATGATGGACAAGATCGCGGCGAAGCGCTTGGCGGGGGCGCGGCTGGGCGAGGAGTGGATCGTGCCGACGCTCTGGCAAGGCACGGACCTGCCCTGGCTGATCCCGTTCCCGGCCCCCGCGATCATCAAGTCGCGCCACGGCTGCAATCAATATAGGGTCATCACGGCCGTGCCCGACTGCGCGCGATGGCAGCAACTGCGCAGAACAGCCCGCCGCTGGCAGCGCAGACCCCACGGGCGCTGGCTCGACGAATGGGCCTATCGCGACGTTCCGCGCGGCATCCTCACCGAGCCGCTTCTTGGCGGCGCGCTCCCACTCCCGATCGACTATAAGATCTATGTGTTCGGCGGCACCGCAACGCATGTCCAGGTCCATCTCGGGCGGGGCCGCCGGCATCGATGGATCCTTCACGACCGTAGCTGGCGACAGCTCGTCAGGGCCGCGGACGAACCACCCCCGCCACCGTCACTGCCTGCGATGCTGGAGGCGGCCGAAACGCTGGCCGGCGACATGAATTTTCTTCGCATCGACTTCTACGACATCGGGGGTCGACCCTATTTCGGGGAATATTGTCTCTATCCGGGTTCCGGTCTCGACCCCTTTGCCGCGGACTGGATAGACCTTGAACTGGGCGCGCTCTGGCTCGCGGCCATGGCTGAAAATCCGGTGTCATCCGCACCGATTGGTTATGCCTAGCAGCCAGACCGCGTCAGCATCACCGCTAGGTCATCCGCCACCATGATCGGTATCCAAACTGCGTTCGAGGAGTTTCATGCGATCGACGATCGAGAAAAAGAAGGCCGTGGACCAGCCGATCAGGATGATACCGCTCGCGCCCTCGATCGCACCGAGGACGCGCAGCCCCGGGGGCAGGACGAGATCGCCATAGCCTATCGTGACATAGGTCGATGTCGAGAAATAGAGCGCATGCTCGAAGTCTGTGAAAGCGCCGAGCAGCTGGTAAATGCCTGCCCAGATCCAAATTTCGGCCGAGTGCAGCGCGAATAGCCCGAAGGCGGCGACGAGGATCGCGCCGCCGTTGAGAAGAATGACGAGATAACGCCGCGAAGCACGCCGATAGCGGCGCAGAATGGCGAGCAACAGTGCCAGGCCGGCGAGATGCACGACGACCGTGACGCCGACGACGAGCGTGGCGAGAGCCAGCTGATGGGCGAGCGTCACGGACTGCGCGGGGCGGCCGCCTCTATCATGGGAGGCCTATGCCCCTCGCCGATGTTGCGGCGGGGCCACGCCATCAGGCCGCAACGTCCGTAGTGGCCCGCTTGGACACCCCCGGTCGCTCACCGTCATAGACGAACTCCGCTCCGCGCAGGTCGATGCGCGGGAAAGCGTCTTCTCCGCCCAATAATCCTGATTGTGGCGCCATTCGGGTTTGTCACCGCGGCGCGGCATCGCGCCCAGCCCACGCATCAGATAGCCCGGATTGAAATTATCCTCCTCGATCCACGGCAGGATCTGCATGCCCTCATCCTCGGGCCTGAGCGCGACCTCGACCCTCCTCGCACCGATGTCGTCCATATGGTTGAGGAGGTTGCAGACAAAGTCTCCCATCATGTCGACCCTGAGGGTCCAGCTGGCGCGAAAATAGCCCATGACCCAGGCAAGGTTGGGCACGCCGGTCATCATCATCCCGCGATAGGTGATCGTCTTCGCCCAATCGACGGGTGCGCCGTCGATATCGAACGGGATCCCGCCCATCACCGACAGATTGAATCCGGTCGCGGCCACGATGATGTCGGCCTCGATCTCCTCGCCGCCGACCGTGCGGACACCCGTCGCAGTAAAATGGTCGATCGTATCGGTGACGACCGTCAGCTTTCCCTGGGTCGCCGCCTTGAAGATGTCGCCTTCGGGACAGAAGGCGAGCCGCTGCTGCCACGGGCGGTATTTCGGCGTGAAATGCGGCTCGAATTTGAAGTCGGGATCGCCCGAATAACCCCGGATCAGCGCTTTCAGATCCTCGAACACCGCGTCGGGCTCGGATTGGCACCGCCGTGTCATCAGATCCTGGTCGTGCATGATCTGTGCCCGCACGACGCGGTGGACCGTGGGCTCGTCGATTCCGACCTCGCGAAGCCGATCGGCAAGTTCGTTCCTGTTCTCGCTGCAGTAGAAATAGGTCGGCGAACGCTGGAGCATCGTCACATGCGCCGCCTTTTCGGCGAAGGCCGGCACGATGGTCGCAGCCGTCGCACCCGACCCGATGACGAGTATGCGCTTGCCCGCATAATCGATCGCCGAATCCCAGAGCTGGGCATGGATGAACTGCCCCTCATAATCCGAAAGTCCCGGCCAATCGGGGATATAGGGCTTCTCATGATCATAATAGCCCTGGCACATCCACAGGAAGCCGGCCGTGAAGGTAACCGGCGCGCCATCCGACGCGCGCACCGCCTCTATCGTCCAGTGATTGGCGGCGCTCGACCAGTGGCAGGCGGTAATGCGATGGCCATAATGGATATGGACCCCGATCTCGTTCTCCTCGATCACCTCGCCCATATATTTGAGGATTTCGGCGCCGCTGGCGATCGGCGCGCCCACCCAGGGCTTGAAGCGATAGCCGAAGGTGTAGAGGTCCGAGTCCGATCGCACGCCGGGATATCTGTGCGTGTCCCATGTCCTGCCGAAGGTCGGTTTCGCCTCGAGGATCGCGTAACTCTTCCCCGGGCACTGCTGCTGGAGATGATAGGCCGAACCGATGCCCGAGATGCCGGCACCAACGATCAACACGTCGACATGGATTGGACGGGGCTGGCTCGCGCGCCCTCGGTGCCTGATTTCCGCCATCGACAGCTCCCTTCACTTCTATCTTTGGAAAGGCATGAACACCGCATCGGCAAAGGTCATTGACCTTGGTCAACCAGGCCGTCGCCTCATCTGCTCTGGGATTTGCCGCACCCGCGTGGGCGGCGCCGGTCAGAGCCGGAAGAGAAAGAACCAGACCGAGCCCAGAATGACGAAGGCGAAATAGACGAGCCACAGTCGGAGCGAAGCCGCGTGCTCGCGGTCACGCTCAATCGGATCCTCGGGGTTCGATGGCGCCACTTTCAGGACCCCTTGCGTGCAAATCTGCGCGCCGCGAGGAGGCCAGCGGTAAGAATGGGGACCAGCGCCGCCGCCGCGCGAAGCTTGGGCGATCGCGAAACGCGGCCGATCTTCTTGCGCATCCGGCGCGGCACGCCGAGTTTCGCAAGCGACTTGTCGACATCGGGCATATCCATATTGGCCTCCTTCACCTTAAGCGTGGTCAGAGATTGAGCGAAAGCATCAGACCGCGAAATACGTAGATTCCGCACATGGCCGGGGAACGAAGGGCGCGTTACCTTTCAGCCATAGCTGCGCGGCGGCGCCGAAGACTGGCGGGCAGAACCGCTCGCAGCGATGATTGGGAGAGGGGATCGATGCCGACAAACAGCTGCGACTGCCAGTGATAGCGCGAAGCGCCGGGATACTGCTTTATCGGCTGAAGGGCGGGAGCGCGGAAGTCTTGCTCGTCCATCCCGGCGGACCCTATTGGCGTGGGCGCGACCGCGGCGCCTGGCAGATACCGAAGGGAGGAATTGGGGCGGGTGAAAACGCGGAGGCTGCCGCCTTGCGCGAAGCTCAGGAAGAGCTTGGCATATCGCTGCAAGGTACGCTTGTTCCGCTGGGCCCGCTCCGGCAGGCTGGCGGAAAGATCGTCGAAGGCTTCGCGCTCGAGCAGGATCTCGATGCTACTGCGGTCGTGAGCAATCGCTTCGAGATCGAGTGGCCACCGCGCAGCGGCCTGTACCAGTCGTTTCCCGAAATCGACGCGGCGCGATGGTTCACGGCGGCGGAGGCTGCGGCCATGATACTTCCAAGCCAGCAGCCTTTTGTCGACCGGCTCGCCGATTATCTGGCGCTTCGACACTGACGCAAAAGCGGCCGCCCGTCTTCGAGGGCGGCCGCAAAGCGTATTTTCGGGATCGCTCCGCTCAAAGGGCGATCGTGATATTATCCTCGACCCGGGTGACCCCCGGCGCCGACATGCGGCCCTCTCGGCGACCCCGCGCTCGGCCCATGCCCTGACCTTGCCGCCGAGCTTCACAATTCCCCCTTCGGTGGTCACGGTCACCGCGGCGGCGTCGAGATCGGCCTGGCGTTTGAAGGCCGAAACGATCCGCTCCTTCACGTCGGCGGGCGCCGGGTGCTGCTTGACCTCGATCAGGTTGCTCACGCCCGCGACGCCGGTAACGCGGCTGGCGGCCCGGAAGGCTTCCTTGCGTTGATAGTCCCAGTCGACCATGCCGCTCAGCGTCACCCGGCCCCGCTCGACCTTGACCTGAACCCTGTCGGTCGGGATCGACACCGTCCAAGCCATCATGTCGAGCAGGCGCCTGGCGATTTCATGATCGGCCATCTTGGGCTCGGACGCGAAATGGACCTTGATCTCTTCGGCGATCGCCCGGACGCCGGCGACGCGGCGCGTCGCCTTCTCGGCGGCGATCTTCTCCGGATAGGTTTTCACGTAACCCGAGAGAGTGACGACGCCATCTGTTACGGCGACGCCGATATCCGCATGATCGACGCTTGGCTCCCATTCGAGCTCGTCCATCACGTCGCGCTGCAACTGCCCGTCTGTCTTCTTCAACATCATCTGTCTCCTCTTCGTCCGAAGGTCGCAACCCGGCCAAAGGCCGGCAGGACCCGATGGTTCGGTTCGGAGATCTTCGCCTTCCCCGCGCACCGGCCCAACTCGGAAAACTCCGTAAGGGTAGCGCCTGCCTCCAATGGCATCGTACGTCAGCGAAATATGGGTCGGCTTAAAGGCTCCGGTCAGAGAACCGGACTTTTGCTCCTGCTTTCGATCTCAGCCCCTGAACGGAAGCATGATGGCCGCTCGCGCCGAACAATGGCGTAGAGACATCGCCGGCACGGCGATGCAATCGAAGACTCCATGATCCGGTACGATAAAAGCTTTCGAAGAGTGGCATTCTGCCTCGCCGGGCCGGCGGGATTTGTCGATGCCATCGGGTTTCTCAGGTCGGGCGGGCGCCTCGATCACGATCTTCCACCGCGACGGAGAGGTCCGTATCAGCGTCACCTTCATGACCGGCACCTTGGCCAAACTCGGCCATAGGTTTGCGGTGCGGCATTGGGCGGTAGCCCGACGGCCTGGAATCCATACCTGCTGCTTTGGCTAGCCCTCGTCGGCGGAGGCATTTTCGGCTCGGCCAGCCATGCTTGGTCTCCCGACGCAAGATCGGGTTCGCCGCCGCCTTCGCTCTCGCCCTCGTTCCCGTAAGGCAAGGGTTGACCGCCACCTTGTCGCCCTGAGCTGACCGGCTGCGGTCAGTTCGCTTTTTGGCACGGATCGCAAAAAGCGGACGTACGCCGCTGACCCAGATGGGATGGCAGGAAACGACCGGGTCGCGGACATTCAAATCCGAGCATAGCGCATCCGAAAGAGAAGACTGTCTTTTAGAACATAGTGGCGAAACAATGCTGCTGCTGCGTGGAAACCGATTAGCCAATATCCGATTGTGCCGCCCAGGCCGTGGAGGTCTTCGACCTCTTCCGCCAGTGCATGGTTTGGGGCCGCCAAGGGCGGCAGCTCCAAACCGAAGAAGGGAATGGGTTTGCCCTCAGCGCTGAGGATGAGCCAGCCGGCGATCGGCATTCCGATCATCAGAAGATATAGAGCAAAGTGAGTGGCGTTTGCGATCAGTTTCCGCCAGCCCGGCCCTTCCAAAGGCGCTGGTGCCGGCCATATGAGCCGCGCCATGATCCTGAGCCAGACGAGTCCGAAGACGGATAGTCCAAGCATGAAGTGCCAGTTCTTGAGCGCTTCACGGGACACACTGCCTTTTGGCCAGAATTCCCGTAGCTCGATAGCGGCGTAGACCGCAGCGATGACCAGCACCGTAAGCCAGTGGAGGATTATCGATGGCCGACTGTAAGAATCGGATTTTTTCTCAATCGTCATGGCGGCGCTCCTGCGATCACATTGCCCTGTATGAATTCTCGCTACATTGATCTGCATCAATCCGCGCGGATCGCTATGCGGTAAGCTTTTTACCCCGTTTGGGCCAACCCCTGACCTGACACCGGTCAAGGCCCCGCTACAAAATGACCTGGCCGCAAAGGGACCGTCCGCTCTTGAACCGCTTTGCGGCCAGGCGGCTTTTGGAACACAGTGCACAGAAGCAGCCCTGACGGCCCGATCAAGGTTTCTCCGCCACCCCGTGAGGAAGCGCTGGCCAACTTCTGTGGGTCCACGCAACGACCACCGCCGTCCATAGGCTGCCACTTTCTTCGTGCTGTCTCCGCGACTATGACGGACCCATGCCACGCCGAATGACGATAGCCGGACAGATCGAACAATTGATAGGGAACCTCGGTGGCTCGCCCATCTGCGACGACTGCGTCACCGATCGGCTGAACCTGTCGGTTCGAAGCCAGGCCAATGTCGTAACCCGCGAACTCGGCCAGCGCGAGGAATATAACCGCGCCAAGACCTTATGCGGGCAATGCGGCGTGCTCAAGACGGCCATTCAGATCAGAATATAGGGGTCGATTGTCGGCAGATGCTCAATTTCTGTCGCGAGCCAAAGCGAGGCGATCGACAGCGACTGCGCTTCCTGAAAGTCGCTATCGAAACTGTCGCCAAGCCTTTCATCGCGCGATTTGATGCCGTCCGATATTTCGTTCGCCAAAAGCAAAAAGGATATCGGATGGATGCGATCGAGATCGCCGGCGGTCTGCAATAGCGCGGCAGGATCCGAAGGGAGCCGCCCATCCCTGAATGCGAAGATGATCCGGTTCATCCCTATCTTCATGGGAAGATCGATCGTACATTCGAAATGCTCTCTTATGCGAGCCAGGATAGAGCCGTGCTTCCAGTAATCATCGCACAGGTTGACGACGAGAATGCCGCCAGGCTTCAACCGCGAATGGCAATCACGATAGAAACTTGAAGAACAGAGCTGCGCAGGCTGTCCGTCCTTGTCGAAGCCATCGACAAGCAAGACATCGCAGCTTCGTGTATCCCGCCTCACGAATTCCGCGCCATCATTGCAGACGATCTCGAAGCGCTCGCTCTCGGGCGGCATGAAGAATTGCTCCCGGACCGCAATGACGTCGGGGTCGATCTCTACCGCGACGATCGACGCCTCCGGAAGATATCGGTGGCAGTATTTTGCCAGCGATCCGCCGCCGAGCCCGATGATCTCGATGGTCCCCGGAGAGGGATGGAACAGGAGGAACCCCATCATCCGGCGCGTATAGTCGAGGATCAACATGTCCGGATCGTCGATACTCATCGCGCTTTGCACGAAAGCCCAGTTTGCGAGGAGGCTCCGTATATTGCCCAGCTCGAAGACGAGCGGGGCGGCGAGTTCGCCCGGCTCCATCGGAGACGCGCGATGATGTTCGGTCCCATATCGTTCAAAATAACGCTGTTCGCGGTCGATATCGTCGAGATGATCGAGAAAGCGATCGAGTTCGGTTTCCGCTTGATCGATGCTCCGGCAATCTGCCCCTGTTTCGAGTTCGCAAGCGATCTCGACCTCGAAATCTTCCGCGGACCTATCTGTCATGGTCGCGGCGCTCGTTCTGCCGATCATGCGATCGTCCGCCCGCAATGGTGACGCCGATAAACAGGGCGAGAAGCAAGACGGAGACGAGAATGATCAGGAATATCGTCATGCGCACTTCCCGCAAGGATGTGTCGATTGCCCGAAGGCCAGGCTGCCGGTCGCCTCCGAACGCCAGACAAACCCCGTCGGGGTCATGATCACCGCGGCCGGGATCATTGCCTTTGCCGCTGCTCGAACTGCAGTGCCTTCTGATACATCTCGCGCCATGCAACGGCCGCACGAAGGGCCCGGTCCCGTACGTTCGGAAGCGACGCCTCGTTCGCTTCCGTCTGACACGCCTGCATGCGAGCCAGATAGAAGCGGCTGTTCCGTGCGGTCGGTTTGAGATTCTGGGAAATCATGTCGCAAGTTCCGTTTCTCGGTATTGTGGTGGAACGTCATCGCGAGGCCCGGTCGATCCGGCCCCGGCAGGCCGGCGGAACTTTGCGGCTCCACCGATCGGCCCGGCGACGAGCCACGCGCCGCTGCCGCCACGACAAGGCTTCGCAAGCGGAAAACCTAGCGCTTGCGCACGAACTCGGCGCGCAAGACGAGCCCCCTGATGCTCTCGTGACGGCAATCGATCTCCTGCGGATCGCCCGTCAGGCGGATCGACTTGATGACCGTCCCCACCTTGAGCGTCTTGCCGGCCCCCTTGACCTCGAGATCCTTGATCAGTGCGACGCTGTCGCCATCCTCGAGCAGGTTCCCGACCGCGTCGCGAACCTCGACCTGCGAGGCCGCGGCCTTGCGTTCCGCAAGCTCCGACGCCGGCATCCACTCGCCGCTTTCCTCGTCATAGGCATAGTCGTCACTGTCACTCATTTCATTCTCCAGACTTGGTCAGAATTGGGTTTCCCGGCCGCCGGCCGATCGAGAAACGGCGCGTGCGAATGGCCTGCCGCTCACAGGGGCCGCTGTCATTTCGCACCCGCGAGATCGATCGCAAGCGCCTGCGCGCCCGCATAATCGGCCGCATAGGCGATGCGGCCCGCCGCTTCGCCAAGGCCGATCCGCCCGAGCATCGCCCGCGGCTGGGGCTGCACCCCCGAGACAATCACCCGCGCGCCCGCCAGCCGGGCCTGTTCGACAAATTCCTCAAGTGCCTGCGCGCCGCTCGCATCGAGGAGCGGTACGAGCCGCATGCGCAAGATGATGACGCGCGGCGACTGCCCGACGCGGCGCAGCGTGTCGAGCAGCTCACCCGCGACCCCGAAAAAGAAGGGACCGGCGATCCGGAACACCTCGACGCCCGGCGGCAGGTCATCGCGCTGGTCGAGATCTTCGGCATCGAGTTCGGCGTCGCGCCGCCCGCTTCGATCGACCTCGACCGCTTCGGCCATACGCGCCATGAAAAGCAGCGACGCGAGCGTCACCCCGACCGCGATCGCCACCGTCAGATCGACGAGGAC
>NZ_JBQENY010000005.1:0-333166 GCF_052044915.1 Sphingopyxis sp. 22461
GTAGCCGCTGTTCGAGGCCGCACCGCTGTCGCCGCTGTTCGAGGCCGCACCGCTGTAGCCGCTGTTCGAGGCCGCACCGCTGTCGCCGCTGTTCGAGGCCGCACCGCTGTAGCCGCTGTTCGAGGCCGCACCGCTGTCGCCGCTGTTCGAGGCCAGCCCAAGACGTGCCCGGTTGGTCGCCTTATCCTTGCCCTTGGCTCGCGACATGACGAACTCGACCGCGCGCAATGCCAGATCGTGGAGGGATATTTCGACGCCGAGCGTGATCTTGGCAGAGGCAACTTTCGCACCTTCACCATCGCGGCTCATTTCGCCCGCTTGGGTCACGTCAAAATAGCGCGAGGTCGCCGGGGCGTAGAACTGAAAGACGTTCAGAGGATGCTCGGCGGCATCGCAAGCATGAAAGCCGCCCGCACATGCCTGAACCGTTCCCGTGTGCTCGTAGGTCTTGCCGACCTCGAACTGGAAGCCGCGGCACGTCAGGTCTCTTTCGAAGCCCTTGATCGATGCGATCTCGACGGGGGCGGTTTCGGTTTCGGCGGCTTTCGCTTTGCGAGGCATGTTTTGGCTCCAACTCGTTTCGTTGGAACCGGTGTACGCGCCGTACGTACACACGTCAAGCGGAAAACGTACGGTAAATGCGTACGCATCCTAAACGTATGAAATGTACACCCTATTTCTTATGATGGCGGGATGAGGGGGAATAGCATGAAAGCCATTATCTTGATCGCCGCGAGCCTGAGCCTGTCGGCCACCGCTGTTGCGCGTGACACCTATGTGAAGCCGCACGTGCGGTCGGACGGCACCTATGTGCAGGGGCATTACCGCTCGTCACCGAACAGCACGCCGAGCGACAATTACTCGACCTCGCCGAACTACAATCCGTACACTGGTCGGCAAGGCACGGTAGATCCGTATGCGCCGCCCCGCGTGCAGCCCTACCAGTATAAGCCGCAGACCTATACACCGCCGAAGCCTCCGAAGCCGCTTTACGGCTACAAGCCGCCTCGCGGGTACTGATGCGGATTTTCCTGCTCGGCCTAGCACTGATCGCCAGCACGGCGTCAGCTCAACCAGGCATTCCGTATAAACTTGTTCTGACATGGTCTGCGGGTGGCGTCACGGTAGCAGACTACCCGAGCGCCGCACGTTGTGCGGCTGCGCAAAGGGCGTTAGAGGCCGAAGCGGAGCGCCGCAAGCAGCGCGCACAAGAGCAGTCTGAGCGGTCTGGCGGGATGATCGTTGGGGGACCTTGGATCGTTTACGGCGTTTGTATCCCCGGCTAGGCGAGTAGCTCGGCCCAAGGGATGACGCGGTGAATATGCGACACGCGCTCGCTGTTGACCTTGAACGTGGCGGCGGGGCCGAACTGCTCCAGCTCGACATAACTGGTTGAGCGCCGAACCAGGCGCTTGATGAGGCATGCTGTCACGCGCTCGCCGTCATCTTCCGGGGATCTGATAAAGACCAGCACGTCATCGCCGACCATCGGCGGGCGCTTGCTGTCCACGAAAGCGACCTCGCCCTCTTGGAACCGCGGCGCCATCGACGAGCCTTGGATATAGACCGCATAGACGTCCTTGCGCCCCGATAAGGCTGACGGACGCGAGAAGTAGTTGATGACCTCGCCTTGATCGAGGTGCGTCTGCTCAATCGCCACGCCATCGAAAGTCGCTGGAGCACCAAGCGCAGTGCCGTAGACCGGGATGTCGCGGGCCATGCGGCCCGCCCGCTCATCCCCCATCGTCAGAGGGGTGGCATTCGGCGTCGGCAAATCTGCCAGCGCCCAAATCTCATCGGCCGTCACATTCGATCCTTGGAAGCCCAGCGCCAGCTTCTTCGCTTGGGACGTCGTAATCGGCCCGTCAAAATCATCGCTGAAATAACGCTGCACCGACGAGCGGCCCGCGTAGCCGGCGGCCTTGGCAATCTGATCGTAGGACAGTCCCGACCGCTCTTGGAGCCGTCGAAGCCGCGCGCCTGTAGATTCGTCTGTCATGCCCGACTTATCGCCGTCCGTACGTACGTTTTCTACGCGCAGCGGTGCGTACAAAAATGTTTTGCAATCCGTACGCAATGAGCGTACGTCATCGAAATGACTGATATCGAAATCCTCAAGCAGCTCGGCGGTATTCGTCCTGCGGCTCGCAAGCTGGGCCATCGAAATCATACGACGGTCCAAGGCTGGTGGGATCGCAACCGCATCCCGCCTGATCGCCGCCCCGAAGTTGAGCGAGTGCTCGCTGAACAGGCAGCCTGACCATGAACGCGGGGGATCAGCCACGCGGCGGTCATCTGCTCACCAGCCACATGGTTGGTGAGGTTCAGGTGAATATCCGCATCGGTCATCTGGACCACATGCCCCGCTGCGCCAAATGCGGCCGCGCGCTTTGCTCGCATAGCGATGCCGAGTTCAAGGGCCAGCCCGCATGATCGTCCGCAACGCCTATCTCGCTGGGTCGCGAGAGTCCGCGCACGCTTCTGCAAATGTCGAGCGCGGGCAGGGGGAGGGCGATATTCTCCCGCTCTCCCCCGATAATCACAACACCCCCGCTCGTGAACGCCTGATCGACGCCGAGCGAGGCAATCCATTCAGCGACGATGCTTCCAATCAGCCGGGCACGGTCGTCCTGATCGGCATCGGCGACAGCGGGATTGCTGTCCCGTTCCGGTTTTTCCCTTTCATCCATGAGCGTGAGATAGCCAATGTCCTCTGACAATTCCGCGAACTTTCAACCTCTTGTTTCCCGCGAACGCATCGGGAACGCTCAAGGCGCTGCGCTGCGGCTCTTCGTGGGGCGCGGCCGCCGCTATTCCGTGAAGCAGCTCGCCAACGGCAGCGGCATCAAGGATCGGGTCATTGAGAGCGCCATGTGCGCCGTAGAAAGCCCAGACTACCGCCCTCTCTCGCAAGAGGCGCTGGCGAGCATCGGCCTGTTTCTCGGCGCGACCTTCACGAACGAATGGATCGGGCTGATGGGGCAGGGGGCTTTTGACCTTCCCGACGAGGAACCCGATCCCGGCGCGCTCGCGGCGGACAACAGCGACGACAACGCTACCGTCACCCGCGCCGCCATCGACGGCAAATTCGACGATTACGAGCGCCCCGGCCTGACGGTCGTTGGCTCGCGCATGGTCACTCGCGGCAGCCAGTTGGTCGCTCTCGGCAAGCGTCGTGCAGCATGAACGATCCCGTCACAATCCCGCTCTGGCTAGCGGTAATCGTCCCTCTCTCCACGGCTACGTTCGGCTTTCTGGTTTGCGCATGGATGACCATGGCGGGGAGGGGCGAGTGATCGCGCGCCTGATCTTCCGCCTGCGCATGCTGCGCTTCCCGAAAGCCCCGACACACCCCCGCGCACCCGATGGCCGCTTTGTCTCGCGCCATGAATGGCGTCTGGCGAAGATGCGTGAAGGTGTCGGCGGGTGAGTAAATCCGAATACGCCCCTGTAGCTGACTGCCGCGCCGCACCTTGGCATTATGACGAGGTTGGCGTTGCTATGGACAGCTTCGGCCGCCGCAGTTCCGAGATTGCCATACAGGCGAGCATCGTCAAGGGCCTGCCGATCATCGTCCCGTGCATGGTATCAGCGGTTCCCAACGGCACCTACATCGCCAGCAAGGCGGGTAGGGGCAAGGCGAGGCGGGAAGGGTTGGCGACTGGCTATCCTGACCTGATTATCGACGGGATCGGCGAGAACGCCGGGAAGGTGTGCCGCGCCGAGATCAAGGCCGGTGGCCCGGTGACGCTATCGCAATACGCCATGCTGAACCGTCTTCACGACGGCGGGCACCTGTGCGGCCTGTTCCGCTCGCTCGATACCCTGACGGGCTTCCTGCTCGCCAATGGCTGGCACACCCGCGAATGCACCCCGATTGGTGAAGCCGCTAATCGCGTGCTTGGACGGATGCTCATCGGATGATCGCCAACGTCGAAGCCGAGAACGTCGTGCTCGCGGCGATGCTGATAGACAGCGGCAAGATCGATCGCATTGCGGACATCGTGCAGCCAGAGGATTTTGTAGATCCGCTGCTGGGCCGCCTGTTCCTCGCCTCGCGCGATTCCTACTTTGCCGGGAAGGCGTGCGGGGCCGTCGCGCTGAACAGCATGTTCGCCAGTGACGAGGCATATCAGTCCGCCGGTGGCTTCGCCCTGCTCGCCAATCTCACCGGGAACAGTGTTGCCCTCATCGGCGCGCTCGACCTCGCCAAGCAGGTGTCCGATCTCGCCAAGCGCCGCCGCATCGCGGAAGGCATGGCCGACGCAATGGATATGGTTGCCGACCAGTCGGTGAGCCTCTCCGATGTCGTTGAGCATGTCGACACGGCCATGTCGGCCGCTGCCGAGCAAAGCAGCGGTATCAGCTTCATGACGGGCGCCGGCTGTCTCGATGCCATGATGGCGCAGCTCGACAGCAAAGACCGCGGCGTCACCTGCAAGGTTATCCCGCCGATGGATGACCTGTTGGGCGGAGCCAGGCGCAAGCAGATGATCGTGCTCGCCGCACGCCCCGCCATGGGGAAGACGGCGGTTGCCCTCTCGTACAGCCTAGGCGCTGCGCAGAACGGCCATGGCGTCCTCTATATCTCGCTCGAAATGTCCGGAGCCGAGCTTGGTGCGCGCATGGCCGCTGACCTTTGTTTCGATGGTCACGGCGGGGTCTATTACGGCGATCTCGTCAATCAAGATATCAAGCCCCGCGACCGCGACAAGATCAAGCAGGCTCGCCAGATGCTCGCCGACATGCCCATTGAGGTTGTCGACGCCTCCAGCCTGTCAGTGCATCGCCTTGGGGTCATGGTGCGCCGCTACGCCCGCCGCTTCGCTGCCAAGGGTGAGCGCCTAGACCTCGTTGTCGTCGACTACCTCCAGCTTCTGTCCGCCGACAAGGGCAAGAGCGCCTATGAAGCGGTTAGCCAGATTAGCCGCGCGTTGAAGGCCATCGCCAAGGAGCATGATGTTGCCGTGCTCGCGCTCGCCCAGCTCAGCCGCGAAGTCGAGAAGCGCCCCGGCTGCCGCCCGCAACTCTCTGACCTCCGTGACAGCGGGCAGATCGAACAGGACGCCGACACGGTGATGTTCCTGCTCCGCAACGAATATTATCTGAGCAAGGAACAGCCCGAGCCCCACACTGCCGAACACATGAAGTGGGAGCAGTTGATGACAGAGAATAAGGGCAAAATCGAGTTCCTGTGCGCCAAGCGCCGCAACGGCGAAACCGGCAAAGGGGTGGGGGCTTTCCATGGCGCCTACCAAGCAGTGCGCGGCCTATGAAGGTATCTGATCTCATCGAGTCCATGAGTGCCGCTGGTGCGCCGATGGAAGCAATACTGATCGCCATACGGGCTATCGAAGAGGGGCAGGATGCTATCGACTCCCGCCGCGCCGCCGAGCGTGACCGTAAGCGTCGCCAACGCGCCAAAGCCGGTGACACGGACGGGACAGTCACGGGACAGTCACGGGACAGTCACGAGGACATCCCCCTTTCCCTCCCCCCCAATGAAAAAATATCTAACCCCCCCACCCATACCCCCGAGAATATAACACCCGCGCGTAAGGGGGACCGGACCAAGCCGCATATCCCTGCCAAGCCCGACGACGTTTCGGGACAAACTTGGGCTGATTTCGTCCAGCACCGGAAGGTGAAGCGCGCCCCGGTCAGCGAAACCGCGATGGCTGGAATCCGCCGAGAGGCCAAAATCGCCGGCTGGTCTCTGGAAGCTGCTCTTGCCGAGACGGTTTCGAGGGGATGGCAGAGCTTCAAAGCTGAGTTTGTGGCCCCGAAAGCCAACGGTCCCGCTGGACCTGCACCCGGATCGTTCCTCGCTCACCTCAGCGGTGCCAGCCCATGACCCCCACCAAGTGGAAGCCACCCCGCACCGGGGACGCGCCGCTCAAGGTCAAGTTCCGCGACGGCACGACCAGCAAGACGGCTCTCCCGGCAGCAAAGTGGAATTGGGCGAACCGGGAATTCGCATTCGACATCATAGCATTTTGGAAAGAGGAGAATTGAGATGACAGACGCAATCCACCCCGCACCCGTCGAGTTTACCGCCGAGCAGTTGGCCGACGATCCGATCCTGCGGTATTTCCACTACAGCCACCTCCCGCCCGCATTGCAGGCCATGTCGGTGAATTTCTGCAACATGGCGCGCATCGTCGTGTCGAATCTGCCGCGCAATGCCGAACGTTCGGTCGCGCTTCGCAAGTTGCTGGAAGCCAAGGACGCTGCTGTTCGGGCGAACGTCAAGTGACCACCCCCAACCACATCCAAGGCCCTCCACTAAGAGACGATGGACCGCTAGAGACGATGGCCAGGGCGATCATTGAGGCGCAAGGCTATTCGCCGAGCGAGAACGAGCTTGCCCGCGCTCGCGACGAGGTTCCCGGCATCCTCGCTGCCCTCACAGAAGCCGGTTACGCCATCGTCCCGATAGAGCCGACCGAGGAGATGCTTACCGCCGGGAATTCTGTCGAGATGACTAACGTCCCTGACTGCGATCCGCCGGTTGAACTGCCCGATTCGTGGGGCATCTACCGCGCCATGCTCCGCACGGCTGCCCCCATCGATACCAAGGAGGGGGAATGATGGCCGCCATCACTGAAACAACGCTTATCGAAGCGCTCCGCCTCTCGATCCGCGGGCAGATTGAAGAGATCATCGAAGAGGAAGGCACCGCGGCCGCTGAGCGGGTCCGCAAGCGTGTCGCTGATGTCGCGCCGTCTATGGCCACCCGGCTGCTTACTCACTTCGACATCGCGCGCGATGAACGCCGGATCGTCATCGAAATACGCAAGATCATGGACGACAACGGGGGATCCAAGAATGGCTAAGGGGCGCCCACGTAAGCAGGGTCGGCGAGACGCCAAGGGTAAACTTCGCCCGATCATCATGCCCGACCGCGGCAACGATCGGACGGCAGCGAAGAAAGACAAGTACGGCACCGATGGCTGCGATGCCATCGGAAGAGCTTATCGCGCCGGCCTTCTGGGAGAAGATGGGCAGGCGCTTATGCGAGCCGGTCGCGACATTTACCGCATATACTGGTCCACCTTCGGCGTTGGCAAGATCAACTGCACCTTAGGCGACCAAGGCGGTGGTTCCGGCTACATGGGCGAAAAGAGAACCGAGGATTGGTTGAACCGCAAACTTGCTGACATTGGCCCAGTCGGAGGGGGGGGGCGATCCGCATTCGATCAACTGGTTCTCGACGATCACTTTGATTACGGCCCAGATTGGCTAGATTTTTTGATTATGTGCAAGGAATCTCGGCCATCCGATCCACTCCCAGAAATCCCCAGGGCAAAGCTTGATCTGGCGATAGAGGCGCTTCAGATCATTGTCCACGGCGACAAATACCGAAAGGAGCTGGCCGCATGACAAAGGAGAAGACAATGGAACCGATCGCCGTTTCCCCCAAGGGCGCCTGTCGCGCTCTCGATTACGGACTGACCAAAATCTACGATCTCATTAACGCTGGCGAGCTTGAGGTCTTCAAGGATGGTCGGGCAACCCGCATCACGACTGCCAGCATCAAGGGCTATGTGGAGCGTCGCAAGGCCGAAACTGCCGGGTTGGGGCCGAGGCCATGATGAAGGTTACTGAGACGTGGCGCTCAACGAAGATCGAGGATTGCGAGTTCCGCATCCGAACTCGGAAGATGTGCGGGGACGCCGGGCTCGCGACCTTGGGGCAGGCGGACCCGCTCGACTGGCCAGAGATGAAGGCATTAGGGTTGGGGATTGTCGCTTTCGCAGAGATAAAAGGGCTTCTGGAGGCAATACCCGGTTCGCGGTACTTCAAGCTGTTGCACGCACGAACGACGCGCGACCTTCTGGAGAGCAGGATTGCCAGACTTGAAATCGAGCTAGCCGCCACGAAGGCGGAGCTTAACGGGTATTGACATACCCGCCGAGATCATTCAAAACACGGATTAATTGAACATGGCGCTCTGCGTCACAAGGCCCCGGCAATCGCGCTGGGGCTTTTTCGTTTCCGGCGCGTTGCTCCTTTCCGCAGCCGGTTCCCGCCGCCAGCACATCGACAATCGCACAGTCCTCCCTTGCTGGATGCGATGATGCTGCGCGGCGGGTTTCATTCGACAGGAAGCGCGTTCTCCTTGGCCCGACCGTCGGCGGCGGGCTTAACGGCTATTCTGGTTCACGACTCAACGCTGTGAGCTTCCGGGCTTTGTACGGGGCCTTCATTAGAGCAGCGAAGATAGCAACGCCGACAATTCACGATCCGAAACTGCCCACCCCATCGGGGAGCAGAAAGAGAGGATTGGCCCGATGGCTGGACGACCTTGCGCATACAGCGAAGATATCGCGCGAGACATTTGCTTGCGGCTTATGGAGGGCGAGAGCCTTCTTGCGATTTGCGCCGACGAAGCGATGCCAGCCAGAAGCTCCGTTTATCTGTGGCTGCATGGGAATTCGGAATTTTCGGACAAGTACGCGCGCGCACGCGAGGTGCAGGCAACGACGTTCTTCGATGAAGTCCATGAAATTTCAGACAATACCATGCTTGGGGAAAAGCGGACGATCAAAGCCGATGGGGCTGTTGAGGTCGTCCAGTCCGACATGATCGAGCATCGGCGATTGCGCGTGGAATCTCGAAAATGGATGGCAGCGAAGCTGGCGCCAAGGAAATACGGCGACAAGCTTGATGTCGAGCATAGCGGCAACTTGACCGTGGTCGTTAACAAGCCGGCATGAGCAGAATCGAACTGCCGAACAACTGGCAGCCGAGAGATTATCAGGTGCCGCTCTGGCGATACATGCACAGCGGCGGCAAGCGGGCTATTCCGATTTGGCCGCGTCGACACGGCAAGGACGACGTAGCACTCCACTACACGGCCTGCGCCGCCCATGAGCGCACCGGGGTATATTGGCATTTGCTGCCGCAGCAGAATCAAGCGCGGAAGGCCATTTGGGACGCGGTGAACCCTCACACGGGCAGGCGTCGTATCGACGATGCCTTTCCGCACGAGCTGAGAGAGACGACCCGCGAACAGGATATGTTGATCCGGTTCAAATGCGGCTCGACATGGCAGGTCATCGGATCTGACAATTATGACGCGCTGGTCGGGACGCCACCGGTTGGGGTGGTGTTTTCGGAATGGGCGCTGAGCAATCCTCAGGCTTGGTCGCTGGTTCGCCCGATCCTTGCTGAGAACGGCGGCTGGTCGCTGTTCATCACGACGCCGCGCGGCCGCAATCACGCGCACCGCATGTTCGAGATGGCGCAGAAGTCTGACGACTGGTTCGCCGAGCGCCTGACGGCCGACAATACCGGGGTGTTCTCTGCCGAGACGTTGGCAACCGAACTGGCCGAGCTGAAAGAGGAACGCGGCGAAGAGGACGGTGAGGCGATATACCAGCAGGAATATATGACCAGCTTCTCCGCTGGCCTGCCTGGGGCCTACTACGCCAAGTTGATCGATAGACTCGATGCCGACGGTAAGATTGGCTTTGTCCCGTATAACCCCCAGCGGCAAGTCCACACCGCGTGGGACTTAGGGCGCAACGACCAAACAGCAATCTGGTTCATCCAGGCGAACGGCGCCGGCTGGGATATTATCGATTACCTCGCCGCAACGAGCGTTGGCATTGATTGGTATGTCAAAGAGGTTCGGGGCAAGCCGTATAACTACGGGGAACACCTGCTTCCGCACGACGCCGATAACGAGCACTTGGTCAGCACGACAGGCTCGATCGCCGAGACGGTCGAAAGCATGGGGCTTAAGGGCGTCCGCGTCGTTCCCCGCACCAAGAGCGTTGCCAACGATATCAACGAGGTCCGGCAAATACTGCCGATGTGCCGCTTCGACAAAGAGAAGACCGAAAAGGGACTGGATGCGCTCCGGTCCTATCGCCGTGTTTGGGACGAGAAGCTGAAATCATACCGCGACACGCCGCTCCACGATTGGGCGAGCGACCCGTCCGACGCATTCCGCACCTTCGCGATCGGCAAGCCGAACGATGTTCACGCGCCCAAGGCGCTCGACCTTAGCAGATTGATGAAAGGGGTAGCATGAAGCCCGAACCCCTAGACGAAGACGAACTGGTCAACGCTCTCAAGAACGAGGCGGACAGTGCCTGCACGTTCCACGACACCGCGCTTGCCGAGCGTCAGGAGCAGTGCCTGAAATATTACGACGGCGACCTGTTCGGCGATGAAGTTGAGGGGCTTTCCCAGATCGTCGTCAAGGACGTGCAGGAAACCGTCGACTACATGACGATCAGCGTCCTGCGCACGTTCGTCGCTGGTGACCGCGTGGTCGAGTTTCAGGCGAAGTCGCCGGAGGAAGAAGAGGCCGTCGATCAGGCGACCGAAACGATCCAGCAGATTTTCATGCAGCACCAGGACGGTTACCGCGTTCTGCACGACTGGCTCAAGGCGGGGTTGATCGAGATCATCGGCGTCGTGAAGTCCGCGGTGATCGAAGAGGACGCCGTTGACGAGCAGGTGTTCGAAGCTTCCGCCGAAGAGATCGCGGCAGCCGACGAACGCGGCGAAGTCCCCGAGGACGCGGAGATCATCGACAATGGCGACGGTTCATTTCGCGTCACGGTGAAGAGGGCGACCAAGCGCCGCTATTTCTGCGATTATACGGTGCCGAGCGAGGAATTTCGTTTCAGCGCGCGTACCCGGCACGAGGACAAGGCGGACTACCTCGCCCACGTCTGCCGCAAGACCCGCTCCGATCTCGTTGAGATGGGTTTCGACGTTGACACAATCTATGATCTGCCCACTGGCGACGACACGCTGTGGACCGATGGGCGTTCGCAGGAACGAGACGAGGGCTTTGACAGGGGCTGGTCGGACACCCGCCAAGCCTCCATGCAAGAGCTGGAGCTTTGGGAAGAGTATATCCGCATCGACGCGGACGGCGACGGCATCGCTGAGCTTCTGAAATGCTTCCGCGTTGGTGACCGGCTGCTTGGTGATCCCGAGATTGTAACGGACCATCCTTTCACGGTCTTTTGCCCGTTCCCGCGCCCGCATCGCATGGTTGGCGACAGCCTCGCAGAGAAGGCGATGGACATCCAGCGCATCCGCTCGGTGGTCGCCCGCCAGTTGATGAACGGAATGTATCTGTCGAACATGCCTCGCTATTGGGTGCCGACGGAGAGCACGACCGAAAACACGATCAACGATTTGCTCACTGTCATCCCCGGCGCCCCGGTGCGAGGGAAGGGTGCTGCCCCCCAAGCGCTCAACGATGGCTTCGACATCGGCAAGTCTCTTGGCGTGCTGGAGTTCTGGTCTGGCGAGAAGGAAAGCCGCACCGGTATTACCCGGATGAACCAGGGTCTCGATGCCGACGCTCTGAACAAGACAGCGACCGGCACGGCGTTGATGCAGGCACAGGGCCAGCAATACGAAGAATTCATCGCCCGCAACTTCGCCGAGTGCGTGGGCCGCATGTTCTGGCGCAAGTACCGCTTGGTCAAGGATGCGGGCGAGCCGTTCACTGTCAAGGTTGGCGGCAGCTACGCAGAGGTTGACCCCTCGCGGTGGCCTGATGAGCCTGACCTGATCATTCGCACGGGCCTTGGCACGAACCGCAAGGAATACCGCATCGCCCAGCGGATGCAGTTGCTGGAGATCCAGCGCGAAGGTCTGGAGATCGGCTTGGTCGACAAGCAGCGTCTGTTCAACAGCGCAGCGGGCCTCGTCCGTGATATGGGCATCGGCCAGCCTGACGACTATTTCACCGATCCCAAGAACGCGCCGCCTGAAGAGCCGAAGCCCGATCCTGAAATGGTGAAGGCCCAGATGGACGCGCAGGCGCAACAGGCGAAGATCGAAGGCGAGCAGCAACTTTCTGCCATCCGCATTCAGGGGCAGCGCGAAGAGGCGGCGGCGAAGCAGCAACTCGCACGGGAAGAAGCGGAATTTCAGGCGCAGCTCGCTCGCGAAAAATTCGAGTTCGAGAAAGAGCAATCCCGCGACCGAATGATGTTTGAAGCGTCCATGGCTCGCGAGCAAGCCGCCCTAAAGGCGCAGACGGCGGTTGAGGTGAGCAAGAACCGCCCCGGTGGGGATCTAGACAAATGAG
The DNA here is from genome assembly GCF_052044915.1 of Sphingopyxis sp. 22461. Lineage (NCBI taxonomy): Bacteria > Pseudomonadati > Pseudomonadota > Alphaproteobacteria > Sphingomonadales > Sphingopyxidaceae > Sphingopyxis > Sphingopyxis sp. 22461. The sequence continues at coordinate 12,071 of NZ_JBQENY010000005.1, forward strand.
CCGCTATTTTACCAAGCGCCCGCGCTCCGAAGGATGGTGCGGCGATGACCTGTTCGACGACGAGCGCGGCGGCTTCGCCCCCTCGATCACCGTTGACGAGCATGTGGCCATCGACACCGGCCTTATCGATGCTGATGGGAGCCCCATCTGGCGCGCGCCCAACCCTGTGGGTTTTGGCCGGGACGACGAATGGTGATGGACCCCAAAGCCCGCTCTGATCGCTGGCGCGCCTTCTATCAGGAGGAAGGCGGCCTGCACGACATGCTGACCGATTTGCGCCGCGCCTATTTCGAGCGCGCCGCTGATCTCGGCGCCAAGGACACTGACGGCCTGTGGAAGCTCTCGATAGCGTCCAAGCTCGTTGACGAACTGGACCGTCATGTCGGCGCGGTCATCGGGGCAGGCGATCTCGCCGCCCATGAAGACGAACACCTCGCCCGCATCCGCAAGGTCGGGAAGCTTTTCTAAGCCGCGCTTCGGCGCATAATCATGGAGTAGAGTCATGGCCCATCCGAACGAAGGTTCGGAAGCCGTTGACGTGTCCGAATCCCTTGGGGATGACGGCGCGGTAGCGGCTTTTGCAGATTACCTCGAAAACGAGGATGAAGAATTGCCCGAAGACGGCGAACCCGAGGGGGATGACCCTGACGGCGAGACGGACGAGGGTGAGGAAGCAGACGAGGACGAGCAGGAAGGCGACGAACCGGAAACGGCCATCGAAGCTCCTGTCAGTCTGAATGCGGACGAGAAGGCGGTATTCGCGCAGCTTCCCCCGGAAGCCCAGCGCGCATGGGCCGCCAGCGAAGCTCGCCGCAATTCACAAGTCCAGGATGCGACCACCAAAGCCGCCAATGCCCAGCGCGCCGCACAGTCGCACGCAGCAGAGGCGCACAGCAAGGCGAAGGCGGTATTCGCCACCCAGCTTGCGGAGTTCGCAAGCCATCTCGCCCCGACCCCTCCCGATCCCATGTTGGCTCGTGAGAACCCGGGCGAATATATCGCACAGAAAGCCCATTACGACGCCGCGAAAGCCCAGCATGACGAACTCGTGCAGCAAGTAGGCGCGCTCGGTGACGAGGCCAGTCAGGAAATCGATCAGGCGTTTATCCAGCAGCGCGACCGGGAACTTCTAGCCATCCCAGAGGTCGCGAACGAGGAAACGCGGACGGACTTCTTCGACCGGGCCTTCGGCGTGGCAGAGGCGCTTGGATATGATCGCGACATCCTCTTGCGGGATGGCAACGCGACGGACTTCAAGGCGCTGGTGGCCGCCCATGGGTGGAAAGATAAAGCTGCGAAATACGACGCCATCATGGCGAAGCAGATGCAGCGTGTGCGGAATGGAAAGACCGCCAAGCCGGGTGCAGCCCAGCCGAAAGGCAGCAGCACAGCCCGTGCCCTCAAAGACGCAACCACGAGGCTCCGCAAGACCGGCAGTGATGCCGACGCGATTGCGGCATTCGAAGCACAAGGATTTTAGACATGGCAGTACCCGGTAATACCTTCCAGCGCGCGGGCAAAGTCGCCGTGCGCGAAAGCCTGCACGACACGATCAGCAATATCGCGCCGACGCAGACCCCGTTCATCTCGAATATCGGTAGCGACAACGCCAACCAGACCTATGAGGAATGGCTGACCGACACCCTTGCCGCCGCTGATGCCGATAACAAGGTCATCGACGGCGACGACGCTGCGAACGATGCTCTCACCGACGCTGTGCGCTTGGGTAACTACACCCAGCTCATGGATAAGGTTGTGGGCATCTCGACGACCACGCAGTCGGTCAAATCTGCGGGCAATCAGACCAAGATGGCCTACCAGATGTTGAAGAAGTCGAAGGAAATCAAGCGCGACATGGAAAAGCGCTTCTGCGGCAACTATGCTGCGGTTCCTCTGGCCAACGGCACGGCTGGCGAATCCGCCGGCATGGTCGCGTTCATCCGCACCAACGGATCGCGCGGCGCAACCGGCGCGGCGGCTACCCTGTCGGGCACGACCGCAGGTTACATCAACGCCGCGGCGACCAACGGCACGCTCCGCACCTTCACTGAGGCTCTGATCAAGGAAGCCATTCAGGAAGCGTGGAACGAGGGCGGTGAGCCGACGATGGCGCTCATGTCGGGCACCCTCAAGCAGACGGCTTCGACCTTCACTGGCATCGCGGAGATCCGCAAGGATGCGCCGGGGAGCAAGGCGGCGACCATTATCGGCGCTGCTGACGTGTATGTTTCCGACTTCGGCAACATCTCGTTCACCCCGTCGCGCTTCACCACGGGCCGTGACGTGTCGATCATTGATCCGTCGCTGTGGGAAGTCCTGTACCTCCAGCGGTTCAACACCAGCGAACTGGCGAAGACGGGCCACGCCGACCGCAAGATGCTTGCGGTTCAGGCAACGCTCAAGTGCGCCAACGAACTGGGCAATGCCAACATCGCAGACGTTCAGGCGGCATAACGATCTGGGGGAGGCTTCGGCTTCCCCCTTTTTATGGAGGCAACCATGACGACCGACACCAAGAAGCCCGACGCCACGCTGACCGTCACCAAAGGCAACATTGCCTTCGACAAGGACGGCAAGAAGCGCGTCGCGGGCGACGAAATCACGCTGACCGCCGAGACGGCCAAGGCGCTCAAAGACAAGAAGATCGTCGAATGAAGAAGTTCCTGCTCGACTACGACCCGTTGAATGGCGTCCGCCAATATTTCGGCGTGGACGCAGACGGGCAGGAATATCTTATCGACGAGATTGACGCGCCGACCACGAAGGCGGTTATCGACCAGAATGCACGCATCGAAGGGCAGGGGATGGGGAAGGACATGCGCCTCGCCGCCTCTATCCCGGTGCAGGTGATTTTTGAGTGGATCGACAAATACGGCATCGACCTTTTCAACCCCAATCACAAGGAAGGGGTCAAAAGGCTGCTGAACTCGTCTGAGTATCGCTATCTCCGTGTAAATAGTTTCATGTTGTGAGGTCGCCATGACGATTGTTATTTCGACCGAAGACAGCGTTCGCTTCCAGACGCTGGCGGGCCTCAAGGAATCGATCTCCGCGCGTCTGGATCGCACGTTCGACAATGACGACCTGACGGACTTCATCTACCTTGCTGAGCGCGAAATGGAGCGGGTTCTGCCCGTCGCTGCTCGTGAGGTGACGACCGCGCTTTCGGTTAGCGCCCAGACCTCGCCACTGCCGATCGATTTCAAGGCTGTTCGGCATATCACGGTCGGCTCTGGCGTGTCGCTGAGCCTCGCCGCTGCCTCTGTGGTTGCCAACAACCAATGCACTGGCTGCCCGAACGCCTACGCCATCATCGCCCAGCAACTTTGGTTCTCCCCGATCCCGAACAGCACCCATAACGGGACGCTGGTCTACGAGCGGAAGATACCGGCGCTGACGGAATCGGCCCCGTCGAATTGGGTGCTCGACAAGCATCCTGACGCCTATTTCTACGGCGCGCTCGTTCAGGCTTCGGACTTCATCGAGGACGCGACCAAGATCGGCCGCTACCGGACGATGTTCGAAACGGTACTCGGGCAGATGATCGAAGAGAGCGAGCGCTACCGGAACAGCGGCGCGCCTCTCAAGCCGACAATGATTGGCGTGGTGTGAGGATTGACCTTCCGGCGTATCTGCCGGACCAGTCCATCAACAGCGGTGTCATCACGATAGCGGAGAACGTGTACCGTTCGGTTGATGGCTACCGTCCCGTGCGGGATTTCCTGACCGGCTCCGATGCGCTGCCAAACCCGTTCAACGGCGGTGCTGCGTTCATCTCGACGGGCGGGACAAGCTATCTTCTGGCGGGGACCACCGAAGAGCTTGTTCGCTACTCGGCTGGAGGCTGGGTGGACCTGTTGACGGGCCTGACGGTCTCTCAACGGTGGGCCTATACGCAGTTTGGCGATTACGTCGTGACGGTCAACGGCGGGGCCACTCAAGTGGTAGACCTGAATGCGGGGACAGCCGGAGCGCTTGCTGGCGCCCCTCCTGGGACGTGTATTACCGTCGTTGGCGATCAGGTGGTGATCGGACAGGCGGACGGGAACATCTTGCTCATCAAATGGTCGGCGTTCAACGATCACACGGGATGGACTCCGGGGACCAATCAGAGCGGTTTCCAGCCCATGTTGACCGGCGGTGAGGTCATGGGGCTGGCAGGGGGCGAGTTTGGGGTCATCCTCCAGCGCCAGCGCCTCGTTCGCATGTCGCGCACCGGGGATGCGGACGCGCCCTTCGCCTTCGATGAAATCACCCCGAATGTTGGCTGCGCATCGAAGGGAAGCGTAGCTCAAGCGGGGAGGTCGGTGTTTTTCCTGTCCGATCGCGGCTTCATGGCCTGCGAGGATGGGCAGGTTCCGTTGCCTATCGGTAACGAAAAGGTCGACCGCGACTTTCAGGCGCAGATTCCGCGAGACGAATGGCATCGCATTTATTCGGCCGTCGATCCGCGCAATACGCTGGTCTGGTGGATGCTGCCCGGTGTCATGGGCAAAATTTGGATTTACAACTGGACGATGCAGGAATGGTCGTTCGGGACATTCTCCTGTGACGGGATGTTCTCTGGCTTCACCTCGTCTGTCGATACCGACAATGCGGGCATCACGAACACCGACGCCGATCCGGCGCTGACCGTCGACGATCCTCGCTTCTCGGGCGGGGCGCCTCGGTTGTTCATGGTGCAGGATGGCGAGATCGGCACGATGGAGGGCGTACCACTCAAGGCCCGCATCGGAATGGGCTTTGTCGAATTCAGTAAGGACGCCGTATCGCGCATTCGCTCGTTCCGACCGGTTGGCGACATGACGGCGGCAGAATGCGTGCTGGACTGCCGCCAGCGGCTCGGGGACGCGGAGAACCTTGTGACGGCAAGCCCCTTGCGGGCGAGCGGAATCATGCCTTGTCGCGCGACGGGAAAGTACGTCAAGACAACGATGACGATCCCCGCTGGCACAGAGTGGGGCTATTGCCGCGCCTTCGAATATGAGCTGAGCGCGGGGGGGCTGCGATGACGATCCCGCGATACAGTCGCACTTCGGATTGGCCTCGTCTGGTCGCTGATGCGGTCAACGCGCTCGAGAACAAGGTGAAGGCGCTGCTCGGGGCGACCGCCTACACAGTGGAGACAATCACCTTCACGCCCATTGCCGAGCCTGCAAGCCCGGTAGAGGGCATGACCTATATGGACAGCACCTCGCACAAGCTGCGGACGTACAACGGCACGACCTGGCAGGATCATTGGTGATGGCCCCGTGGCTGTCCGATTGGTGGCCACAAATTTGCGAAACAGCGGAACGAGGCGGCCACACGGCAGCGGAGATAATCGAGGAGGTTTCGACGGGCAAAGCAATCGGCTGGCCCGTCGATGGCGGCTTCCTGTTGCTCGCCCGCACGGCGGATGATGCGATTTTGATCTGGGTCGGCGTGGGCAAGGGCGTTCGCGATTGGTGCGGCACGGCAGAAGCTGAAATCAGCGCATTCGCCAAGGCGGTGGGCTGCAACAAACTGAAAATTGAAGGGCGGAAGGGCTGGCAAAGGATTTTGCCGCACTGGACGCGCGTGGGCGATGATTTGGAGTTGCCGTTGACATGAAAAGTAAATCGAAATCCACCAATAAGCCTGTGTATGGCGCCCAGATTGAGGGGGCCGCTGGCAATATCACGAACGCCTATAATCAGGCGCAGCCGGGCCTGCAGGCTGGCGCGGATAAGTTCGGCGGCATCTTGGACAGCGTGACTTCAAAATACCAAGCTGGGGACCCCAACATCACCGCCGCTCGCGGCTACAATACCGACGTGCTGGGCGGCAAGTATCTGGGCGCTGGCAATCCCTACCTTGACCAGATGGTTGACAAGGCCGGCAACGAAACGCGCAACCAAGTGTCCGCAAGTTTGGGCACGCGCGGTCTCACGGGCGGCAGCGCGCATAGCGACATCGTTGGACGCGCGGTGGCGGACAAGGCCCTTGGCCTCCGGTACGCCGACTACGGCGCCGAGCGCGACCGCATGGGGCAGGCCGTGTCGCAGGTTCCCGGCCTCATCGCTGCCGAGAACGGCATCCTTGACCCAGCATTTCAAGCCTATGACGCGATGCAGGCCCCCATCCGTGCCGCAATCGGCGCAGGGTCGGGAGTCGGCGGCCTCCTTGGGCAGTACCAGAACACCAAGACCACCCAGAAGGGCTCGCTCGCCGGCCTTCTCGCGCAGATGGCCGGTAACGCGGCCCAAGCATATGCAGGAGGCGGCTAGATGGCTCTCGCACCCGGATTGATGCAGCGTCGCGGCCTGTTCGGCGCATCGGCCCGCGTCCCGCAGCAGCAGCCAGCCATGACCGCTACCGAGCAGCCCATGAAGAAGGGCTTCGACTGGGGCAAGCTGATCGGCGTGCTGGGTGATAGCCTGTCGATCGCTGGCGGCGGGCAGGCTAGCTATGTTCCGATGATGCAGCAGCAGCGCTTGCGCCGTGACGCTCAAGCCTACGCCGAGCAGCAATATCAGCGTCGCCGTGGCGATACGCTGGCTGACCAGCGTTCGCTGCTAGAGTACAAGCGCGCCAATCCGGACCCTGACTATTTCGACGACAACGCGGGCAATCGCTGGTCGATCAATCCGTCTACGGGTGAGAAGAAGCTAATCTTTCGTGACCCGAACGCCAAGCGCATCCCCCAAAAGACCTACGGGCCGAATGGCGAGGAATATATCGAGTACGTCGAAATTCCGAACATGGTCAACGAGGACGGCACGATCCGTCCGGCAATGGCGCCTCAGGCGATGCCGCAGCGTCCGAAAGGCAAACTCACCCCGTACAATGGAGGTCAGACGGCAATCCCGTCTGGTAACTTTTAACGGGCGTGATTTGAACGCGCTCACGGCAGGCGCAGAGAGCGGAAATCGGGACTATTACAGCGACGGCAGGGCGGTGACTTCTCCGAAGGGCGCGCGTTTCGCGATGCAGGTGATGCCTGCCACGGCACGCGATCCGGGGTTCGGCCTTCGCGCCGCCAATCCCAACGACCCGGGCGACATGAACCGGCTGGGGCAGCAATACCGGGCTGTGATGCAGCGGCGCTACGGCGGTGATCTGGCGAAGATGTGGGCGGCCTACAACGCCGGTCCCGGCGCGGTTGACAAGGCCATCCAGAGATACGGACCGCGCTGGCTCGATGCCATGCCTGCCGAAACCAAGAAATACGTAAGCGGCCTTATGGCGAGGGTGAAATAATGCAGCAAGCAGTAGACGAAGACGGCTTCATCTGGAACGTTGACGCGCAGGGCAACCCTGTAGGCGACCGCCCCGTCGGCAACGTGAACCAGCAGCAGCCGTCGCGGATGCAGGTGCGCCCCACCGACCCGGCAAAGCGGTATGAGGAGCCAAAGGCTGCGGCTGGCCTAGTGGGCACTCAGCTCGACAACGAGGCTAAGCGTGCGGCGTTGATGGAGGCTAAATACGGCAAACTGCCAGCCGGGATGCGCTGGAAAGCCGACATGTCGGGTGCCGAATGGATCCCCGGCGTCACGCCCCCGAAGGGCGCTGGCGGTGGTGGCCGCCCCGCATTGACCGCGAAAGAATTCTCGGACGCGGTGGCTGCATATCAGTCAGCAACGAAGCTGCGTAAATCCGCTGAAGAAATGCAGGCACAGTTCGAAAAGACCATCGGCCAGACGAGCGGCCCGATGGGCATTGCTGATTATTTCCCGTCGCAGGACAAGGACGTGTTTAACAGCATGTCCTTGCGCAATCGTGGCGACCTGAAGCGTTCGCAGGGCTTCACTGGCGGCGAGGGCAACACACTTGGCGAGTCCGATCAGCTTTACAGCCCGTACACGCCGTCTACGTGGGATCGCGACACCAACGCACAATCTAAGATCCAGGCTATCCGCGACTTGGCCGACGAAACCGAGCAAAAGGCGATTATGATGCTCGGCGGCACCCCGGACGCCAACGGCAACATCACGCCTGTTCAGCAGGGCGGCCCTACGGTTCTTCCGCAAGCGGAGGGCGCGCAGGCTGATCCCGGCATGGGGCCGATGGGCGTCACGTCTGAGGGTGGGTTGCGCTTCGAGCAGGCGCTAGGGGGGCTTCCTGATCGGGTCGCCGATATGATCGGCAAGGGGGCAGAGCCTAGCGAGGTCACGGCGTTCCTTAATCAGCAATACGGGCAGTTCGGGGCCAGTGTCGGGCCGGATATGGCCGCGACCATTGCTAACATTGTGCAGCGCCACCGCGCCGACCCTCGCCCCCCCATTAAATCGCTGGGTAGCGGCTGGGAAAACTTCTCGATGCTCCCCGCTCAGCAAGAAACGACCATGCTGGGCCGCGCTGCCGATACTGATCTCGGCAACTTCGCCATGAATGCTGCGAACGCAGCCACGGCTGGCTTTCCCGCTTACATGGCAGGAGACCAAGGGGCGGCAGTTATGGACGCTGCGCGCCAGTCGCGACCGATGACTTCCATGGGCGGTGACATTGCTGGCGGCGTTGCGGGCGTTCTCGGTACTGGCGGGATTGCCAATGTCGCCGGACGCTCGGCTATCAAGCCCCTCGCGATGGCAGGGCAGGCGCTCACCAAGGGCGGCTATGTTGGCAATGACATCGCCTTCAGCGCGGCTCGCGGCGGATTCGAGAACGGCCCTGTGGGCGCGCTCGTCGGCGGCGCAGTCGGCGGAGCAGGCAACAAGATTGGTAGCGGCCTCATTGGTGGCGCCGGTCGAGCCGTCCGCGGGGTCACAGATCCCGCCGTGAACCGGCTTGCTGATCGCGGCGTCCAGATGAACCTTTCCGCGCTTGTCGGCAACAAGGGCATGGGTGGCAAGTTCTTGACGGCCCTTGATAGCCTTCCTTTCGTTGGTGCGAACAACACCGCCCGCCTCACTGAAGGATTCGAGCAGGTCAACCGCGAGATCGCCAAAGAGGCGGGGGCGCCCATCGGCTTCACCCCCTCGCGCATCGGCTACGGCGGCGCAGAGGACGGCTTGGCGGCGGCGGGCAACGCTATCGATAATTCGGTTGCGGGCGTGGACGTGCCGCTTGACGCGCAGTTCAACGCTGAATTGCAGGCGGCGTTGGCTCGCGGCGCCGCGCTTCCCGACGATCTGGCCACGCGGTTCAATCTCGCGATGCAAAACCGGGTGAACCCTGCGATTGCAGGCGGCAACTTGACTGGCGACAATTTCAGTCAAGTGATGCGCGGCCTGAAGGGGTACAAGGCGGAAACCCCCAAGGCGGGTTTTGAGCAGGATTACCGAGAGGCCCTGTCCTCTGTGCAGGACGCACTCAAGGGCAATATTTCGCGTAACGCTTCGCCGGAAATCACGCAGAATCTGGACAAAGCGAATACGGCCTACCGTGACTTCAAATTGATCGCGGATGCGGTCAAGCGTGCTCGCACGGGCAGCCGCTCGGGTGAAATGGAAGTCTACACCCCGTCGCAAATGACCGACGCCATTTCGTCCAGCAAATACGCGAGCGCCGGGACTCAGGCGCCGTTTCGTCAGATTGTCGAGGATGCCAACAAGGTTCTGCCCCCGACCGTTCCGAACAGCGGTACTGCGGATCGCATGGCGGCCATGCAAACACTCGCTCTTCCTGCCTCTATGGCAACGGGCGGGGCTGCGGCTACAATAGCTGGCGCCAGTCCGATGGTGTCACTGCCGCTAACCGCACTGGCAATGGCGCTATCGAGTAAGACCGGGGCGAAAGTCGCGCAAAAGGCACTGACCGGGCGCGGACCTACCGCACGAGCTATTGGGGACAAAATCCTGAAGCAACGCCGCAAAGCGGGCCTTTTCGGCGCGGCGACGGGCGCTTCGATGCTGCCGCAGTCTTCGCAATAAATAACGGCGTTTCCGGCGGGCCATCCAGTCTCTCAGCATAGAGGCCAATAGAGCAGAACAACCGCTCGCCACCGCGACGTACATCACTCGATCCATCCCCAATCGCTAACATAACAGGAGCGTAAAAGCCATGCCTGCAATTGACCCGCTACAGAGCAGTTCGGGGCGCTTTGATCTAACCTTGGGTCCAGATGGCGTTTATCGCGTCGATGGGCGGGTGATCCCAAGTGCTGACCACCCCGCCTTCCGCGTTGATGACGGCCAGCTTGTCGTTGATGTCCATCGTGGCGTTCACGACGGCGAAGGCTTCGGCGGGGCTAAGCTGGGTGTTCACGTAGAACAATGAGAACTGGAACTGGTGCCATTGCCCGAGGTCTTTGATCGCGTCGCGCACAGCATCGTAATTCTGCCCCGGCGAATTCAGGTCGTAAGCAATAAATAGATTGTAGGCCATCGTTCCCTCCCAATTCCCGAGGGCAACTTAAGTCGATTCCCCCGGGAGTCGAGTCAGCAAAACCACCAAAATAGAAGGAACGGGAAACCATGAGTTTTTCCGCCTACAGTCTCACGCCCAGCGCGAACCTCACGCTGGCGGGGCTTTCGCTTGCCGAAAACAGCACGGCACTGGCGAGCTACAACAACCAGATGCGCCAGATCATGGCGGACGGCAAAGAGCTGTCCAATCAGGTCGTAGCGATCGGCAACCCGCTGCTGCTGACCGGCGGCACGGTGACGGGGAACATCATTCGCTCGGGCTTCGGCGGCCATTACTACGCGAACGACGCCAGCCACACGGGACCGCGGATTTACACGCTGGTCGATGGCTCGGCGGCGCCGACGTCGCCGCCTGCTGGCTCACTGGTCGCCTACCATGCCGCTTAAGGTGGTCGTGGGCACCGTCGAAAAAGACGTTGTGAAAATGGAGGTCACGAAAGGCGGCGTGCAGAAGCGCGTCACCCGCATCGAGGCATATGACGGCAGCGCATGGAAGCTGGTCCAGTCCTTCGCGCCGCCCATGTCGCTATCGGTCACCCCCAGCGTCACGGGCGCCTACAATGGGAGTTCTCCCGGCCTCATATCGATCACCAGTTCAACGGCGACGGCAACTCCCGTCGGAGGGACTGGCCCCTTCACATACGCCTGGACGCACCTGTCAGGCGATACGCTCACGGTGACCAATCCCAACAACGCCAGCACCGCATTCCGGGCCAGCATCGGCCCCGGTGACAGCCGGTCCGCAACCTATCGCTGCACGGCGACCGACAGCCTCGGCACAACCGCCCTTGGCTCGGTCGACATCACCCTCTCGAACAACAGCGGGGCATAAATGTATCAATATCTGAACGCCTTCATCAATCGCAGCGGCGACGCCTTGCCGGGATATTTCGCGCGTCTTTATGACAGCGACGGCAATCAGGTGGACATTTTTGCGGATGAGAGTGGCACGCCGATCTCAACGATCTCTGGCGTGGCGAATGCCGCACTAAGCGATGAAAACGGCATGTTTCGCTGGTTCGTCGCCAACGGCACCTATGACATGCGGTTCTATGACGCGAATGACGTGTTCGTGTCCGTGGAAACGGGTGTACCGATGGTGAATGCCGCATCGGTCGTGGTGGACCTGTCAGCGGAAACCGGTGCAACGCTCGTCGGCACCCCGACAGGCACGGTTCAGGACGACATTGATGCGCGTCCGACGACAGCCGTTCTCGCCGCCCCCACCGGTGGGGGCATGGTGGGCTATTCAGCCCTCGGGACTGGCGCGGCCCCACGGACGCTGGATCAGCTCATCAACAGCCTTCCTGTCATGGTCGATGACTATCGCCAAGATGGAGACAGCGACGATACACAGGCATTCCAGCGAGCCATCGCTTATGCTCGCTCGCTTGACGGCGGCGATGTGGTGGCCTCAGACCGGGATTACGCCATCACACTGGCGATCCCACTGGAGGGCTCATACGACCGCAGTCCACGCCTCGTTCTGGGCTCGCGCACGGTCATCACGCAGACGGGGTCGAATGAACCGGTCGTTCGCGTCGGCAACGAGGATTATTATCGCGGTGGCGGTATCATCGGTGGCGGGAAGCTGGTTGCGGCAGCTGGCGCTGGTCACGTCGTTGAGTTCGGCGAATACGGCTCCATCGCCTCAACCTATTCGGTCGATGTAAATCAGGAGAACGACGACAAAGCTTGCTGGTATGCACGCTTCCCCGATGGGGGCCCAAGCGATGCGGGATTGTACGCTAACCGTTTTGAGGGCGGTGATTGGGTTCTCCCTGCGGATATGTCGTCCACGGTTCACGGCTTCGATGTAATCTGTCACGGGCCGCGGTTTAACGAGAACGTCATATCGCCGCAGCGCTGCTATAATGCAGCGATCGAACAATTCTTCCGCATCTCCAACACGCAAGCGGCTACATGGCTGACCAATAACAAGTTCGTTGGGGTCAATTTCCAGATATGCCCCGGCGGCGGGCTGGTATTTGACAGCGCCAAGGGCTGGACGCTCGACAGTCTGGGCTTCTGGGACGCGCAGGGCGATTATGTCAATCACTTGATCCATGCCGCCGATGGTACTGGTTACGACAGCGCTGCAAACAGCTTGTACAATGTTCAGCGCAATGGCGACACTCTGGCGACCGGAATCCGAGACATCTTTCTTGAAATTGGGGAAGATACGTTCGTCGTCAACTGCTACAACGGCGCCGGCCCTTCCTATGACTGGAACAGCAATCGTGTCGTCATCGTCGGTGAGATCGCAGGCGAACTAAACGCCTCCGAGCGACTTCTCCTCTCGGGCGCACAGTTGGTCCACGCTGCCAACATTCTTGCAGACAGGCTCTATGCCGACAGCCAAATCCATTTGGGCGGCATCTCCAACCCTGACCAATGGAAGCTCTTTGCGGGCTCCGGGTATGTCCAACATGAGCCGGTCGCAAACGCTCTGGGCCTGCTACTTGGAGTGAAGGACGCGGGCGGCGTTCTGCACAAGCTCATTTTTGAGAATGACGGCAGCTTCTTCGCCCCGCTTGAGGACAATTTAACGTCACTCGGCGCCTCCGGCCTTCGATGGAAATCCGGATTTTTTGCATTGACCGACGCGGCGGATGATGCGGCTGCTGCTGCTGCTGGCGTGGCTGTGTCGCAACTCTACCGTACCGGGTCCGCCGTGAAGGTGCGGGTGGCGTGATGGGCGATCCTTCGGACATCGGGGCGCTGACGCTCGCTGTCGGTGAAATTCGTGGCCAGCTTCGCGAGCTGGTGCATTCCAGCAACAACACCGCCACGAAGGTGGACGGCATTGCCGAGCGTGTATTCGCATGGGGCGACCTCCCGGCAACGGTGGCCAAGCTGGAGAAGCGCATTGATGCTCTTGAAGCTGACCGCGACCGCCGAGACGGCGCGCTCGGCTTTGGCGCGGCTATCGTCAATTCCAAGCCGTTCGGAATAATCGTCACGGCCGTGGTGTCCATACTGGGATCGATCGCCGCAATCAAAGGAGGGTTGTTCAAATGAACCTCGCCCAGATGCTCGACACGGCCCGACTGGCGGCGCAGCACGTCATGCGGCCCGCTCCGCCGATGCCACCCGCTGTGCCGCTTCCTGTGGGCCCTCTGCGGACACTCGACGGCAAGCGGGAGCTATTGAAGCCGGAGATGTTCTTTGCCGCGGTGAAGGCCATCACGGGCAGACTGGAGCAGGTGCAGGTCGACACCATCAACGGGTTGCTGGCCGGCGCCTCGCATTGGTCGGTGGCTTGGCTTGCATACGGACTGGCGACCGCATGGCATGAGGCACGGCTTAAACCCATCCCCGAGATCGGAAAGGGCAGGGGGCGCTATTACGGCAAACCCGGCAAATACGGTCAGGTGCCCTACGGTCGTGGCCTAGTTCAGCTAACGCATGACACGAATTTTGAATGGGCCGACGCTGCCCTTGGCCTTAACGGCTCGCTCCTGCGGAACTTTGATCGCGCACTTGAGCCGAATATTGCGTCCCGGATTCTAATTCTCGGAATGGAAACGGGGGCATTCACGGGCAAATCTCTCCGCCATTGTCTCTCCGGCGAGGTCGGAACGTTCGAGCAGTTCCGCCAAGCGCGCAAGATCATCAACGGCACCGACCGGGATAAGCTGATCGCTGGCTATGCCGAGAAGTTTCAGGCCGCGCTCCTCGCCGGCAAGTGGGAGGACTGAAATGACCGCATCCCGCATCCCGCATCTCGGCGTTGTCGTGATGGTGTCCGCTGCCGCGATCATCGGCTTCTCCGCGATCAGCGCTTACGTCCTCTGGTACACCAATGACGACGTAACCAAGGGCGCCATCGTCGGAACCTGGCAGAACGTCGCACTGCTCGCGTTCGGCTTCTGGCTCGGCTCATCGTCGGGCGGGAAGGTCAAAGACGACGCCCCCAGCGGGAAAGCCGACGACCCCGTATCTGTAACGGAGACACACCCATGATCGCCATTATAGCCACCTTCCTGTCCACCAGGACGGCCCTAGGCCCGAAAGCTGCCGCATGGATTGTTCGCGGCGTAGCACTTGCACTCGCCGCTCTCGCGCTCTGGCTGGCCTACTCGTGGGCCTATGACAGCGGCAGGGACGCCGAACGCGCCAAATGGGAAGCCGCTGCCGAGATACTGGAAGACGCCGACGCCATTGCAGATGCGGAAGCTATGGACGTGGCCACCGAAACGAAAGGAACGGTTGATGCCGGGAACGAACGTGCCGAAGATGCTGCTCGCGGGTCTGATGATCCTTTGCGCGATGCCTTTGGGAGCCTGCGAAAAGAAGGTGCTGGCGGTAGCGACAAAGCCCCCCGCTAGGTTGCTGACCTGTCAGGCGGAACCGGGAGCCCCTGAATTGCCCGCACCGGGGATCGAGCGCGACCGGATCGTTCTGGCGTACCTGCTTGCCATGCGGGCGGCATATGGCGATTGCGCGTCGAAGGTGGCGGGCGTCAAGTCTTGGGCTGACGCGCTTCCATAGCCATCCACCTCTCCACAGCCCTGTCGCTCCATAGCGGCAAGAAAACGCCGCCCCGCGCGGAAAAAAACCTCACCCATCCCTCGCACCCGGGCTGCTTGCATCGCGAGCGACGGTCCCAAAGCTGATATGCCTTGCCGACCTTTTCAGCCAGCGCCGCTATATCGACCGGGCGCTGAAACGCGCACTTGTTGCAGCGCGCCTCCACCGGAATCGTGGTGCGGAGATAGTCTCCTAGCGTCATTCCGTTGTCGAGTAAGTCGCCCATATGGGGACGGTAGACAGAATCACCTTTTGTTCGCAATGATTCGTTGATCCGGTCGCGGTTTTCTGCCATAAGAATTGAGCGCGACGGCGTGTGCGTCGTGGGCAGTGCCTATCGCTCCGTTTGCGCCTCAAGACCTTGCTTGCAAGGCTGCCCGAGTTGATCGCCGGGCATAGTGGCGGCGAGTTCGGATTGGGGTGTCTCGGTCGCTCGCCGTCATCTCATCACCCTGCCAAGCCCTTCATCCATAGATCAGCCACCACAGCCCCAGCGCGACCAGTTGCAGCCCGCCCGCAATCGCAATCCTCTGACCATGGCGGACAAAGCGGTTCACGACAGCAGGCTCGTCAAACCCGCGCCGACTACGATGCCGAGCAAGAACCAATTGAGGCGAGTGTTCACGGCTTCAAGCATCAGGGTTCCTTAGCGCACCTTCTGGCTCACCAATACCGGCAGACAGGGCGGCGCGGGCTATTTGTGCCGTGTTCAGCATGATCCAGTTTCCGCCGTAATAGGCGGCCACGATGTCGTCACCCTCGGGGGTGCTAAAGCCAGTGTGGTCTGCGAGATATGCACGAACCCCACTCCCTACCCGCTCCACAACCTCCGGCGACCCCATAAAGGAGCGGACGGCTGCGGCGACGCGTCCCGACTGGCTGAGCCCCATGCGAGGACCGTCCACGCAATCGCGCAACGCCTGTTCGATCACCGCTGCCAATTCATCCTGCTTATCCATTATCGCGGCCCTTCGTTTCCTTGCGCGGCGGATAGGTATCGATCGCCGGCGCACGGCAATAAGGGCAGTCGCGTCGCTCACCGGGCTTTGATTGGGTGATCAGTTCACCGCATTGGTCGCATTCATATCCCAGCATTATCGCTCTCCGGGCCTTTGAGCGCATCACGCGCCGCAAGAATTTCGACGAAGGCCTCCTGCACGGTCTCTCCGATGTTCTTCAGCAGGGTGCCGCCACCAAGAGCGCGATCCATGCGATCCAGTTCAATTTCGACCGACGCAAGATGGTCGCCTATAGGTTTCCCATCGATGGCCATCCGATGAACCTCGATACCCAAGGCCCGTATGGCTGAATCCAGATGTGCGCGAGCGTCGTCAATGCGCATCTTCTCCTCCTTGTAGGTCGAGGAGGGCGCGTCGAGCTTCGGCAACAGGGAAGGGCCAGCCATCCGCGATATTTTGAAGCGCGCCTTTCAACCCCGCCACCTTTTCTCTGAGGGCGGTGAGTTCGTCGGCGGCAGGCGCGGGACCAACGCGCTGAAAGGTCGGCAGCGGTTGCGTCGACAAGATATTGCTTCCGTCACCCATGACGATCTCCTGCAAGGGCATAGTGTTCACCGGCGCGGATGGCGGTGGCGAGGTCGAGAACATCGGCGTTCGCATGGCCGCGCTTGATCGCAACGGCGTCCGCCAGCGCGGCATCCCGAGCCTGCGTCTCGATGATGGCTGCAAGGGCGGCTTGCGTGTATGCCTGATCGTCCCATTCACCAGACAGGATCGAGCGGGCCGCTGCCTCGTCGCCGGGATCGCCGGTCTGCCAGTATTTTGCAGCGCATCTTCGCGCCATCCCCTTCATCGCTTCATTGGCTTCCATTGGTGTTCTCCTGTTAGGCGGCGAAGAGGTCGAGTTGATCGGGTCCGAACTGGTTATGCGTCTCGAGAATGTGGCCGCCCCACTGTTCGGCGATCGCCTCCGCCAGGCCACGGTAAGTGCGCGACCGCTCTTTCCATCGATCCGGACCCGGAGACATGAAATGTATCCGCTCGCGCTCGCGCCTCGGTAGTGTCATCATTTCATCAAAGACGTTTTCGGTCTCGACGAGCGCCGGCAAATCCCATGTAGCAAATCCGGTCTTCTTCATTTCAGGGTGGCCATGCTGCCACGGCTGCACATATTGCACCGTAGCGTTCAGGCGATCTCGTAGAACCGGAAAGAGGACGCTTGCTGGATTTTCCACGGCGACACAGCGCGCGCTCATCAGGGCTTGCCGCACTGTCTCCACAGACCACTCAATCGCATCTATGCGCTCTTGGTGACGGGCCTTGCCTTTCCCGTAGTGCCGGTTGCCGCTGACGGCTACCTTGGTGCATTCCAAGTGCAGGATAATCAAATCCCACGGTCGCGACCGGATAGCCTCGCGGACGCACATTTGCAGGTGCCAGCGCGGGTCGCCCTCTGTTGGCAGAAGGTCGCAAGACCAGGCGTCTAGTCCGCGGGCACGCAAGGCATCGCGAACGGCGGCCGAATATTCGCAACCGACGAGGGCCTTCATCCCCCAGTCCCCATGTGAGCGCGAAGGGACGACCGTACAGAGCTATCCTTGGTCATGAGCGCCGTTCCTCGGGCAAATCGGCGTTGCCGACCGCGCTGTCGTCTTCGACCGAGCCAGCTTCGCCGTCTCGGCCCTGACGGGCTTCCATCGCTTTTGCGGTCATGCTGCTGCTCCTGCAAACAAATCACCCTGTCGGTGTGTCTCCTCGATTCGGCGGCAGGCGAGGTCGAAGAAGGCGGGGTTGCGTTCGATACCGATGAACGAGCGGCCCAGCTTGAGCGCGGCAACCCCGGTCGTGCCGGAGCCCATGTAGGGGTCGAGAATGACGCGATCAGCGACAGCTTCGATAGCGCGCATCGGCAGCGCGACAGGGAAGCTCGCGGGGTGGTCAGGGTCGGGCTGGGCGGCGATACGCCACACATCGCCCGCCATGCTCGCCTTGAGGTCGCGCAGCCGCCAGTTGGGCTTTGCGTACATCAGAACCCATTCGCAGTTCGGGGCGAACGCGCCGGCGTTGCAGTTAAAGCCGGAGCCGCGATCCCATGTGATGATCTGGCGCAGCGGGAGTTCGACGAAAAACGGAAGCCGCGCGACGCCCTTCACGATCCGGGGCTTGTGATTGTAGAATATCGCGCCGCTGGTCACGCGCCACAGTTCGGTCAGAACCTCGCGCTGCTGGCTGCAATATTCAGGGTAAGGCAGGTTGTCGCCGTCGCCTTCGTAGCCATCAGACAGTCGCGCCCATTTGCGACCGGGAGCGCGGCGCATCCCGCCCTTGTGCTCCATGCCTTCCCCAAGGTTGTAGGGCGGCGACGTGAAAGTGATGCCGGCGGTGGCTTCGGGAAGCGTGGGCAGAATTTCGCGGCAGTCGCCAAGATAAAGCGTGGCATTGCCGATTGTGACCGCGTTAGTCGATGCGAGCTTGGCCGAAGACCCGCAGGGGCTGAGCCGCGAAGCGGTCGCAGCGCGGGGCTCGTCAGAGCCAACGCCCTGAAAAGGTTGGGGTAATGAGGTCATACGGTCAGGCACGGGAGGGCTCACCATGTCCGGTGGCTTTCGGCGATCCACTCGCGGCCATCGTATTCCTCGATATGCCACGACACGTCGGCTGGGATCGGCGTTACGTCGAGCTTGGCAAAGTCTCCGTTCGCTTCGACGCCGAGTTCTTCTACGGCCGCGACGAGTGCGGGATCGTCGCGGGCAATATCGCTCGGCGTGAGGCTGGCTGCATCCCAAGCGGCATTCGATGCCTGTCGCTCCTCCAGCGTCATCTCGTGCCAGTTGTCCTGATCTGGCGGGCGCTTGTCAGTCGGGACCAGCCAATAGGTCCAGAAGCCATAAGGCTTTCCGTCATGTTCGGGGTAGAGCGTAATACCCTTATGGCGCGCGTATGCCAGCACGCCCGCATGGCTCAGTCCGAAACCGCCGTGGCAGCGATTAACGACAATCTTCCGCATATCTAAATCAGTAGCCATGCCGTGAGTCCTTCGCCCTGAGGTCGGTTGCCGCGTGGACAGGTGCGCGCGATCCGCGACGGATGCGATCCAATGCCGCGATGTTGTTCGCCTTGGTGCCGGGGATATCGCGCTCGCGGTAAAACACGCATGGGCCCGGGAAGCACGTCGTCTTTCCGGTGACAGCCTCGCACTTCATGCAGGCGGGCGAGAGGGGCTTGTCATTGGCCATGAGAGGAGTCCTTGCGATCAAGCGGGCGGGATCGCGAACTGCTTTGCGCAGACGCAATCCTCGGTCGTGTGGAAGTCGAGGCGGTGCAGGACGTAGAGAGCCTGACCGAGCGGCGAATATCGATTATCCGGCACGTCCTCGCGCGAGATGATGCTGGCGTGAACCAGCCGGTCGAGGACGTTGTAGAGGGTCTGAGCGTCAGTCATTCGCGGGAGTCCTTGGTCGGGGTGGGGGCGCCTTCCTCGATGGCCGCGTCAATCTCGTTGACCAGTTCGTCATAGGTAGCGGCGTGGACCTGCTGACCGGCGCAGACCCAGCAGCTTTCGCTGTCGCAATCGACGTCATAGTCAGGCGAGGTAGCCGACCAGTCCATCGAGCGGAGCGGTATCGGCGGGTTGTCGTAGTGGACGTTCCAGCCACGATATTCGGTGGGATGCGTCATGCGGGCTCTCCGGTTTCAATAGGTGGTGTGCCAACCCGATGGCAGGACGATTCCATCTGGATCGCCCGTCGTGCTGGTGAGGCGCGGTGTCGGTGCCTCCGGATCAAGATCGCGGTCGAGTGCGTCGCGAATGATCCTGACGAGGCGGTCAAGCTCATCGCCTTCGGCGCCAGCGATGATGATGAGGGGGCGGCTCATGCCGCCACCAGCGTGCTGTTTTCGGTGGTCAGGGAGACGAAGCGGGCAGTCCAGCCATCGGGGCGGAACCAGCGTGCCAGCGTCGCGGTCATCATGCGCTGATTGCCGAATATGCCGCGATCAGTCGGCTTCACGAAAGCCTTGCGCGGGAACCATGCCGAGATTTCTTTACCGCTCTCGGTCGTGCCGGAAAGCTTGATAGCCTTTTCGGTCGCCTCAATAACTTCACCGTGGAAGCCAGCGCAGCAAAGCGCACCGCCTGAGGTGATCGCGCCAGCGAGCGGGACGTTCACGATATCACCGATTTCGATCTTGATGGTCATTTTTCTTGTCTCCGTACCTGATATCACCTATCATACATGATATCAGGTACGCGTCAATAGGTGATATCAACAAAATGACAAGCTTGGCAGAAAAAGTGATATCGGATACGCCCGCGCCCGTGGGCAGGCCGAAGATCAACGATGAACAAACACCGGGGCGGTTTCGCCTCGGAACGCTGGCGCGAATCGACGCGCAGCTTGGGGACAAGGAAAAGCGGTCGGACTTCATCCGCGAGGCCGTCGAGCGCGAGCTGGAGCGGCGCGAAGGCAAGGGCCGCGCCTGACAGCACTGTGCCGCACAATGTGCCGCCAGTGTGCCGCATTGTGCCGGGTTTTTACCCTTTGTTCCTACCGGCCCTTGACGGCTACCCCGACCACCCTTAGCGAGAACCCCGGAAATGCTAGCGTTTCTACCAAGCACCCGTAGCTCAGCAGGATAGAGCATCAGATTCCTAATCTGGGGGCCACAGGTTCGAATCCTGTCGGGTGCACCATTTTTCGGCTTGCCCGAATTCGATCGCCGTCAGCAGCGCTTCCGCCTCTTTCGTTCCGCCCGTCAGGTAGAGGATGTTGGATCCCAATGCGAAGGGGTGATCGCTCTCGCGCGAGATCGATCACCCTCCAAGCGCGAATGCCTACATCTTGAAGCTGGCGCGGACGTAATAATAGCGTCCGGGCAAGTCATAGGCGGTCGGATCGAAATTGTTGATGTCGCAGCTGATGCACCCCGGCGCCTTGACGTTGAACAGATTGTTCACGCCGAGCGCGAAGCCGAAGGCCTCGGGGTCCTCCGCCGGGAACCAGCGCAGCTGGAAGTCGGTGTAGAAGCGCGCCTTCAACTTGTTGTCGTTGGCCAGAGGTTCGCGGATCGCCGAAACATAGCGGCCGGTCAGCGTCGCGCCGATCGATGCGCCGTCCCAGTCGAGGATCCCGACCGACTTCCATTTGGGGAAGGCCTGGCTGGGACTGCCCTGTTCGGTCCCCTCGCGGCTGACGACCAGCGAGCCGTCGGCGGTCGGCACGATCACGTCATATTGGGTGAGGAAGGTGTTGTTCCAGGTGAAGCCGAACCGCCCGGCGGACGTTTTCTGTGTCCGGTAGGTCAGGTTGGCGTCGATCCCCTTGGTACGGATGCCGGCGATATTCTGGAGCAGCCCTTCGACGAAGGTCAGCTGTCCGCCGCCCGCGCGGGTGACAAGCGCGCAGGCGTCGGCATCATTCTGTCCGGCACACTGCGCCAGCGTGATCTCGGCATTCACCGCCTGGATCGCCCCCTTGATCTTGATGTCGTAATAATTGGCCTCGATCGACAGGCCGGGGATGAAACCGGGGCTGTAAACGCCGCCGAAAATCCAGCTCTTCGAACTTTCGGCGGCCAGATCCTGATTGCCGCCGACGAGCACCGAAATCTGTGGATTGGCCTGCGCATAGCCCGCCGCCGGAACCCCCTGGGCAATGCAATTGGTCCGAACGGTTGTGTTATTGTTCCAGTTCTGGCCCGTGGTCGTCGAGGTCGAGCAGGGATCGTTGATCTGCTGGTCGAAGCGCGACTGGGTGCCGAACAATTCGCCGATCGACGGCGCGCGGAAGCCTTCGGCATAGGAGGCGCGGAGGCGCAGGTCCTGGATCGGTTTCCAGTTGACCCCACCCTTCAGCGTCGTCGTCGAGCCCGAGGTCGAATAGTCCGACCAGCGCACCGCGCCGGTGAATTCGAGCAGGTCGAAGAAGGGGGTGTCGGACAGCACCGGAGCGCTGAGTTCGACATAGGCTTCCTTGACGTCATAGCTGCCGCGCGTCGGCAGCGCCGGGATGTCCGAACTGAAGCCCGCGGCGACAATCGGGTCAGGATCGAAGCTGCCCTTGAGCTTTCGATATTCGGCCCCGATGGCGATACCGAGCGGCCCGCCCGGCAGGTCGAAAAGGCTGCCTGTGATGTTGGCCGAGGCGCTGAAGGTCGACTGGCGGCTGCGGTCGCGCTGGGTGAACATGACATAGTCCATCATCGGTTGGGTGATCGAACCGACCCCGCCGAAGATGTTGAACGGCACGCATTCGCCGGTGCAGGCGGCGACCGGGCCGAGCGCGCGGCGCAGGCGATCCGAATTGATGTTGCCGAACATCGTCTGCTTGGCCTTGTTGCGGCCATAGGCGGCGTTGACGTCCCAATACCATTTGCGCCCGCCCCCGATGTCGAAGCTGCCGTCGAGCGTCGCAACGCCATAGAGGGTGGTCACGGTCTGGTTGAAGCGGCGCGGGCCGCCCTCGACGAAGCGGCGATAGACCAGATCGGTGTTGCTCGCGTCGAGCGTTACCCCGAACGGATTGAAGGGGTTGGTCGCATCGACGGTGATCGCGTCGAGCACCGGCGTCAGCCCCGCGGCGGGGCCGAAACCAAAGGGCAGCGGCGCGGCCTGGTTCTTCGATTTACGCTGATTCCATATCCCGCGAACCGAGAAATTGATGCTGTCGGAGATTTCCTGGCGGGCGTTGACGAAGGCGCCATAGCGTTCGACCGGGATCTGGAGATAGTTGAACGGGCCGAAATTGAAGCGGTCGGCGTTGCCAAAGGCCTTGAAATCGCTTGCCGGATCGGTTGGATTGCCCGCGTTATACACGGGGTTGCGGCCGATTACCGGGCCGCGCAGGGTCAAATCATTTCTTACTATCTGGCCTTGCGCATCGGGCGTCCCGAACACGATAAAGCGTCCGAGCGGCACGAAGCCCGAACAGCCGCCATCGAGGCAGGTGTTCGAATAGGGCGCCGGGAAACGCGAGATTGCGCGGCTGCCCGCGAGGACGCCGTCCTGCTGGACATAGTTGGCGCCGACGACGATCTGCGTCGGGCCGCGGCCGTTGCCCCAGCTCACCTGCGCGCTCTTGGTAAAGCCGTCGCCCTGGCCATAACCGCCGACCTGCGCGCTGGCACGCAGCCCCACCTGGCTTTTCTTGGTGATGATGTTGACGACGCCCGCGATCGCGTCCGAACCGTAAATCGCCGAGGCACCGTCCTGCAGCACCTCGATGCGCTCGATCGCGCTTTCGGGGATCGAGTTGAGGTCGGTCGATCCGGGGACGCCGCTTGCCGAAGCCCCGTTCACATAGCGGATGCCATCGACGAGCACGAGGACGCGGCGCGAGCCGAGGTAGCGCAGGTCGATTTCGGCCGCGCCCGCGCCGACGCCGCCGCCGTCGGGCGGGTTGCCGAGGTTGCCGCTGTTGTTGAACTTGCTGTTGAGACCGCCGCCCGAACTGGGCAGCCGCTGAAGCACGTCGTTGACCGAATTGAGACCGGTCTTCGCGATATCCTCCTGACCGATGAACGCGATCGGGGCTTCCTGATCCAGCGGGTCGCGGCGGATGCGCGAACCGGTGACGACAATGGTTTCCCCCGATGTTTCGGCCGTGCTGTCCTGCGGAAGCGGTTCCGATTGCTGTGCGTTGCCGGGGGCGGCGCTTGCCAGAGCTGCCGCGACGGCGATGACGGCTGTTCCCGACCGAGCAAATTGCTGGAATTGGGTCATTATCCTCTCCTCCTGTTGTTTTCAGGCATATGTGTGCGGTCGCCGAAATCCGGCAGCCGCGTCAGCAACGCTCGGGAAAAGGGTTAGGATGAACGCGAAGCTCCCGCCGGATACGAATCATGCGGCGCTGTGGCCCTACGGCCACAGTCCGGATGGAGCGCGAAATCCTTACGTGATTGGGCCGCCGCGCTCACAATTTCCGAAGTGAAAGCTGACAGGCCGCTACCGGCCAGAACGCATCCATGCATACGCGCCCAAGTCGTCGGTTGCCAATTTGATCATACTTATATTATAAATAATGATCAGAACGATGAGGAGAGGTGCATGCTTTTTTCGGGTTCGGCCAACCGTCTTGCGCGCCGTTTCGTCCGGCGGGTCGCGTGGGGTGTTGCGGTCGCGGCAATCGGCGGTCTCGCATTGCCTGCGGCGGCTGAGGAGGCGGGTGTCTCCACCTTCGCCAACCCGCTGCTTCCCTCGGGCCCCGATCCGTGGATCCTGCAGGTCGGCGGATATTATTACTACACCCACACGCTCGGCGACCGGATCGCGCTGTGGCGGACCGACAATGTCGCGAGGCTGGGCGAGGTCGAGCCGGTGACCGTCTGGACGCCGCCGAAAGAGGGCGCGAATGCGCATTCGATATGGGCGCCCGAACTGCATCGCATCGATGGCAAATGGTTTCTCTATTATTCGGCGACCGCCAGCGGGTTCACCGACGACGATCATCGCGCGGTCTTTGTCCTGGAAAATGCGGGCCCCGATCCGTTGCGCGGAAAATGGGTCGATCGCGGCCGCGTCAATACGGAGCACGCCGGGATCGACGGCACCGTCTTCGATCACGGCGGCAAACGCTATTTCGCCTATTCGCCCTATATCGGGCCCGACAGCGCGATCGCGATTGCCGAGATGGAGAGTCCCTGGACCCTGAAAGGACGCGAGGCGGTGATCGCGCGGCCCGACCATGTCTGGGAACGGCAGGGCGGGCGGCAGATCGTCGAGGGACCCGAATTCCTGCCCGGCCCGAAGGGTGATCTGTTCCTGACCTATTCGGCCAGCGCCTGCTGGTCGGACGATTATTCGCTGGGGCTGCTCCGCGCGCCGCCCGGCGCCGACCCGCTCGACGCCGCTGCGTGGAGCAAGTCGCCGCAGCCCGTCGTCAAAAGTGCCAACGGCGTTTATGCGACCGGGCACAACGGCTTTTTCCGGTCGCCCGACGGCCGGGAGAACTGGATCATCTATCATGCCAATCCGGCCGCGGGCATGGGCTGCACGGCGAAACGGGCGCCGCATATCCAGCGTTTTGGATGGACTGGCGCGGGCTGGCCGGATTTCGGCGCGCCCGTCGCTATCGGAAAAAGGCTTCCGGTGCCGTCGGGTGGCCGCGAGCGCTAGGCGCGTCCGGCACTGGCTTCATTCCAGAAGCCCGCGGGCGGCGGCAAAGGCCAGAAGCAGATCGGGCCAGCGCGACGCGGGGCTCGCGGCGGGCAAGTTCGGGCCGAAGCCATGCCCGCCGGTTTCGAACAGGTGCATCGATACGCTGCGCCCTCGCGCGAGCATCGCCCGATAGGCGAGGATGCTGTTTTCGACCGGCACGATGTCATCATCGCCCGCCGCGACGAGAAACATTGGCGGGGTATCGGCGGCAATGCGGCGGTCGACCGAATATCGGTCGGCAAGGGACGGGCGCGCGTCCGCGCCGATCAGCGCCGCGCGCGAACCGGGATGCGTGATGTCCGCCTGCATCGAGATGACGGGATAGAGCAACGCCGCCAGATCGGGCCGCGCCGATCGTCGGTCGGCGGCATCGACAGGAGAATAGACGTCTTCGCCGAAACGCGTTGCGAGCGATCCCGCGAGGTGGCCGCCCGCCGACGAACCGAGGAGCATGATACGGTCGGACGCAATGCGATAATCGT
The DNA here is from genome assembly GCF_052044915.1 of Sphingopyxis sp. 22461. Lineage (NCBI taxonomy): Bacteria > Pseudomonadati > Pseudomonadota > Alphaproteobacteria > Sphingomonadales > Sphingopyxidaceae > Sphingopyxis > Sphingopyxis sp. 22461. The sequence goes on from NZ_JBQENY010000005.1 coordinate 37,527, forward strand.
CGGCGTGGGCGCGGATCAGCCGCAGCGCCCGCTGCGCATCCTGCAACGGAACGTCCGAATGCCGGACCCAGCCTTCGCCGGGCAGGCGATAGACGAGGATGAAGGCGGTGATGCCCCGGGCCGTCCAATAGTCGGCTTCGCGCAGGCCGTCGTTGTCGACATATTCGACCCCATAGCCGCCGCCGGGCATCAGCAATATCGCGGTGCCATTCGGTCTGGCGGGACGGCAGACGATCATTGCGGGATCGCGGATCCCGGTCACGACGCGGTTGAGGAAGGTCGGGGTGCCGCGGTCCTCGATCCTGAACGGCGGCAGGCGCGCGGGTGTTCCCGGCGCCGCGCCTGGCCAGAGCCGGACAAGTTCGCGGCCCGGCCAGATTTGCGCGACGTCGATGGGCGCGGGGGGCGCGGCGAGCGCGCGGGACGCTCCCATCGCCAGCGCCGTTCCGCTGGCCAGCCGGAGAAGGGTTCGCCGGTCGAGGGCTTCGCTATCGTTCCGCATCACCAGTCTCCCGCCGGTTTCCTCTCAAAATTCAAACGGCGGCACGCTGCGGCGCGTGCCGAGGTCATAGGCTTGTTCGACGAGTTCGAGCGGCGCGGTGTCGGCTTCGATTTCGGCGGCCTCGACCAGCGCGTGGAAGCGATCATAGAGGCGCGGATATTCGAAATTTTCGCTGCTATGCGGCGCGGCGCCGGGCAGCTCGACCGTGGCGCCGCCGTCGCGCAGGATTAGCCGCCCGGCGTCGGTCTCAATTTCGATATCCCAGCGCGGCGCGCCGCCGAACAGAAAATCGAGCTCGGCTTCGATCGCATAGCCTTCGGCGCTGCGCAGCGTGCAGGCCGCGGCGATCGCCGCCGACCGGTTGCCCGGAATGTCGAGGGTCGCCGCCTCGACCTCGAAGCGTGCCGGCAGGATACGGGTCAGGATCGAGAATGCGTTGATCGCCGGGTCGAAGACGCCCATGCCCGCGCGCTCCAATATCCATTCCTGCCCCGGATGCCACTGACGGATATTCTCTTTCCATATGATCCGCCCGCCGGTGACGGCACGACCCGACAGCCAATCGCGCGCGGTATCGACCGCAGCGGCTTCGCGCGAGTGCCAGGAGGCGAACAGGGTGACGCCCTTTCCCAACGCGTGGCGCGCGAGCGCGTGCACCTCTTCGGCGGTCACGCCGGGGGGCTTTTCGAGCATGACATGCAGACCGGCATCGATCGCGCGGCGCGCGATATCAGCGCGTCCTTCGGGCGGCGTACATAGCGATACGGCGTCGAGCGGCAGGCCGGAAGCAAGCAACTCGTCGATGTTGCGATAGCCCGGCACGCCGTCGACCGAATCGTTGCGGCTCGCCGTTGCGGCCAGCCGGTAGCGCCGATCGGCGGCGATCGCCGGCAGGTGCTGATCGCGTGCGATCTTGCCGATGCCGACCAGCGCGAGGCGGATTTCCGCGCCTTCGCTCGCTCCTGAAAAATCTTTCTTCTCGCCCATCGCATCCTCTTTATTTATCATATATATCTGCTTATACGAGATCAAAGCATATGCAAGGGGCCGCGCAAGGTCCGCAGAGGGGAGAGATCATGTCGCTTCGCAGATTGTCGATGGCTTGCCTTGCATTCGCCGCGTTCATCGCGCCCGGGCTGGCGCAGGATAACACGCAGCCGTCCTCGGCGCCCGACACCTATGTCCATCCCGACAAAGCCTATCTGTTCGCGCATATGAAAACGGGCCATTACGGCATCCTCTATTACTCGGTCAGCCGCGACGGCCTCTACTGGACTGAGCTCAATGGCGGAAAGCCGGTGTCGAAGGATTATCACGGCCACGCTTCGATCGCACAGGGTCCCGACGGGCGCTATTATCTGGTCGGCAACAAGAACGACGAGGATCCGCTGATCCGTTTCTGGGTGTCGGACGATCTGGTGAACTGGGCGCCCTATGGCACCTATCAGCCCGATCTGCAGTCGGCGGTCGGGCTGGCCAACCCGCTGCAGCGCATCGGCGCGCCCAAACTCTATTTCGACAAGCCGTCGAAGCGCTTCCTGCTGAGCTGGCACACGCCGACCGTGCCGGGATCGGCGAGCGACCCCGAGCGCTATTGGGAAAGCCAGCGCACGCTTTATGTCCTGTCGCCCGACCTCAAAAGCTTTGCCGGGCCGCCGCGGCGCCTGTTCGAATGGGAGATGGCGACGATCGACACGGTCATCCAGCCGAACCCCGAGGGCGGCTATTGCGCGCTCCTGAAGGACGAGCGTTACCCCTCCTATGCCTGGACAAAGGGCAAGACCGTCCGCATCACCTGCGCGAAGGACATGACCGGCCCCTATCCGACCCCCGGCCCGGCGCTCAGCCCCAATTTCCGCGAGGCGCCGACGATCATCCGCGCCCCCAACGGCGCCGACTGGCTGCTCTATTACGAGCAATATGCCGGCACCAGCTATGGCCTGTCGAAAGCGCCGCGGCTGGAGGGGCCGTGGTTCCAGATGTCGGGGAACAGCGGGGTGACCGAATGGAACCGCTACGCGGTGCCCGCGGGTGCGCGGCACGGATCGATGATCGAGATCAGCAAGGCGCAGTATGACAAGCTGGTCGCGGCCTTCAAATGACATTGAACCCAAGTCAGGAAATAATGTGACGGACGACAAGCACGACGGCGGATCGAAGCGGCCGGCCCTGAGGTCGCGATCGTGGTTCGACAATCCCGACAATCCCGACATGACCGCGCTCTATGTCGAGCGCTATCTGAACTATGGCCTGTCGCTCGAGGAGTTGCAGTCGAACCGTCCGATCATCGGGATCGCACAGACGGGCAGCGATCTTGTGCCATGCAATCGCCACCACATCATCCTCGCCGATCGGGTGAAGCAGGGGATCCGCGACGCGGGCGGCATCCCGATCGAATTTCCGGTGCACCCCATTCAGGAAACGGGCAAGCGGCCGACGGCGGGGCTCGACCGCAACCTCGCCTATCTCGGGCTCGTCGAGACGCTCTATGGCTATCCGCTCGACGGCGTCGTGCTCACCATCGGCTGCGACAAGACGACCCCCGCGTGCCTGATGGCCGCGGCGACGGTGAACATCCCCGCGGCGGCGCTGTCGGTGGGGCCGATGATCAACGGCTGGTACAAGGGGCAGCGCACCGGGTCGGGGACGATCGTCTGGAAAGCGCGCGAGATGCTCGCGGCGGGCGAAATCGACTATAAGGGCTTTGTCGAACTCGTCGCCTCCTCGGCGCCGTCGACCGGCTATTGCAACACGATGGGCACCGCGACGACGATGAACAGCCTGGCCGAGGCGCTGGGCATGGCGTTGCCGGGATCGGCGGCGATCCCTGCGCCCTATCGCGATCGCCAGGAATGCGCGTGGCAGACCGGCCGCACGATCGTCGAGATGGTCCACGCCGATCGCAAGCCCTCCGACATCCTGACCCGCGCCGCGTTTCTGAATGCGATCAAGGTCAATGCCGCGCTCGGCGGGTCGACGAATGCGCCGATCCATCTCAACGCGATCGCGCGTCATATCGGCGTCGAACTGACGATGGACGACTGGCAGCGCGAGGGCGAGGATGTTCCGCTGCTCGTCAATCTGCAGCCCGCGGGCGAATATCTGGGCGAGGATTTCTATCGCGCCGGCGGCGTTCCCGCGGTGATCGGCGAGCTGCTGCGCGAGGGACTGCTCGACGGGAATGTGCTGACCGCCAACGGCCGCACGCTCGCCGAAAATTGCGGTGAAGCGATGACGCAGGACGCGGCGGTGATCCGGCCCTTTACCTCACCGCTTCGCGAGGATGCGGGGTTGATGGTGCTCAGCGGCAATTTGTTCGATTCGGCGGTGATGAAGGCGAGCGTGATCTCCGACGCCTTTCGCGCGCGCTACCTGTCGGACCCCGATCGGCCAAACGTCTTCGAAGGCCGCGCGATCGTCTTTGACGGTCCCGAAGATTATCACGCGCGCATCGACGATCCGGCGCTCGACATCGACGAGGACTGCATATTGGCCATCCGCGGCGCCGGGCCGATCGGCTATCCGGGCGGCGCCGAAGTCGTGAACATGCAGCCACCCGTCGCGCTGATCAAGCGGGGGATCCATACATTGCCCTGCATCGGCGACGGGCGGCAGTCGGGGACGTCGGGCAGCCCCTCGATCCTGAACGCCTCGCCCGAGGCGGCGGCCGGCGGCGGGCTGGCGCTGCTGGCGACGGGCGACATCATTCGGGTCGACCTCGTCCGCCGGACCGCCGACATGCTGGTCGACGACGCCGAGCTTGCCGCGCGGCGGAGCCGGCTCGAGGCGGCGGGCGGCTATACCTATCCGGCGTCGCAGACGCCGTGGCAGGAAATCCAGCGCCAGCTGGTCGGCCAGTTCGATGGCGGCGCCGCGCTGGAGGACGCGACCAGATTTCAGCGGCTCGCCCAAAATGCCGGACTTCCGAGGGATAGCCATTGAGCGCTTTCGCGATCGTCGAGCGCGGCACGCGCGACCGGCTGGGCGAGGGGCCTTTGTGGTCGCCGCGCGACAATGCGCTGTACTGGGTCGACATCCTCGGCTGCGCGCTCAATCGCCTCGACCTCGCGGGCGGGGACGTAACCCGCTGGACGCTCGCCGAGCCGATCGGCTGGGTGATCGAACGCGCGTCGGGTGATGGTTTCATCGCCGGTTTGCAAAGCGGTTTCGCCGAACTGTGGCTCGATCCCTTCACCGTGACGCCGTTCCACGACCCCGAGCCCGACCTGCCCGCGAACCGGATGAACGACGCCAAGGCCGACGACGCGGGGCGCATCTGGGCGGGGACGATGCCGTTCGATTGCGAGGGTGCGAGCGGCAGCCTCTATCGGCTTGACCCCGACCGCCGCGTCACCCGCGTCGATACCGGCTATACGATCGCGAACGGCCCCGCGCTGATGCCCGGCGGCGAGCATCTGTTCCACACCGACAGCAAGCTCGGCCACGTCTATCGCTATCGCATCGCCGACGACGGCCGTCTGTACGATCGCAGCATTTTTCTCGATTTTTCGGATAGCGACGGCACTCCCGACGGCATGACCTTCGATGCCGCAGGCGGGCTGTGGATCGCGCTCTGGGGTGCCGGCCGCATCGAACGCTATGCCCCCGACGCCAGCCTCGACCGCAGTATCGCGCTGCCCGCGGTACAACTCACCAGCTGCGCCTTCGCGGGTGCCGATTTGGACCGCCTGTTCGTCACCTCTGCCGCCGAAGACGACACCGGGTCGCTGCACGCCGGTGCCTTGTTCGAGGTCGATGCCGGCGTCCGGGGATTCGCTCCACGCCAATTCGCAAGTTAATTATCATATTAAACGGCTTTACTCGCAAAAGGGTGCGTGATAGACCATGAAAAGGGAGAGATCATCATGAAGGCGAAGCTTGCGGCATCGCTCGCAATCGGGGCGGCCGGCTGGGCGCTGGCCCTTGCCCCCGCGGGCGCGGCGGAAATCCAGCGCAAGCCTTTTGGGGCGCTGCCCGACGGACGGCAGGTCGAGGCGGTGACGCTAACCAATGCGAAGGGCGTCTCGGCGACGATCATCAACTGGGGCGCCGCGATCCAGTCGCTGATGATGCCCGACAAGCAGGGCAAGGTTGCCGACGTCCAGCTCGGTTATCCCTCGCTCGACGGTTATCTCGCCAAATCCGAATATTTCGGCGCGACGGTCGGCCGCTTCGCCAACCGCATCGCCAAGGGCAAGTTCAGCCTCGACGGCAAGCAATATCAGACGCCGGTCAACAACATCGGCAACTCGCTCCATGGCGGCACCGCGGGTTTCGACAAGGTGCTGTGGGAGGTTGTCGAGGTCAAGAAGGGCGACACGGCGTCGGTCACGCTGCGCTATGTCAGCCCCGACGGCGATCAGGGCTATCCGGGCAAGCTTACCGTGCTTGCTACCTATTCGCTCAACGAGAAGAACGAGCTCGGCATCGAATATCGCGCAACGACCGACAAGCCGACGATCGTCAACATCACCAACCACGGCTATTGGAATCTCGCGGGCGAGGGATCGGGGCAGGGGGCGATGGGGCATGTGCTGACTATCCCCGCCCAGGCCTATACCCCGGTCGACGCGACGCTGATCCCGACCGGCGTGTTCCAGCCTGTCGCGGGCACGGTGTTCGATTTCAACACGCCGCATGCGGTCGGTGAGCGGGTGCGCGACGCAAGCGATCCGCAGATCGTGATCGGCAAGGGCTATGACCATAATTTCGTCGTCGCGAAGACCGTGTCGAAGGCGCTGCGCCAGCTCGCGCGGGTCGAGGAGCCCGTTTCGGGCCGCGGCTTCGAGCTCTGGTCGAACCAGCCCGGGGTGCAATTTTATTCGGGCAATTTCCTCGACGGCACTGTCGTCGGTAAGGCGGGCAAGCTCTATCGCCAGGGCGATGCGATCGTGCTCGAGCCGCAGATTTTTCCCGACACGCCGAACCAGCCCGCGCTCGGTTCGGCCCGGCTGGCCCCGGGCGAAACCTATATAAACAAGATGGTTTACCGTCTCTTTTTCGGAGAGTGAGATGCTTCGCACATTGATGGCGCTCGTCTGCGCCGCGCTGTTCCTGATATCGCCCGCGCATGCCGCCGAACGCTGGACCAAGGCGCAGGCGCACAGCTGGTACGAGGCGCAGCCGTGGCTCGTCGGGGCCAATTACAACCCCGCGACCGCGATCAACCAGTTCGAGATGTGGCAGGCGGAAACCTTCGATCCCGCAACGATCGACAAGGAACTCGGCTGGGCGTCGGCGATGGGCATGAACACGATGCGCGTCTATCTGCACAATCTGCTCTGGGAAAATGATCCCGAGGGGCTGAAGCAGCGGATGGACCAGTTCCTTGCGATCGCGGCGAAGCACAAGATCAAGCCGATGTTCGTGCTGTTCGACAGCTGCTGGGACCCGAACCCCGTTGCGGGCCCGCAGCATCCGCCGATCCCCGGCGTCCACAACAGCGGCTGGATGCAGGCGCCGGGCGCCGCGCGGCTTGCCGACAAGCCGCAGCATGGCAAGCTTGAAGCCTATGTGAAGGACGTCGTCGGCCATTTCGCGAACGACGATCGCGTCCTCGCCTGGGACGTCTGGAACGAGCCGAACAACGAGGGCGGCGGCAATTACAAACCGACGCCGAACAAGAAGGCGATGGTCGCCGGACTGCTCGGTCAGGTCTTCGATTGGGCGCGCAGTGCAAAGCCGAAACAGCCGCTGACCAGCGGGCTGTGGATCGGCGACGACTGGTCGGACATGAAAAAGCTCGATGCGGTCGAGAAGATCCAGGTCGCGCAGTCGGACGTCATTTCCTTCCACGATTATAATTGGCCGGAAACTTTCGAAGGCCGCGTCAAGCAGCTGCAAGTCTATGGCCGGCCGCTGCTGTGCACCGAATATATGGCGCGCGGCAATGGATCGACCTTCGACGGCTCGCTGCCGCTGGGCAAGAAATATGGCGTCGCGATGATCAACTGGGGCTTCGTCGACGGCAAATCGCAGACGCGGCTGCCGTGGGATAGCTGGAAAAAGCCCTACACCGGCGACGAGCCGCCGATCTGGTTCCACGAAGTTCTGCGCAGCGACGGCACGCCCTATCGCCAGGCGGAAGTCGACCTGATCAAGCGCCTGACCGCCGCACCGAAGGGCGTCGTGCCGACGAAATAACGCCCTTCCAATCCTTCAAATTTTTGTGCCTGAATAATTTGTATTACAAATAAGATATTTAAAATCAACAAGATCGGGTGAACACCACCTGGCAGCTCTATGGGGAGACGACCGATGAAGACCAGATTGTTCATGTTTACGAGTGCGTCGATGGCGGCCCTGCTCGCATCGGCGTCCGCCGCGGCGCAGACGGCGGACGAGCAGGTGGAAACCGGCAGCGTGGCCAGCGAAGGCACCCCGGCGACCGATCGCGAAATCGTCGTGACCGGCCAGCGCGCCAGCCTGCAGGCCGCACGCAACATCAAGCGCAATTCGGACCAGGTGGTCGAGGTCATCGTCGCCGACGACATCGGCAAATTCCCCGATTCGACGGTCGCCGCGGCGCTGCAGCGCGTGCCCGGCATCCAGACCGTCAACGGCTTCAACAACGAGGTTGTCAGCCCGCTCGTGCGCGGCATCGGCGATATTTTGACGACGCTCGACGGACGCGAGATTTTCACCGGTGTCGGCCGCGGCTTCGCCTTTCAGGACCTGCCCGCCGAGGCGCTGGCGGGTGCGGAAGTCTATAAATCCAACTCGGCCAATCTGCTCGAAGGCGGGGTTGCCGGGGTGATCAACCTCAAGCTGCAAAAGCCGTTCAACTTCAAGGAAGGCATCAGTGTCGCGCTCAACGGGCGCGGCACCTATGGCAAGGAAGTCGACAAGTTCAGCTATACGGTCGGCGGGCTGATCAGCGGCCGCTGGAACGTCGGCGACGGCGAATTCGGCGCGCTCCTCAACATTTCCTACTCGGATCAGAATTTCAACCGGCCGATTTCGTTCAACTGCGACCCGCGCTCGGGCTCCAACGGCCCTCCGGGTGCCGCGGGGATCGTGCTGCCGACGTGCGTCGGCGGGTTGACCGACACCGGCAGCTACAGCCGTCCGCAGGCGAACCTCGCGCTCCAGTGGAAACCGACCCCCGAACTCGAGCTGTACGTCGACGGCCTCTACAGCGGCTATCGCTCGCGCTTCGCCACCAATTTCATCTTCTCCGACATTTTTGCGGCGCAAAGCATCACCAATGCCGTGGCGGGCGACGAATGTTTCACGGCGCAGGTCGACGGCGGCGGCTTCCCGACCAGAAACGGCGGGACCACCCAGAATCTGTGCCTCGGCGAAAGCGCGACCTTCAACAATGTTCCCGGCCTCACCAGCACGCAGGCCAAGCGCGACAAGACCGACCAGTGGCTGATCGCGGGCGGCATGCGGTACGATAATGACCGCATTCATTTCGAAAGTGATCTTTCCTATTTCGACACCACGTTCAAGGCGCGCAACATCATCGTCGATATCGGCAAGACGATCCCCGCGGTGAATGTCATTATCAACGACAACGGGCATGGCACGACCGTGATGACGGGCGATCCGCTGAGCGATCCCAATGATTTCCGCTTTGCGAACAGCCTGTTCCAGGACATCAACACATCGAAAAGCTCGCTGAAGGCGTGGCGGACCGACTTCAGCTACGACGTCGAAAGCTTCATCGACCAGATCCAGCTCGGCTTCCGCTATGCGGACCGCAAGGCGTCGTTCGAAGGCTTCGCCGGCGGCCCCGCCGCGCCCGGAGGCAACCGCGTCACGCAGGTCAATTCGGTCGGGCTGCCTTCCGATTTCCTGATCCTGTCGCCGGCGTCGATCCCGTTCATCAACAACGGGGCGAACTGGTACACCCCCGATCCTGACTTCCTGCGCGAAAACACCGACCTTCTGCGCCAGCTCTATGGCGCCCCGACGGGTGATCCCGCGCCCGATCCATCGCGCAGCTACCGTGCGAACGAAAAGACGATGTCGGGCTATGTGCAGGTCAAATATGCCGCCGACCTTGGCGGCGACATGCTGGTCGACGGCCTTGTCGGCGTGCGCTGGGTAACGAACGACCGTGACCTGCAAGGGACGGGCCGGGTGAGTGGCGTGCTGACGCCCGTCCGGCGGTCGAGCACCGAAACCGACTTCCTGCCGAACGCCAGCGTCCGGCTGAAGCTGACGCCCGAGCTCCAGCTGCGTGCCAGCTACGCCAAGACGCTGTCGCGCCCGGCGTTCGGCGACCTTAATCCCGGCCTTTTCTATCAAGTGCCGAACAACGCGAATATCCGCCCCAATGGCAATGGCGGCAATCCGGATTTGCGGTCGCAGAAATCGGAAGCATGGGATGCGACGGCGGAATATTATTTCGGCCCGTCGAGCTATGTGTCGGCCGCGGTCTATTATCGCGAGATCAAGGATCGCGTGGCGATCGGCGTCGAGCCCGAGGTTATCGACGGCATCACCTATAATATCTCGCGTCCGCGCAACCTGGGCGGCGCGCAGCTGAAGGGCGTCGAGGTCAGCGGCCAGATGTTCTTCGATTTCCTGCCCGAAGGGCTCGACGGCCTCGGCATGTTTGGAAACTTCACCTTCGCCGACAGCAAGATCAAGACCCCGACCGATCCGCTCGTCGGCGAACCGCTTCTCGGCGTGTCGAAATACAGCTATAATATCGGCGGGCTGTACGAGAAATACGGCTTCACCGCGCGCGTCGTTTATACCTGGCGCGGCAAGTTTAACGAGGGTCTGTTCGGCGGCGGCCTGCTGGTGCCGGGTGACGGCGCGAAGTTCAATCGCGTCAAAGCGAACGGCCGGCTCGATTTCTCGGTCAGCTATGACATCAACGAGAATCTGGCGCTCAGCGTCGACGGCGTGAACGTCCTCAAGAGCAAATATTACAGCTATTTCCACACGCCCGCCTTCCCGCACGACATTCGCGTCGACGACAGCTTCTATGGAGCGAGCCTGCGCGCGCGCTTCTGATGATATCCTCCCGCCCTCGGTGGGCGTGGGCGGCCGCGGCAGCGATGATGTTGCCCGGTCCGGTCCCGCCCGCCGAATCTGCCGGGGGAGAATCGATTGTCGGGGCCGACCCGCATGCGGTGGCGATCGGCGACGAACTATGGGTCTATCCGACCGGCGGCGGAGACCGGCTGTCGGCCTGGACGACGCGCGATTTGCGGCACTGGCGGTTTCGCGGCGTCATCCTGCGTCGTGACGCGATCGGCTGGATCGACGATGACGGCGCTCCTCGCCACTATCTGTGGGCACCGGCGCTGATCGCGGCGAACGGTCGCTACTATCTTTTTTATTCGGTCGGTCCGCAAAATCCCACGCCCAGCCGGATCGGCGTCGCGGTCGCCGATCGGCCGCAGGGCCCGTTCGCGGACTCCGGCCGCCCGCTGCTCACTGGCGGTGAGGGTTTCGAGGCAATCGACCCGATGGCATTTCGCGATCCCGCGAGCGGCCGTTTTTACCTCTACGCCGGTGGCAGCGCCGGATCGCGCCTTCGCATCTATCGGCTGGCGGATGATCTGCTGTCGATCGCCAACGAGGTCGCGACCGAACAGCCGCCCCATTTTACCGAGGGCGCCTTCATGCACGAACGCGGCGGGGTCTATTATCTTTCCTACAGTCACGGCGCATGGAACAGCGCCGGTTATTCGGTTCATTATGCGACCGGCGCTTCGCCCGTCGGCCTCTGGCGCTATCGCGGGGTGCTGCTGCAGTCCGATGCGGACCATCAGGGTCCGGGACATCACAGCTTCGTGCGCGACCCCGCCAGCGGCGACTGGCTGATCGTCTATCACCGCTGGCCGACACGCGACAAAAGCACGCCGTTGCAGGGCGAACGCCGCATAGCGGTCGAGCGCGTCGGCTACGCGCCCGGCGGTGCGATCCTGCCGATCGCCATGACCGACTAGGTTTCGCTCGTTTCGATGAGGTCGAGGACGTCGCCGATGATCTTCTTCATCGCCTTGCGCGCGCGGTCGGGGTTGCGGCGCGCGATCGCCTCGCTGACCGCGGCATGATCGGGAACGCTCGCCGACCGGCCCTTGATGCGGTTCGTGAAGCGGATCGAGCTGCGCAGCGCGGTCGTCACCACGTCGCGAAACTGGACGAAGAAGGGGTTGCCCGACGCGCGCAGGATGGCGACGTGAAAGGCGATGTCGGCGTCGAGCGGATCGTCGAACCCGCGCTCGGCCGCTTCCATGCGCTTCAGGCCTGCGAAAATCGGTTCGAGATCGGCGTCGCTCGCATTGACGGCGGCGAGCGCGGCCGCCTCGGGCTCGATCGCGACGCGCAGCTGATTGAACTGGCGCAGCAGGTCGACCGAGAATTTGCGCTCGAGAAGCCAGCGCAGCACGTCGGTGTCGAACAGGTTCCACGTCGTCGCGGGCTGGACGATCGTCCCCTGGCGCGGGCGCGCGCTGAGCAGGCCCTTGGCGGTCAGCATCTTCACCGCCTCGCGCGTCACCTGCCGGCTGACGCCATGCTGCTTCGCCAGCTCGGCCTCGGTCGGAAAGGGCTGGTCTTCATAAGCGCCGATGACGATCGCGCGGCCCAGCGAATCGAGGAGGCCATAGGTCAGGTTGCGCCCCAATCGGGTTCGCAGTTCCGCCGGATCACCTGGTTGCACGCTCTTCCCTCTCTTGTCCGCTATGCCAAATCGGGCATTTTACAGCATCCTGCCGCGCGCGGCTCCCTCGCGCTTCGTATCGCTCGCAGCTAGGCTCTAGACAAGTGGCATAGATCATATAAATATAAAGCCTATAAATCGTATAAATAGACGATCGCGCGTTTTTCGGCGCGGCGTTTGCGGGACACCGCGGGAAAGGGGATGCCGAATATGACGCTGACGACTCTCGATGTGGCGGTGATCGTCGCTTATGCGATCGGGATTTTCGGGCTCGCGCAGTGGGTCAGCCGCGAAAAGGGCGGCAAGGCCAAGGACAGCGCCGACTATTTCCTCGCGTCGAAGAATCTGCCCTGGTGGGCGATCGGCGCGTCGCTGATCGCCGCCAATATTTCGGCCGAGCAGATCGTCGGCATGTCGGGATCGGGCTATGCGATCGGTCTGGCGATCGCCTCCTACGAATGGATGGCGGCGCTCACGCTGCTGATCGTCGGCAAATTTTTCCTGCCGATCTTCATCCGCAACGAGATCTTCACGATGCCGCAGTTCCTCGAACAGCGCTACGGCACCAACATCCGCACGCTGATGGCGATCTTCTGGCTCGCGCTCTATATCTTCGTAAACCTCACCTCGATCGTGTGGCTCGGTTCGATCGCGGTCAACAAGGTCGCGGGGGTCGATCAGGATGTCGCGCTGTTCGCGCTCGGCGGCTTTGCGCTGCTCTACCAGCTTTACGGCGGGTTGAAGGCGGTCGCGCTCACCGACATCGTCCAGGTCACGTTGCTCGTTCTGGGCGGTCTGCTCATCTCGGGCATCACGCTCAGCGAAATCGGCGGTGACGCGGGCATCATCGGGGGCTTCAGCCGCCTGGCCAGCGAACTGCCGGGGCATTTCGACATGATCCTGACTGCCGACAACCCCTTCTACAAGGATCTGCCCGGCATCTCGGTGCTGATCGGCGGCATGTGGATCGCGAACCTGTCCTATTGGGGGTTCAACCAATATATCATCCAGCGCGCGCTCGCCGCAAAAAATCTGGCCGAAGCTCAGAAGGGCATCGTGTTCGCCGCCTTTCTCAAGCTGCTGATGCCGGTGATCGTCGTGCTGCCGGGCATCGCCGCGGTGATGCTTGCGCCCGACCTCGCGAAACCCGACGAAGCCTATCCGACGATGATGCGGCTGCTGCCCGCGGGGATATTGGGCCTTGTCTTTGCCGCGTTGATGGCCGCGGTGGTGGCGTCGACCGCGTCGAAGATCAATTCGATCGCGACGATCTTCACGCTCGACCTCTATGCCAAATTCTCGCCCGCGCATGCCGGCGAACGGAGCGAGGCGGGCGAGAAGAAGCTGGTGCTCGTCGGGCGCATCGTCGCGGTGGTCGCGACTTTGCTCGCGCTGGTCACGGCGCGCCCCTTGCTCGGCGGTTCCGACCAGGCTTTCCAGTTCATCCAGGAATTTTCGGGCTTCTTCACGCCGGGTATCACGGTGATCTTCCTGCTCGGCCTGTTCTGGAAGCGCGCGAGCGAGGCGGGCGCGATTGCTGCGGCGGTCGCATCGGTCGGCTTCTCCTATCTGTTCAAGGTGCTCGCGCCCGCGATACCGTTCATGGATCGCATGGGGATTGTGTTCCTGATCGCACTCGTGCTGGCGGTCGGCCTGTCGCTGCTGATGCCCGCGACCGCCGACAAGGATCGCATTACCGCCGAAGGCGTCAGCTTTCGGACCACGACCGGTTTCAACGTGGCAAGCGGCGCGGTGATCGCGATACTGATCGCGCTCTATGCGACCTGGTGGTAGGTCGGACGGCGCATGGACGGACATTTTCTCGCCGTAGACTGGGGCACCACCAACCGCCGCGTGTACAGCATCGACGCGGGCGGTGCGGTGATCGAAACCGAACGTGACGACCGCGGCGTGCTGGCGATTGCGCCGGGCAGTTTCGATGCCGAGGCGGCGGGCATTCGTGGGCGCTTTGGCGATGCCCCGATGCTGTGCGCCGGCATGGTCGGGTCGAAGCGCGGCTGGCACGAAATTCCCTATGTGCCGGCGCCCGCCGATTTTGCCGCCATCGCGCGCGGCACGCAGTGGATCGAGGCGCGGCGCACCGCGATCGTCCCCGGCGTGTGCCGCCTCGACGACAGCCGCGCCGACGTGATGCGCGGCGAGGAAGTGCAGTTTCTCGGCGCGCTCGAGGCGGGGCTGGTGCCCGATGGGGCGATGCTCTGTCAGCCCGGCACTCATTGCAAATGGGCGCGGGTCGCGGACGGCCGGCTTGTCGATTTCACCACGACGATGACCGGTGAATTATTCGCGCTACTCAAGCAGCACAGCCTGCTCGCCGATCTGCTCGACGGCGATGTTGGACCGAACGAAGGGTTTCTGGCGGGCGTCCGCCAGGCGCAGGGGCAGGATCTGCTGTCGCTGCTCTTCTCCGTCCGCGCGGCCCGCCTGCTTGGTTCGCTGCCGCTCGAACAAAGCGCGTCCTTCACCAGCGGGTTGCTTATTGGCAGCGACGTCCGCGCGCGCCTCACCGATCCGTCGGAGCCGGTGCATGTGCTTGCCGACGCCCATCTCGGCGGGCTTTACCGCTGCGCGATCGAGGAACTCGGCGGCTCGGCGATCCTTGTCGACAGCCATGCCGCCTTTGTCGCCGGCATCACCCGAATCTGGAAGGAGCTATGATGGATTTCGCCGCGGCGCTGGCGCAATGCCCGCTTATCGCCATTCTCCGGGGCATCCGGCCGGAAGAGGCGGCGGCGGCGGGCGAGGTGCTCGTCGATGCGGGGTTTACCCTCATCGAAGTCCCGCTGAATTCGCCCGACCCGCTGCGCAGCATCGCTATTCTGGCCGGTGCGGTGGGCGACCGGGCGGTTGTTGGTGCGGGGACTGTCTTGTCGTGCAGCCAGGTGGCCGATGTCGCCGCGGCGGGCGGGCGGCTCGTCGTGTCACCCAACACCGACCCCGCCGTCATCGCCGCGACAGTGGAAGCGGGCCTCGCGTCGGTCCCGGGCTTCCTGACCCCGTCGGAGGCGTTCGCGGCGCACGCAGCCGGGGCGACGGCGCTGAAATATTTCCCCGCCGAAGCCTCGTCTCCGCCTATCTTGAAAGCGTTGAAAACGGTCTTGCCTTCCGGTGTCCCCGTGATCGTCACGGGGGGCATCACCCCCGATAAACTGGCGCTGTGGAGAGCGTCGGGCGCGTCCGGGTTCGGGCTGGGCGGCGCGCTCTATCGCCCCGGCATCGCGCTCGGCGAGCTGAAACGGCATGCCGGCGATTTCGTCCTGGCGAGCCGGTAAGCGCAGACTTCGACGACGCCCTGTCAATGGGCCGCGCCGAAACATCGATACCAATGATCGCGGCAAGCCCATTTCACTCTCCGCGTCACGCCGCGATATTGGCGATCGCGGCGTCTTCCTCGACGCAGAAGAGGGCTCGCGCTTTCCCTCCGGCCTTCGCGCGATAGAGCGCGGCATCGGCGCACGAGAGGAGCCGTTCCAGTTCGACGCCGAGTTTCGGGGCGGTGGCGATCCCGACGCTGACCGATACCGACATCGATATATCGTCCACGAGATAGGGTTTGCTGATCTCGCGGATGATCCGGCGGGCCAGGAGTTCGGCTTCGCTTTCGTCGCTCAGGTCGACCTGCAGCACGACGAATTCGTCGCCGCCGAGCCGGGCGACGACATCGTCGCTGCGCACCATCCCTTCGAGCCGGCGCGCGACCTGTTCGAGCAGCGCATCGCCCGCCGGGTGGCCGTAGCGATCGTTGATCGCCTTGAAGCCGTCGAGATCGAGAAAATGCAGCGCGACTAGATTCTTCGCGCGCATCGCCGTCGCGGCGCGATCCTGGAAAAGTTCGCGCAGCAGCAGGCGGTTCGACAGGCCGGTGAGGGCATCGGTCCGGGCGAGCTTCGCCATGTCGTGCCGCGCCGTGTGGTGCTCGACCGCCGAGCGATAGAGGTGGGCAACGGTCTGGAGGCTGAGCCCGGTTATCATGGCGACGATGAAGGCCTCGATCAGAAACAGCTCGGCATGGAGGGGCATCGCATGCGGCTGCATCGGGTGCCAGGCCAGCGCGGCGACGGTCGGCACGGTCGCGATCAGCAGGCTGGTTACGCAGATTTTCGGCCGGATCGAGGTCCGCGAAACGATGCCCGCGCCAAAGCCGAAGACGAGGCTGACGGTGATGAGGTGGAGCAAGGGATAATGGGCGGCGATGGCTACCAGATTGAGGAGCGCAAGCAGCACGGCCGATGCATAATTGCCGATCGCATAGCGGCGCTCCCAGCGCCTCAGTTCGTCGAAATCGCGGACCGGACGAGCCCGGGAATAAGCGCGAAGCGTGGCGAGCCGCAGAAACGTCGTCAGCATCCCCAGCGCTCCGAGGGCGAGAAGAAAGTTGCTGCCTAGCTCGCGGCCGACAAGGATGCACACACCGACGAACACCGCGCCGAGGCCGAATATGGGAAGCCGCATGCTGAACAGCATGTCGACGAAGTCGCGATAGACCGATAGCGGAAGAGTCGCCGGGCTTGGGAAAATCCGCAAGCGCCACGGCGACTCGATCGGTGTGGGGGTGTCCGATCGTTTCATGTCGAGATCATGTCCCAATATCGTTAACGTCTCGTAATTCGAGACTTCCTCATAGGTTGCGTTTGGCTGCCGAACGGCGGGGCTTGCGGCGCTCGACTGGCTTTGCGACCGCCAGACGGGCGCGGGCGGATGGTTCCGCCCGGCGGGGTCCGAGGGTTTCGGTCTCGCCGGCGAAACCTTGCCCTTCGACCAGCAGCCGCTCGAGGCGTGGGCGACGATTGCCGCTTGCGGCGAAGCTTTCGTCTCGACCGGGCTGCCGCGCTGGAGCGCGCGCGCCGATATGGCCTGGCGCTGGTTCCACGGTGACAACGACCGGCTCGCGCTCGCGAACGCCGCGACCGGGCGCTGCTGCGACGGACTGACCCCGCGGGGCGTCAATACGAATGTCGGCGCCGAGTCGGTGCTGGCATTTCACCTTGCCTATCACGCGATGGACGACCTATTCTGGCAGGCAGGGATCAAAGAAAAGGCGGGCCTTATCGATGCTGATCTGCAGACCCGACCAGTCGCCGCTGCACATACTCAATGAAAAGCTCAGCGCCGATCCCGCGCGGGTCGTCTTGCGACCCTTCCACCTTGCTTGGGCGTCGAATGTTTCCGAACCGCCGCGCGCCGCGCAACTCGTCGCCGACGTCGTCGCGCTCGACGAGGACCAGGCGGAGCTCGAGCTTGGGCTGATCTGGAAGGATTTTTCCGAGCGGCACTGGCAGATCGGCCGCATTTTCGACGAACGCTTCGCCGAGATCGCCGAGGATCTGGCGCTTGACGTCAGCAGCGTCTCGCCGGTCAAGCGGCGCCTGATTGGTGCCTATTTCTGTCACGAATATAGTTATGCCGCGGCGGCGCTGATGAACCCGAGCGTCGTGCCGCATCCCGACCAGACGGGGCTCGCCGCGCACCAGCAGCGCTTTCTGATGTCGATGCGCGCGGTGGGCGAGGGGCATATCAGCTCGGTGGCCTTTCGAGAGGGCATCATCGGCCCCGGCGGCGATTTCCATCTCTGGCCGCAATCGGGGCCGGCGATGGCGGCGGTTGCCGACGACCGCCATCATATCGGTCCCGACGATGCCGTGACCGTGCACCGCCAGCCCGACAGCGCGATCTCGAACAGCGTCCTCTTTCCCGTGACCGAGGCGCAGCGTAACGGGCTCGAGGATCTCCGCCTCGTGCGCTTCGTTCACGACGATGGCAGCACCGAATATATCGGAACCTACACCGCCTATTCGGGGCAGGCGATCCGCTCCGAACTGCTGCGCACCCGCGACTTCACAAGCTTCAGCCTCGCCCCGCTCACCGGACGGGCCGCGCGGCACAAGGGCATGGCGCTGTTCCCGCGCAAGATCGACGGACGCTATCTGATGATCGGGCGGCAGGACGGCAAGAATATCACCCTGCTCGCGTCCGATACGCTAACGCGCTGGGACGAGGAAGGGTCGATCCTGATGCGCCCAGAATTTCCCTGGGAATTCATCCAGATGGGAAATTGCGGCAGCCCGATCGAGTGCGATGCGGGTTGGCTCCTCCTCACCCATGGCGTCGGGGCGATGCGCAAATACAGCCTGGGGGCGGCGCTCCTCGATCGCGACGACCCATCGCGCATCCTCGGGCGCACGTCCTGCCCGATCCTCGCCGCCGCCGAGAGCGATCGCGAAGGCTATGTGCCCAATGTCGTCTATACCTGCGGCGCGATGCGCGTCGGCGACGAGCTTTTCATTCCGTTCGGCATATCGGACAGCGCGATCGGCTTCGCGACTGCCTCGATCGACGACCTACTTCGCCACCTCGCCTGAGGGGCGGGCGTTCCCGGATCCGTAAGTTGCCGGCGGGTCGCTCGCCGGAAAGGACTCATCGATTGCCTGATCGATCGCCTCCCATGGCCGGCGGATCCCGTCGCGCATCGCGTCGGGGCCGGCCGATCGTGTCTGATCGAAATTTTCAGCATCGGTCTCGCGGTCGCGAAAAGCGGCCGAATGGCGGTCGGCCTTCGCCGGCCCGGCCCGCCTGCGTATCGCGCGTGCTGCGAACCACATGAGCGCGATGCCGCCGAGCATTCCGGCGAAGCCCCGGAGCCGGGGTGCGCCCGGGTGCGATGCCGCTACCTTTGCCATATGTTTTTCCTCTCGAAGAAGGCAACGGCGCGACGCGGCGATAGTTGCAGGCCGGTGATGGTGTCCGGACTTTTTCGATGCCAGCCCGACCCTCGCACCTCAGGCGGCGAAAATCGCCTTCGGAATATGGGTAATGCGGCAGGCGAGGTCGGCTTCACCCGAGGCGACGACATAATGGTCGCCTCCGTCGGCGATCCCCGTCGTGAACACGACGTCGCGGACGTAGAGCCGGTCTTCCAGCGGGCGCGTGAGCTCGGCATTGGCTTCGATCAACGGCCGGTCGCCGGTTCGCAGGATTTTGGACGGATCGCGCCGGTCGAGCAGCGACCAATAGGTGCGGTAGATACCGACGATTTCCTTGGGTTCGACCCCGTGCCAGAGCGTCAGCCAGCCATCATCGGTGAGGATCGGCGGGGTGCCGCCGCCGATCCGCGCGGTTGCGAGCGTATCGGCATGCGGACGGATGCCCGGCGCGAGATGCGGTTTCCAGTGAAGGGCGTCGGGCGAGGTCGCCAGGTTGATCGACGGCCCCGCGCGCCACTCCGAGCCCGGCGGATAGGCGAAATAGAGGTCACCCAGCGGGCGCGTCTGTGCCCAGTAGCGCCCGTCGATGCGGCCTTCGAAAATGAGCATGTCCTTGTTCTGGTGATCGAGGACGATGTCCTCGAAGCGCCAGTCGATCCCGTTCGTTGAGCTGTAGAGTGTTGTCGAATGCCGTTCGGGGCTTACCGAGCAGGTCGTCATCAGCCAGCGGCCATCCACCCGCGAAATGCGGGCATCCTCGACGCCATAGCATTGGTAGCTGCCCTGCGGCGCCACCGCCTTGTCATAGTGGATCGCGACGCGCTCGAGCCCGTCGGGCGAAAGTTCGACGGGGAGGAGCCAGGAGAGCGAGGTCAGCGCCATCACCCGCCACGCGCCGCCGTGCACCATGAATTTGCGCGGATCGGCGGTATCGCAAAGATCGAGCGGCCAGGCGTCGAGCCGATAGCCGCCCTCGGTCCAGCGGATGGCGCGCACATGGCCATCGGCGGTCGGATTGCGCAATGCTTCGGCGACGCGCACCATCATCAGCAGATTGCCGTTTTCGAGCCGGGTAAGGCCGGGGTTGAAGGCGCCGAGCGCATAGGTTTCGGCATCGAACGCGCCGGCGAGCGGCGAGCGTCCGAGATCGACGTCGTCGGGGCCGAAGATGAGGTGATCTGTCGCAAAGTCCATATGGCGGCGCTCCGGTCTGCTACACCGCGCGCTCCGGGGTCTGTGGCGCGCTGGCGCGGGTGACAATCTCGCTATGCTGCTGATGCCGGATGACCCAATAGTTGCCGGCGCCCAGGTTTTCGCGCCCGAGCAGGCAGATCGGCCGACCGTCCGCGCTGAGTTCCGCCCAGCGTCCCTCTGCCTCGCCTTGCGCGATCAACAACGCCTGCGCCGGCGTATCGGCCTCGAATTCGACCCGTTTTTCGATGCCGATCCCGTCGTCCTCGTAACGAAGCGCATAGGTAATCACGTCGACTCCTTTCGCGTCCCATCGTTCACGCAATGAGCAACGAACGGCGCGCCGCGAGGTTTCCGTGACGGCAGGTGGGGCCGGCAATTTTTATCAAGAATTGTGTCCGTCGGCGGTTGCAGGCGGCGGAACAAAGCAGTTTCGATTACGAACGGCGCCGACCTGCAACCCGGCGGCAATGCGGACGTTGAGCTCATGTCACGAAAAGGAGATCCACCATGTCGCACGGCAACCTCGACCATGCAGCGACCGCTCCCGTCGAGCGTGTCGCGCGCGCGCTCGCCGGTCATGCACTGAGCAAAAATGCTGAAGGCGAACTAACGTCGGCGGGTCCGGCGGTCGATGCATTATGGCCCGACTATACCGATGCCGCGCTCGCCGCGCTCCGTACACTGCGCGAGCCGAGCGGGCGGATGCTCGCGGTCGGCGACGCCGATGTCTGGGACCGGATGATCCGTGCGGCGATCGAGGATGAAACGATCTCGGAATTTTGATCGAATAGCGCCGCGGGCGCCAGTCTGTCCGGAAGATGGACTCCCCGCTCGATGGATCGTTTGTATTTACGATGCGTTGAACCGAAATGGCGAGCGTCCCCGAAGCCACGCCGCAGGAACGGCTGTTGCGCTATAATAATGGCGCGGTTCTCCTGCATTGGCTGATGGCGCTGATCATTGTGGCGCAGGTGGTCGTCGGCTTCACCTTTTCCGGCATGGACCGCGGTCCGGCGCGCGGCGACCTCTTCACCATGCACAAGACGCTCGGGGCAACAATCCTCTTGCTTGCGTTTGTCCGCCTTGCCTGGCGCCTGGCGCATCCGCCGCCGCCCTTTCCGGTCGAACTGCCGCGCTGGGAACGTCTGGCGAGCGTCTGGACGCATCGGGCATTTTACGTGCTTCTAATCGCCCTGCCGCTTACCGGCCTGATGGCCGTGTCGGGCGGTGCGAGCGCGGAGGGCAAATCGGTGACGCCGATGCTTGGCGGCATACCGCTCCCGCTGATCCCCGGAATTTCCGAAGAAGCCGGCGAACGGCTTGGCGGCGTTCACGAACTCTTGGTGTTCGTCACGCTCGCACTCCTCGTCCTGCATGTCGCGGCCGCGTTCAAGCACCAGATCGCGCGCCATCGAGCGACGGGCCGGATGCCGCCCTTTCAAGCAGCGGGCGAACACCCCGTCGCTTCGCCCTGACAATTTTCTGTCGCGTCAGCGCGCGGGCGCGGCTTGCCCGACCGGTACGGTCATCGCCGCCGGGGTCGCGGCGCATACAGACACGCCCCACGATATGGGCGCGCTCGAATCGTCGTTCGGGCACGGCGGCATCGAAACGGGCGAGCCGGCGCGAATTGCGATGAACGGTGGAACATGCGGTATCGCGCTCCGTTGATCGGGAAGTGGGAGGGCGCGGCCGATCCCGATCGGCCGTGTGCGCAGCCTCAATGGATCAAGGAGAGATTGTCATGGCCGACACCCTCGAAACAAACGAAACGCATCGTCTCATCGCTTCGGACAAGGTCGAAGGGACGAAAGTCTATAACCCGGAAGGCGAGAAGCTGGGAACGGTGGCAAATGTCATGATCGACAAAAGATCGGGCAAAAGCGAATATGCGGTGCTGGAGTTCGGCGGCCTGTTCGGCCTCGGCAGCGACCATTATCCGCTGCCATGGGACATGCTGACCTATGATATCGACCAGGGCGGCTATGTGGTCGACGTCGCCAAGGAACAGCTCGTCGATGCGCCGCGCTATGGCACCGACAATGTGCCCGAATATACCGACGACTACGGCCGCGGCGTCTATGGCTATTATGGCGTGACCTATCCGTTTATTTGACAGCTGATAGGAATGAGGGCCGGGACCGGGCGAGGCGCTTGTTCCCGGCCTTCATCAGCATTCACCGGTCTGATCGATGGTCAGCATCTGCTTTCGCTATCGGTGCCCAGAAGCGTTCACGCCGGATGCACCATCATTTGAGTTCGAAGAGCGTCGGTTCGTCGGGCGACGGTGTTTCGATGACCAGCAGGCCCAGGTGCATGGCCTGGGTTATCAGATGCGCGCGGTTGCGCGCATTGAGTTTCAGCCGCACATTTTCGATGTGCCGTTCGACGGTTCGTGGAGCGATGTTGATCTCGATCGCGATCTGCTTGGCCGAGCAGCCGACGGCGACCAGTTCGAGTATCTGATGCTCGCGAAAGGTCAAATGCGGTTCGACGTTCAAAGCGTTTTGATGCACGGCGCAATCCCCTGACACCCAAGGCGTAGACACAGTGCGACCGACGAGCATCTTTTGCGCGGCAATTGCCGCAACCCACCTGCTCTGCCTTCGATGATATATGTTTGTGCGCTGTTTATCAATTAACCGAAGCTAATTAAGCATATAACGGCACGGCGCATGCCAATATAGCTATGATACTGAAATTCAGCACTAATATATCCTGAAATGCTAAGGAAATTTACGTAAGTGATTTTCCTAGGCTGTTCATACACACGAATTCCTTGGTTTTTATGCGGATGGATTCAGCACCCGCAAAGGCAGATGAGACTCGCAAACGGGGTCGCCGCAAATACCAATTCCAGATTGGAGACGTGGCGTGCAAGGTCTGTCGGCAGAATTTCAACGCGGGGCGATTCCGCAGGACACCATCCTAAAATTCCGGAAAGGCGAGATTATTTTCTCGCAGGGGGATCCCGGCGATTGCTGGTTCGAAGTCATCTCGGGCACCGTCAGGACCTGTCATTTCCATGTCGACGGGCACCGTCAGCTGACGGGGTTTTTCTATCAGGGCGATGTGTTCGGCGTCGGATATGGCGCGCGCGACGCGGCGGCCGAAGCGGTCACCAACACGATCCTGACCCGCCGCCCGGCGCTCAATGGCGATCCCGATTCGCTCGGGCAGAACCGGGCGCTCGAACGCGCGCTGGACAGCGCGAACCAATGTATATTCCTGCTCGGCCGCCGCAACGCCAATGAACGCGTCGCGGCGTTCCTGTTGATCGCGGCGAAGCGGCTGTCGGCGCTCGGCAGCATTCCCTTGCCGATGACGCGCGGCGATATTGCCGACCATCTGGGTCTGACGATCCATACGGTCAGCCGGACGATCTCGGGCTTTGTTCGCCAGGGCCTGATCGAGCTGGAGGGGCCACAATTGTGCCGGCTGGTCGACCTCGACGGGCTGCGCGCCATAGCCGGCGAAGAAATGGGCGTCGCGATCGACAATATGCGCGCGATGCAGCCGCGGCGAACCTTCACCGGGCAGGGGGCAGGCGCATGACCAATCTGTCAGCGCCGCCCGTGCTGCGCCATATGGGTGTGGCAGCTGTTGGCCTGTCGGCCGTTTTTGCGCCCTCGCAAGCGAAGGCGTATGAAGCGCCGCCGCTCGAATGCCTGTGCGATGCGCTTCCCTTTCTCGATACCGCGCCGACGTGGAACGCGGCGGCTGCGGCCCCGGACGGCGCCCCCGAAAACCCGCCCGCCGCGAGCGTCGAGAGCGAGATCGACGCGCAGCGCCGGATCATCGCCGAGCAGCGCGCGCTGATCGACCAGCAGAATGTGATGCTCGCCGAGCAGCGGCAGCATATCGTGAAAATGCAGGGACAGCTTATCACCCAGCAGGCGCAGATCGACCGGCTCTCGTCCTTCGCGCTCGCCGAGGCGCAGCTCGACATGTTCCGCGGGACCGGCATGGGGCAAGGCATTGCCGGCCCCGCGCTTCCGGGCCCCGGCAGCGACGCGGTCGCGCTGCCCGATGCGCCGGTCGGCGAGGCGCCGCCGCCGAGCGAGTCGACCGCCGAACGCGTCGCCGCAGTTCCCGAAGGACAGGGCGTGCTGACGCGCGCCGGCAACCTCATTTTCGAACCCTCGTTCGAATATACGCGTTCGTCCACCAACCGTCTCGTCTTTCGCGGGATCGAGCTGATCCCGGGGATCCAGATCGGGCTGATCGAGGCGACCGACGCCGACCGCGACACGCTCGTCGGCACGGCCTCGCTGCGCTACGGCATCAGCGACCGGCTCGAGGCTGAGGTGCGCATTCCCTATCTCTATCGCAACGACCGGATCGAGGTCGTCCAGCAGCGCGACGAAGGCATCGTCCGGTCGATCGCGCTGCGCGAGGACGGGGTCGGCGACGCCGAATTCTCGCTGCGCTATCAATTCAATCGCCCGGTCGGGCAAAAGCCGATCTTCGTCGGGACGCTGCGTGTGAAGTCGGACACGGGCAAGGGGCCGTTCGAGGTCGGCTACGACGAATTCGGTGTCGCGACGGGACTCGCCACCGGGTCGGGTTTCTGGGCGGTGCAGCCGGGGCTCAATTTCTTGATGCCGTCGGATCCCGCGGTGATCTACGGGGGCGCGGCCTATCTCTATCATATCCCGCGCGACGTGAACAAACTGGTCGGCGAGGTGCTGATCGGGCGCGTCGATCCGGGCGATGCGGTTTCGGCCAATATCGGCTTCGGTTTCGCGCTCAACCCGCGCTTCTCCTTCTCGCTGGGTTACCGGCACAATTATATCTTCCCGACCAAGACCGAGATCGGCGATACGCATCAGAAATCCAACTATATCCACGTCGGTTCGCTCAATTTCGGCATGTCGTACCGCCTGACCGAGCGCGACGTTCTGAACATGGGTTTCGAGATCGGCGTGACCGAGGATGCGCCCGACGTGTCGATCACGCTGCGCATGCCGTTCGGCGGGAAACTATGATCCGGGCGGTCGAGCCCAACCCGATAAGAACCACATAAAGAAGCCCCGCCAAAAGAGGCGGGGCGAGGTGAACCGTCCCTGTCGAAACAGGGGCGGGGGGTCGTTCAGTTGCCGAGCGCGCCGACCGTCTGCGCGCCCATCACAGCGCCGATCGCATCGCTCATCCGCGTCGACGCCAGCGCGTCGCGGAACCCTTCATAGCCGCTGATGTCGAGTACGGCGTCGACCTGCTGGTTCAGCGAGACGTTGCTGGCGGTGTTGATCAGGACATTCTGGATCGCGTCGGTGCGCTGGATCAGCGCGGTCTGGCCATTGTTCGCGAGGAATACCGGTTCATCGCCCACGCGCATGGTGATGCCGCCGCTGGTCAAGATGCCGCCCTGGATCTGCGCCGCGTCGACCGCGGTCAGCGCCGGCGACACGAAGCGTTCGATCGAGGATCCCTGGGGGGTCCAGCTGACGATCGTGCGGAGCGCAAGTTCGTCGTTCACGAAGCTGCGAATATCCGCACCGAAGGCGATCACCATGCCCTGAAAGGCAAAACCGCCGCGCTGCGTCGCAAGCACCTCGTCCGATACCGTCTCGGCGTCCACAAGCGGATCGTCGGCCGCGGGCTCGCTCGCCGCGAGGAGCACGGGCGCGAAGGCGAGCAGGAGGATGCGGGGGGACATGGTCGGCCTCATTTCACGGTGCCGACGCGCACGTCGAGCAGGATCTGCGGCGTCAGCTGATATTGCGGGGGAAGGTTGGTCGTCAGATCGCTGATCGAAACGCGAAGCGCGCCCTCATCTTCGAGCGGCGCCTGCGACCAGGGGCCCCAGTCGCCGGCAAGGTTGAAGGACGGGCGCTTCTTGCCGCCCTCGACGATCGCCAGCGCGATGCCGTTCCAATGCTTCTCGAAATCGCTGAGCGAATATTCGTTGAGGCCGAGGACCGAATCGCCGGTGAGCACGCGGTCGCCGCGGACGCCTTTGACGACCACGAAATGCTTGAAGCCCTTGAGGTCCATCAGGACGATCGTCGGGCGCTTCACCTGCTTCAATTGCTCGGCGGTGATCCGGAAGCCCTCGGCGCGAAAGCCGCGCGAGGCGAGATAGTTTTTCATGTCGAGCATCGAGAAGCCGACCTTGCGGATCGCCTCGCGGTCGCCCGTTTTCCACATCGCGCGGAAAGGCATCGCCTCCGATGTCGGCGCGCCATAATGATAGGTGAGCAAGGTCGCGATCGCGGCGGAACCGCAGCTGAAATCATAGCGCTGGCGAACGACCGAGCGGAAAGGAATATCCCACCAGGTCATCACCTGAAGCTGGTAATTGCCGCCCGTTTCGGGTCCGGTCAGCCGGACCTCGGCGGCGGCGGGCGCCGCAGCAAGGGCGCAGAGCATGCCCGCGATCAAGGCGCGCATGGGCCGCATGGCGAATTCAATCGCCGAGGTTGATGGTCAGGTTCATGCCGCTCTGGGCACTGACCTGCGCACCGGTGTTGATCAGCAGATTGCCGACACCGTTGAAATTGGAAAGCGCGAAATCGCTCAGCGTGACGGCACCCGCGGTATAGTCGCCCTTGAGGACGTTGCCGCTGACGATCGAGTCCATCGTCTGATTGGTGATGACGAGCGACTGGCCGCCGCGCAGCGTGTCGAGCTCTTTGTCTTTCAGCATCGGCGATTTGCGTTCGGACCGCACCGCGATCGCCGGGGCTGCATAGGCTTCGGCCGGGACGGCCTCGACCACGTGCGGGGTCGCAGCTTCGGGCGGGGGCAGCTGCGCCGATACGGGCACGGACAGGCCTGCCAGGACCAGCAGGGCCGGGACGATCGGGGGTTTCATGACGCGGGCGCTCCTTGAAAGCGAAAATTCGGGAAATGGCCGGCCCGCCAGTGGTGCCGGGCCGGCCATCCGGGGGGGACTCTTAGTCGCCGCCAGCGCCGCCGCCGGCACCACCGTTGCCGCCGCTGTCGCCGAAGCTGACAGTGCCGCTCGCCGCGATGTTGGTCGCTGCTTGGGTGTTGGCGTTGATGCCCGTGTTCCAGGCGGCGTTCAGAATGCCGGCATAGGCCGCGAAGGCGCTGCCGGTCACCGAGTTGTTGCCGCTCTGATAGCCGACATTCGTGTCGCTGTCGTCTTCACCATCCATGTCGACGACTTCGTCGAGATTCTGGTTGGTGTTGGTCGCGCTCAATGACTGGGTCGCAACAACGAAGCTGTTGCCGTTGAACGAACCATTGCCGTCATTGTCCTGATCGTCATCCGAGAAGGTGTCGGCGGCATTGTCCTGGACGAACAGGTCGATCAGGTCGTTGACGACGACGGTGTCGCTGTTGTTGCCAGAGGCACCGGTCGTGGTGTTGTCATTGTCCTGGTCTTGACCCTGCGCGATCGCAGGTGCGGCCGAGACGGCAAGCGCCAGCGTCGACACCGCCAGCATGACTTTCTTGATCATGGCTACTCTCCTTACAAAAAGGGGATGGCGCGCGATGCCGATCGGCATGGCTGATGCGGATCCTCCCCGACTCCGTCCGCATCGGTGCGAACAAGGCGATCATGGTCCGCCGCGGCATGACCCGCTTTGCGAATTGGCAATGTCGGGGGCGGAGAAATACCCAGATGATCTCGGTGGGTGGATTTGCTTGGGCCGGGTCCCGCTATGCGACGTCGGCACGCATCGTCGTGCGTCCCGCCGCGTCGCGTGCCCACAATCGCGTCGCATCGCCATCGCGGGCGAGGCAGAGGTCGAAGGGCGCGCCGTCGATCAGCGGTGCCTCGGCGCGGAAGCTGAAACGGCGGGGGTTCGCATCGGGCGCGGTGCGCAGGAAGTGATCCATCAGCAAGGTTGCGATCAGCGGGCCGTGGACGACGAGCCCCGCATAGCCCTCGACACGCTGCGCATAGTCGCGGTCGTAGTGGATGCGGTGGGCGTTGAAGGTGAGCGCCGAATAGCGGAACAGGAGTACCGGATCGGGCGATAGGCTGCGCACCGCGTCGGCGGGCTCGGGTTCGATTGCTGCGGCCGGCGTGGGCGCGGGCGCTGTTGTCGCGGGTTCGCGAAAGACGATGTCCTGCTCCTCGCGGATCGCGGCGACGCCATCCGCTGCGATGTCGTGGCGCAGCGTCACGAAGAGCAGGTCGCCGCTCGCGCCGCGCTTGGGCTTGATCGCGTCGATCGTGGTGACACGGGTCAGCGCCGCACCGACCGCGATCGGTGCGAGGAACTCGATGCGGCTGCCCGCCCACATGCGGCGCGGGAGCGGGACGGGCGGGAGCAGGCCCGCGCCGTCGCGGCGCGGGTGACCGTCGTCGCCGATCGCCGACTGGCGCGCGGTGGGCAGGAAATAGAGCCAATGGGCCAGCGGCGGCACGGTGCCGGGCGCCCAAGGTGAAATGTCATGGTCGAGCAATGCGGCAAGGCCGGCGAGCGGTGCCGCAGCCGCGACATCCTCGCGCGTTTCGCTGCGGCCGACCCAGGCGGAATAATCGTCCACCGGCTCAGAAGCTCTTGGGCAGGCCGAGCGCGTGCGTCGCGACATGGCTCAGGATCAAATTCGTGCTGATCGGCGCGACCTGATAGAGCCGCGTCTCGCGGAATTTGCGCTCGATGTCATATTCCTCGGCAAAGCCGAAGCCGCCGTGCGTCTGCACGCACATGTCGGCGGCATACCAGCTCGCCTCGGACGCCAGCATCTTGGCCATATTCGCCTCGGTTCCGCCATCCTGCCCGGCGTCGAACAGGCGCGCGGCCTTGTCGACCATCTCGGCGGCGGCGGCGATCTGCACATAAGCGCGCGCGATCGGGAACTGGATGCCCTGATTGGTGCCAATCGCGCGGCCGAAGACCTCGCGGTCCTTGGCATAGGCGGTGGCGCGGTCGATGAAGAAGCGCCCGTCGCCGATGCATTCGGAGGCGATGAGGATGCGCTCGGCGTTCATGCCCGAGAGGATGTAGCGAAAGCCCTTGCCCTCCTCGCCGATGAGGTTCGCGACGGGGACCTCGAGATCGTCGAAGAACAGCTCGGTCGTTGCATGGTTGAGCATCGTGCGCACCGGGCGGATCGTCAGGCCGTTACCCTCTGCCTCGCGCATGTCGACGAGGAGGACGCTCATCCCGTCGGAGGGCTTGGCGCATTCCTCGCGCGGCGTGGTGCGGCAGAGCAGGACCATCAGGTCCGAATGTTCGGCGCGGCTGATCCAGATCTTCTGTCCGTTGACGATATATTTGTCGCCGACCCGCTTGGCGAAGGTGCGGATGCGCGTCGTGTCGGTGCCCGCGGTCGGTTCGGTGACACCGAACGCCTGCAGGCGGAGCTCGCCGCGGGCGATGGCGGGCAGATAGGCTTGCTTCTGCGCCTCCGACCCGTGTTTCAGCAAGGTGCCCATCGTGTACATCTGCGCGTGGCAAGCGCCGCCGTTGCAGCCCGAACGGTGGATTTCCTCGAGCACTGCGGTCGCCGCGCCGAGGCCGAGGCCCGACCCGCCATAGGCTTCGGGGATCAGGACCGACAGGAAACCCGCCTCGGTGAGCGTGCGGACGAACTCGGTCGGATAGATGCGGTCGCGGTCGAGCCTTTGCCAATATTCGCCGGGAAAATCGGCGCACAGGCGGCGTACCGCGTCGCGGATTTCGGGATGGCTCTGCGGCTGGGCTTCGGACATCGGCGTCTGGCTCTCCCCTGATCGTCGGGGAGAGCCTTAGGATGCGAAGCTGTTTCGGTGCAACTGAAACAAGCGCTAGATGCTCGGCAGGTCGAGACCCTTCTCGCGCGCGCAGTCGATCGCGATGTCGTAACCCGCGTCGGCGTGGCGCATCACGCCGGTGCCCGGGTCGTTCCACAGCACGCGCTCGAGGCGTTTCGCCGCTTCGGGGGTGCCGTCGGCGACGATTACCATGCCGCTATGCTGCGAATAGCCCATGCCGACGCCGCCGCCGTGGTGGAGCGACACCCACGTCGCGCCCGACGCGGTGTTGAGGAGGGCGTTGAGTAGCGGCCAGTCCGAAACTGCATCCGACCCGTCGCGCATCGCTTCGGTCTCGCGGTTGGGCGAGGCGACCGAGCCCGAGTCCAGATGGTCGCGGCCGATAACGACGGGGGCTTTGAGTTCGCCCGACGCAACCATCTCGTTGAAAGCAAGGCCGAGCCGGTGGCGGTCGCCGAGCCCGACCCAGCAGATGCGCGCGGGCAGGCCCTGAAACCGGATCTTCTCGCGCGCCATGTCGAGCCAGTTGTGGAGATGCTTGTTGTCGGGGAGCAGTTCCTTCACCTTGGCGTCGGTCTTGTAGATGTCCTCGGGATCGCCCGAGAGCGCGACCCAGCGGAAGGGGCCGATACCGCGGCAGAAGAGAGGACGGACATAGGCGGGGACGAACCCCGGGAAGTCGAACGCATTCTCGACGCCCTCGTCCTTCGCCACCTGGCGGATATTATTGCCATAGTCGGTGGTCGGCACGCCCGCGGCCTGCAGGTCGAGCATCGCCTGCACATGCACCGCCATCGATGCCTTCGCGGCCTTGGCGACCGCAGCGGGGTCGCTCTCGCGCTTCGAAAACCACTCGTCGAGGGTCCAGCCCGCGGGGAGATAGCCGTTGACCGGATCGTGCGCGGACGTCTGGTCGGTGAGCAGGTCGGGGCGGATGCCGCGGCGGACGATCTCGGGCAGGATTTCGGCGGCGTTGCCGAGCAAGCCGACCGATA
This sequence comes from Sphingopyxis sp. 22461, assembly GCF_052044915.1. Taxonomy (NCBI): domain Bacteria; kingdom Pseudomonadati; phylum Pseudomonadota; class Alphaproteobacteria; order Sphingomonadales; family Sphingopyxidaceae; genus Sphingopyxis; species Sphingopyxis sp. 22461. The sequence goes on from NZ_JBQENY010000005.1 coordinate 68,248, forward strand.
CGGGCTTGCCCTCGGCGTGGGCTGCCTCGATCATCGCGATCGCCTCGTCGATGCTCGAGGCCTGCTTGTCGAGGTAGCCGGTGCGCAGGCGCATCTCGATGCGGCTCGGCTGGCATTCGATCGCGAGGCAGCTGGCGCCCGCCATCACCGCCGCGAGCGGCTGCGCGCCGCCCATGCCGCCGAGCCCGGCGGTGAGCAGCCAGCGGCCGGCAAGGCTGCCGCCATAATGCTGGCGGCCCATTTCGACGAAGGTTTCGTAAGTTCCCTGAACGATGCCCTGGCTGCCGATGTAGATCCAGCTGCCCGCGGTCATCTGGCCGTACATCATCAGGCCCTTTTTATCGAGCTCGTGGAAATGGTCCCAGTTCGCCCATTCGGGGACGAGGTTCGAATTGGCGAGCAACACGCGCGGCGCATTCTCGTGCGTGCGGAAAACGCCGACGGGCTTGCCCGACTGGATGAGCAGGGTTTCGTCGCCTTCGAGCCGCTTCAGCGTCTCGACGATCCGGTCATAGCTTTCCCAATCGCGCGCGGCGCGGCCGATGCCGCCATAGACGACGAGTTCGTGCGGCGCCTCGGCGACGTCGGGGTGGAGATTGTTCATCAGCATCCGCATCGGCGCTTCGGTGAGCCAGCTTTTCGCGCTGATCTCGGTGCCCGTCGCGGGGCGGATCACGCGGCTGTTGTCGAGCCTCTGATTGAGGGGGCGGGTGGTCATGCTTTTCCTTTCGCAAAATCGAGGGTCGCGGCGATCACTTGCTCCAGCACGGGCCGGATCGCGGGATTGGAGTCGAGAGGGGACGGCCAGTTGGCGTGGGTGATTTCGGCGGGCTCGGCCATGTAACCGCGCTGCGCCAGCTCCATCTGGATCGCGTGGATGCCGTCGTCGGGCTGGCCGTAATGGCGTGTCGTCCAGCCGCCCTTGAAGCGGCCGTTGACGACATGGCTCTTGCCGCTCGCGGCGCAGATGTTCGCGACGATGGTTTCGAGTTCGGGGGCTGAGGTCGCACCGCCGTTGGTGCCGATGTTGAACTGCGGCAGCTCGCCGTCGAACAGGCGGGGGACATGGCTACGGATCGAATGCGCGTCGTAGAGGACGACTTTACCGTGCGCCGATTTCAGGCGGTCGAGTTCTTCGGCCAGTGCCTCGTGATAGGGCCGGTGGTAGGAGTTCAGCCGTTGCAAGATCTCGGCCTCGTCCGGTACATCAAAGCGATAGAGCGGATCGCCGTCGAAGGTCGTCGTCGGGCACAGCTCGGTCGTCGCCTGCCCCGGATAGAGCGAGGCGCCCGACGGATCGCGGTTCATGTCGATCACGCTGCGTGAGATGTCGGTCGCGACCAGCGTCGCGCCCCGATCGGCGGCGAAGGCGTAAAGTTCGGCGATCCACCAGTCGGTGTCGATCTGCGCATGCCAGCGCGAGACATACTGTTCGTCGAGACCCGCAAGGTCGGTGCCGCCATGCGGGAAGGCGATGACGAGCGGCGCGTCGCCGCGATGGACGCGCAGCCAGTCCATCAGCCGAGGCCCGGCAGGCTGGCGGGCACCGCGGCGACGAGGCTGCCCGTGCGGACCAGCGCGGTCGCGGCCTCCATGTCGGGGTGGAAATGGCGGTCGTCTTCGAGCGTGGGCACCTCCGCGCGCAGATGCTTGTGCGCGGCTTCGAGCGCGTCGCTCGATTTCAGCGGCGCGTGGAAGTCGATGCCCTGACACGCGGCGAGCAGTTCGATGCCGATCACCGCGCTGACATTGTCGGCCATTTCGAGCAGGCGGCGCGCGCCGTGCGCGGCCATCGACACATGATCCTCCTGGTTCGCCGAGGTCGGGATCGAATCGACGCTTGCGGGGTACGCGCGCTGCTTGTTCTCGCTGACCAGCGCGGCGGCGGTCACCTGCGGGATCATGAAGCCCGAGTTGAGCCCGGGGCGCGGGGTCAGGAAGGCGGGGAGACCCGAGAGCGCCGGATCGACGAGCATCGCGATGCGGCGCTCCGAAATCGACCCGATCTCGCACAAGGCCATCGCGATCATGTCGGCGGCGAAGGCGACGGGCTCGGCGTGGAAATTGCCCCCCGACAGCGCCTCGTCGGTGTCGGCGAAGATCAGCGGATTGTCCGAGACGCCATTCGCCTCGATGCCGAGCGTCGTCGCGGCCTGACGCAGCAGGTCGAGCACCGCGCCCATCACCTGCGGCTGGCAGCGGAGGCAGTATGGGTCCTGCACGCGCGGATCGTCGACCGCGTGCGAGGCGCGGATCGCCGATCCCGCCATCAGATTGCGCAGCGTATCGCCGACCTCGCGCTGGCCCGCATGGCCGCGCAGCGCATGGATGCGCGCATCGAACGGCGCGTCCGAGCCTTTGGCGGCTTCGGTCGAAAGCGCGCCGGTGATCAGCGCCGAGCGGAACACGGTTTCGGCGCGGAACAGGCCCGCGAGCGCATTGGCGGTAGAGAATTGCGTGCCGTTGAGGAGCGCGAGGCCTTCCTTGGGGCCGAGATCGAGCGGGGTGAGGCCGGCCTGTGCGAGCGCGTCGGCTGCCGGAACCACCTTGCCGCCGACCTCGATCGCGCCGACGCCGATCATCGCCGCCGCCATATGCGATAGCGGCGCAAGGTCGCCGCTGGCGCCGACCGAGCCCTGCGACGGGACGACCGGAGTCAGCCCCTTCGCGAGCATCGCTTCGAGCATTGCGACGGTCTCGCGCTTCACGCCCGACGCGCCCATGCCGAAGCTCGCGAGCTTCAATGCCATCATCAACCGCACGATCGGGGCGGGCGACGGCGCGCCGGTGCCCGCGGCGTGGCTGAGCACGATATTGCGCTGGAGGATCGAAAGCTCGTCGTCGGCAATGCGCACGCTCGCGAGCTTTCCGAAGCCGGTGTTGATGCCATAGACGGGCGCACCCTTGGCGACGATGCGCGCGACCGCGGCGGTGCTCGCGTCGATCGCATCCCATGCATCGGCACTCAGTTCGGCGCTCGCGCCCTCATAGATTTCGCGCCAGTCTGCGAGCGTCATGGCGCCTGGGGTGATGATCATTGTCCGTCCTTGATGCGTTGGTGAAGCGGGTTGAAGCCGATGCGGTAGACGAGCTCGGCGGGGTCGGTGACGTCCCAGATCGCGAGGTCGCACGCCTTCCCTGCTTCGAGTGTGCCGACCTCGGCGGACAGGCCGAGCGCGGCGGCGGCATTGACCGTGACGCCGCGCAGCGCTTCGACCACCGTCAGCCCGAACAAAGTCGCGCCCATGTTGAGCATCAGCAGCAGCGAGGTGGTCGGCGAGGTGCCGGGGTTGTTGTCGGTCGCGAGCGCGATGCGCGTGCCGTGGCGGCGCATCGCCTCGACCGGCGGCAATTTGGTTTCGCGCATGAAATAATAGGCGCCGGGAAGCAGCACCGCGACGGTGCCCGCCGCGGCCATCGCGCGGACATCGTCGTCGGTCGCATGTTCGAGATGGTCGGCCGAGAGCGCGCCGTGCAGCGCGGCGAGCGCGCTGCCGTGGAGCGCCGACAATTGTTCGGCGTGAAGCTTGACCGCGAGACCGTGCGCCTTCGCGGTTTCGATCACGCGCGTGCATTGCTCGGGCGAGAAGCCGATGCCCTCGCAAAAGGCGTCGACTGCGGTCGCGAGCGGCGCGGCGGCGGGGATCATCTCGCCCACGACGAGGTCGATATAGGCGTCGCTGTCGCCCTTAAATTCGGGGGGCAGGGCATGCGCGCCGAGGAAGGTTGGCTCGACGCGGACATTGCGGCGCTCGCCAAGCGCGCGCGCGGCGCGGAGCATCTTGAGTTCGTCGCCGGTCGACAGGCCGTAACCCGACTTGATCTCGATCGTGGTGACGCCTTCGGCGATCAGCGCGTCGAGGCGGGAAAGGGCGCTGGCAACCAATTGCTCCTCGCTCGCCTCGCGCGTCGCACGCATCGTCGAGACGATGCCGCCGCCAGCGCGCGCGATCTCCTCATAGCTCGCACCGGCCAATCGCATCGCCCATTCATTGGCGCGGTTGCCGCCGTGCACGAGGTGGGTGTGGCAGTCGATCAGGCCGGGGGTGATTAGCCGGCCCTTGCAATCGGTGACCTTGTGCGCGGTCGCAGGAGCGCCATCGGCCGGTCCAGCATAGACGATCCGGCCGTCCTTTGCCGCGACGACGCCATTGTCGATCAGGCCGAGGGTGTCATCGGCCATCGTTGCGATTCGGGCGTTCGTCCAGAGCTGCTCCATCTGGACAGTCTCGCGCCGATGCGCCATTATGTCTAGACATAATATGAGGACGGATGATGACTTCTCTCTGGTTCGAACGCGCATGGATCGAAAATCGCTGGGAAAAGGACGTGCGGGTGCGCCTGGTCGACGGCCGGATCGCGTCGATCGAGACCGGCGTCGCGGCCGAACGTGAGGACGATCGTCACCGCGTCGGCTTGCCGGGTCTCTGCAACGTCCACAGCCACGGGTTCCAGCGCGGCATGGCGGGGCTGTCGGAGCGGCGCAGCCGTCCCGACGACAATTTCTGGAGCTGGCGCGAAATCATGTACCGCTTCCTCGATCGGCTGACGCCCGAGGATGTCGCGGCTATCACCGCGCAGGCCTATGCCGAGATGCTCGAAACGGGTTTCACCCGCGTCGGCGAGTTTCACTATCTGCACCATGACCCGGCAGGCGCGGCCTATGCCGATCGCGCCGAGATGGCGGGTGCGATTGCGCAGGCGACTGCGGCGACCGGCATCGGTTTGACGCTGCTCCCGGTTTTCTATGCGCACGGCAATTTTGGTGCCGCTGCGCCGAGCCCGGGGCAGCGGCGCTTCCTCAACGACGTCGACGGCTTTGCGGCGCTGCTCGACGCATCGCGGCCCAAGCTCTCGGGCGACGCCAATATCGGCGTTGCGCCGCATTCGCTGCGCGCGGTGACGCCTGACGAACTCGCGGCACTGTTGGCGCTCTCGCCGACGGGTCCGGTGCATATCCACGCCGCCGAACAGGTGAAGGAGGTTGCCGACTGCGTCGCGTGGAGCGGCGCAAGACCGGTCGAGTGGTTGCTCGATAACGCCGGGGTCGACGAACGATGGTGCCTGATCCATTCGACCCACCTCGATGCGAATGAAGTCCAGCGGCTCGCCGCGAGCGGCGCGGTCGCGGGGCTGTGCCCGATCACCGAGGGCAATCTGGGCGATGGCATTTTCCCCGCGGTCGATTACCTCGCCGCGGGCGGTCACTTCGGGATCGGCACCGACAGCAATATTCTCGTCGACGCGGCGCAGGAGCTCCGCGCGCTCGAATATTCGCAGCGTTTGGCGCAGCGGGCGCGGGCGTTGCTGGCGGACGAGGCCGCGCCCTTCGTCGGCGCGAATCTGTTTGCACGCGCGGTGCAGGGCGGAGCGCAGGCGCTGGGTGTATCGGCGGGGCTGGCCGTCGGCCACGCCGCCGACATCGTCTCGCTCGACCTCGATCACCCTGCCTTTGCCGGAACCGACGATGCGACGCTGCTCGACCGCTGGATCTTCGCTGCACGCGCGGGCGCGATCGACAGCGTCTGGCGCGCCGGGGTCAAGCGCGTCGCGAACGGACGCCATGTCGACGCCGATGTCATTGACGCCGCCTATCGCGCGTGCGTCGCGCGGCTGCTCGCGTGAACCCCGCACGGCGCATCCGCGAAGAAATCGCCGCCTCGATCCAGTCGGGCGAATGGCGTCCCGGCGACCGCGTGCCGACCGAACAGGAACTCGCGGCCCGCTACGGCTGCGCGCGCGCGACGGTGAGCAAGGCGCTCGGCGAACTTGCGGCGTCGGGGCTGGTCGAACGCCGCCGCAAGGCGGGGACGTTCGTCGCGCATCCGCCGGTTCATTCGGCGGTGATGACCGTGCCCGACCTTGCCGAACTGATCGCAGCGCGCGGCGAGGCCTATCGCTGGGAGCTGGCGTCGCTCGAAACCGCCGACGCGGGCGACGACCTTGCGGGACCGGCGCTGCGCATCGAGGGTGTGCATATGGCGGCAGGCGAAGCCTTTGCGCTCGAGCGCCGCTTCATCGCGCTCGGCGAGGTGCCTGAGGCGGCGGACGCGGACTTTGCCAGGGTGGCGCCGGGAACGTGGCTGCTCGGCCATATCCCCTGGACCCAGGCGCGCCATGTGATCCGCGCTGTGAACCCGACGCGCAAGGAGGCGGCGCTATTGACGACCGGTGTGGGCGCCGCCTGCCTCGAACTCGATCGCACGACATGGCGCGCGGGTCGCGTCGTGACGCATGTGCGGCAGCTGTTTCGCGGCGACCGCTTCGACCTGGTGGCGGAATTCAACGCCGGCCCGTGACCGTTACGCGGCGCGGGTTGAGGGGGCGCCGTCGTCCATCCACGGGGCGAGCCGCTGCCGTCGGACCTGATGCGCGGCCATTCGCTCGCTGACCGTTGCGTATCGATTGTCATCGACCAGCACTTCGGGCGCGATCGCCCGGCAATTATACGTCGATGCCATCGACGCGCCATAAGCGCCGGCGGTCTGGAACATCGCAAGATCGCCCTCCTGGACCCGATCAATCTCGCGCTCTCGCGCAAAGGTGTCGCCGCTTTCGCAGATCGGCCCGACGATATTGGCCACGAACTTTTCGCCGGTGGGACGAACCGCCGCGAATTCGTGCCACGCGTCATACATCGCGGGACGCGCGAGGTCGTTCATCGCCGCGTCGACCACGACAAACGGATGGCGGGCACCCGGCTTCACCCACAACACGCGCGTCAGGAGGATGCCTGCCTCGGCCGCGATGAAGCGCCCGGGCTCGAACAGCAATGTCGCGTCCCAGTCGCGCGTGACCTCGGCGACCATCGCGCCATAGGCTTCGACATCCGCGCCGGGCAGGCCGGGGCGATAGGAGACGCCCAGCCCGCCGCCGAGGTCGACATGATAGACGCGATGCCCCTTCTGGCGCAGCGCGCGGATGAGATCGCCGATCTTGCGATAGGCGGCTTCCAGCGGCGCGAGGTCGATGATCTGGCTGCCGATATGAACCGCGAGGCCGTGGAGATCGAGGCCGGGAAGCGCCGCGAGCCGGTCATACATGGCCCGCGCGTCGTCGATCGGGATGCCGAATTTGCTGTCGAGACGGCCGGTCGTGATCTTGGCATGCGTGCTGGCATCGACGTCGGGGTTGATGCGCAGCAGGGCGGGCGCCCGTCGTCCGCGCTGCGACGCGAGCGCCGACAGCAGCTGTCCCTCGCGCTCGAGTTCCAGATTGAAGCGTCCGATCCCGGCATCGAGCGCCGCGATGAGTTCGGGCGCGGTCTTGCCGACCCCCGAATAGACGATGTGGTTCGCGGTAATCCCCGCGCTGAGCGCGCAATCGAGCTCGCCCCCCGATACGATGTCGGCGCCGAAATTCTGATCGGCGAGGACGCGAAGCACCGCGGGCGACGGGTTGGCCTTGACCGCGAACATCAGCTGCTTGCGCGGCACCTTGCCGAGCGCGGCGNGCGCCGCGTGGCGCAGCGCTTCCGCGCCGAATAGACATAGGCGGGTGTGCCGACCGCTGCGGCGATCGAGGCGAGGGGAACCGCCTCGGCATGCATTTCGCCGCCGAGCAAATGGAAAGACGACATGAAGCTAATCCTTGGATGGTGAGGGGTCAGGGTTCTTCCCGACGAGCCCGGCGCGAGGCGCGGATCGCGCCCGGCAGTTCGCGGTGGCGGCTCCGCTCGACGCGCAGCGCGAGCACGGCCTTCTTTCCTGCGAGCACGAGAAGCAGGCCGGCTGCGGCGACGAGCAGGCCGGTGATGCCGACAAGGTCGGCGCCGGCCTCGGTGGCGAGACGCGTCAGGACATAGCCCGCGCCGATGAGGGCGGTCCCGGCGGTGCGCCAGAGGAGATCGCGCTGGGTCATGACCGTCCGCGCTCCTGTTTCGCCTTGCGGTCCCACAGGACGGTGTCGGCGGCGGTTCGTGCGAGCGCCGCGCGTTCGCGCGTGTCGGCATCGGACGCCGGGCAGAGCAGCAGGTCGGCCGGATATTCGGCCTCTTCGCGCATCGCGTCGTCCGGGTCGCCCTGTTCGAAGACGAGGCCGATGGCCGGATCGCTCTGCCGCGCGGCGGCGCGGCGCGCGCTGGCGATCAGGCGCGGATCGGCGTCGATGCCGCGGCCTTCGATCGCGACGAAACCCATCGCGCGCGCGCCGGACGGCGTGGATCAGCAGCTCGCCGGCGCCGCAATCGGCATCGACGATGCGGATGCTGCGGCGCCCGCGCTTGCGCAGACCCCTGAGCTTGCGCAGCATCGCGGGCCAGCGTCGGTCCTTCTCGGCGCGGTCTTGCGCGCCTTGCACCAGCGCTCCCCACCCGCTTGTGGCGGGTGCCATCCAGACGATGCCGGCAGGGGCGATATAGGGATAATGCATGACGAGCCTCCTCAAGCCGCGCGGTCGATTGCGCATTCGTCGGGCCGCAAGGGCTCGAACGAAACGGCGGGGATCAGCGGCCGCAGCGCGGCGACGATCCGCGCGCCCGGGAGACCGCGGCACTCGGCGCGGGCAAAGGCCCAGGCGGCGGCGTGCGAAATGAACCGGCCTTCGAGCTGTCCTTTACAGCCTTGAACGAGCCAGTGGCCGGCCGCATCGCGGCCGACGAATAATATCGACCCGGCTGGGTCGGGCTCCGCGGAAATCGCAGAAATCATGGTGAGATGCTCCTTGGCTACTCAAATCGATGCCCCGAAGACCGGGACTCGATGCCCGCAATCTATTGAGCTGCGCATAGGGATTCGAGATCGAGGAATGGCGCGGGCCATTGTATTTTCATTTGTTTTCGCGGCGCGCACTCGCCTGCCCGAAAATCGGCAAAATCATATGAAAATACTATGCGAGCCGCACTTTGGGTCTCTCGAATTCAAACGCGCGCTTCACCTATTTGGGAGTCCGCAGACGACTCGTGCCACCTCCCGTGGCCGGCGCCTTGCTGGAGCAAACCCATGCAGGATCTAATCTGGGTCGGCATCATCCTCGCCCTGCTCGCCGCGAGCCTCGGCTACGCGCGCCTGTGCGACGACGCATAAGGAATGATGTCCATGACTCTCGACCTCTGGCTCGCGGGTGCCACCGCGCTCGGCCTTCTCATCTATCTCGTCGCCGTGCTCGCACGGCCCGAACGCTTCTAAGGGAGGCGAACCCATGACCTTTCAGGGATGGTTTCTCATCATCGCGTTCGTCGCAATCCTGCTCCTGCTCTGCAAGCCGATGGGCCAGTGGCTCTTCGCGCTCTACGAAGGGCGGCGGACGCCGCTACATCGCGTGCTCGGCCCGGTCGAGGCGGGCTTTTATCGCCTGTCGGGGATCGACCCCAAGGAAGAGCAGGGATGGCGCCGTTACGCGGTCCACATGCTGATCTTCAACGCGGCGCTCGCGCTCTTCACCTATGCGATCCTGCGCCTGCAGGGCGTGCTGCCGCTCAATCCGCTCGGTTATGACGGGGTCAGCGAGCATCTCGCGTTCAACACGACGATCAGCTTCACCGCCAACACCAACTGGCAAAGCTATGGCGGCGAATCGACGATGTCGAACCTCAGCCAGATGCTGGGCCTGACCATCCACAACTTCCTGTCGGCGGCGACGGGCATCGCGCTCGCTTTCGCACTGTTCCGCGGTTTCGCGCGGCGCGAGATGAAGACGATCGGCAACTTCTGGGCCGATATGACGCGCGTGACGCTCTATCTGCTGCTCCCGGTCTGCGTCGCCATCGCGATCTTCTATATCGCGAGCGGCGTGCCGCAGACGCTGGCGGGATCGGTCGACGTGACGACGCTCGAGGGGGTCAAGCAGACGCTGGCATTGGGTCCGGTTGCTTCGCAGGAAGCGATCAAGCTGCTCGGCACCAACGGCGGCGGCTTCTTCAACGCGAACAGCGCGCACCCGTTCGAAAATCCCACCGCGCTCACCAACCTCGTCCAGATGCTGTCGATCTTCGCGATCGGCGTCGGGCTCACCTGGACCTTCGGCAAGGCCGTCGGAAATCAGCGCCAGGGCTGGGCGATCCTTGCCGCGATGATGACGCTGTTCGTTGCGGGCACCGCCATCACCTATTGGCAGGAAGCTGCGGGCAATCCGATCCTCCACAACCTTGGCGCCATGGGCGGCAATATGGAAGGCAAGGAGGTTCGCTTCGGCATCGCGCAGACGGCGCTGTTCGCGGTCGTCACCACCGCCGCCTCGTGCGGGGCGGTCAACGGCATGCACGACAGCTTTACCGCGCTTGGCGGGATGATCCCGCTGTTCAACATGCAGCTCGGCGAAGTCGTGATCGGCGGCGTCGGCGCGGGCATCTATGGCTTCCTGCTCTTCGCGATCCTCGCGATCTTCGTCGCGGGGCTGATGGTCGGGCGCACCCCCGAATATGTCGGCAAGAAGATCGAGGCGCGCGAGGTCAAGCTCGCGGTGCTCGCGATCGCGGTCTTGCCGCTCATCATCCTCGGCTTCACGGCGATCGCGTCGGTCACCGAGGCGGGGTTGGCGGGGCCGCTGAACAAGGGGCCGCATGGTTTCTCGGAAATCCTCTACGCCTTCACCAGCGCCGTCGCGAACAACGGGTCGGCCTTTGCGGGCCTCACCGCCAACACGCCTTTCTATAATGGCATGCTGGGCGCCGCGATGTGGATCGGCCGTTTCTTCATCATCATCCCCATGCTGGCCATCGCGGGCGGCCTGGCGGCGAAGAAATATACGCCGGAGTCGGCGGGCAGCTTCCCGACGACGGGGCCGCTGTGGACGGGCCTGCTCGTCGGCATCGTGCTGATCGTCGGCGGCCTGACCTTCCTGCCCAGCCTCGCGCTCGGCCCCATCGCCGATCATCTCGCGATGATCAACGGCCAGCTCTTTTAAGGATCCATGCAAATGGCTCGGTCCGAAACCAAATCCCTGTTCACCGCAGAGCTGATCGTTCCGGCGATCGGTGACGCCTTCCGCAAACTCAATCCCAAAGAGCTGATCCGCAACCCGGTGATGTTCACCACCGCGGTCGTGGCGACCTTGCTGACGGTGCTGCTCGTCGTCGGTCAGGACAGCCTCGCGACGGGCTTCAAGCTGCAGCTGGTGATCTGGCTCTGGCTGACGGTGCTTTTCGGCACCTTCGCCGAAGCGCTCGCCGAAGGGCGCGGCAAGGCGCAGGCCGCCTCGCTGCGCGCCACCAAGGCCGAACTGACCGCCAAGAAGCTGAAGGGCGAAGGGAAGGCGTATGAAAGCGTTCTCGCCAGCGCGTTACGGGTCGGCGACATCGTGCTCGTCGAGACGGGCGACCTGATCCCGTCGGACGGCGAAGTCGTCGGCGGCGTCGCGTCGGTCAACGAAGCGGCGATCACCGGCGAAAGCGCGCCGGTGATCCGCGAAGCCGGTGGCGACCGCTCGGCGGTCACTGCGGGCACGCGCGTCATCTCCGACGAGATCCGCGTCCAGGTGACGGTCAATCCGGGACAGGGCTTCCTCGACCGGATGATCGCGCTTGTCGAGGGCGCCGAGCGGCAGAAGACGCCGAACGAAATCGCGCTGACCCTGCTGCTCGTCGGCCTCACGATCATCTTCCTGATCGCGGTCGGCACGATCCCCAGCTTTGCAAGCTATGCGGGCGGCAGCATTCCCGTTGCGATCCTCGCGGCGCTGTTGATCACGCTCATTCCGACGACGATCGCGGCTTTGCTCTCCGCCATCGGCATCGCAGGGATGGACCGCCTCGTGCGCTTCAATGTGCTCGCCAAGTCGGGGCGCGCGGTCGAGGCGGCGGGCGACGTCGATGTCCTGCTGCTCGACAAGACCGGCACGATCACCGTCGGCGACCGTCAGGCGACCGAGTTCCGCCCGGTCGGCGGCCAGTCGATAACGGTGCTTTCGGAGGCCGCGTTGCTGGCGAGCCTCGCCGACGAAACCCCCGAGGGCCGCTCGATCGTCGCACTGGCGCGCGAGAAGTTCGGCCAGACGATGACCGACTTGCCCGGGGGCGCCGAGATCATTCCCTTCACCGCGCAGACGCGCATCTCGGGCATCAAGCTCGCGGGCAGCGTGATCCAGAAGGGCGCGGTGGACTCGGTGCTGAAGGCCAATCCGGGTGCGGAGGCGACCGCCGCCGCGACCGAACTCCGCCGTATCACCGACGAAATCGCGCGCGCGGGCGGCACGCCGCTCGCGGTCGCGAAGGACGGGCAGCTGCTCGGCGCGATTTTCCTCAAGGACATCGTGAAGGCGGGCATTCGCGAACGCTTTGGCGAGCTGCGCGCGATGGGCATCCGCACGGTGATGATCACCGGCGACAATCCGCTCACCGCGGCGGCAATCGCAGCAGAGGCCGGAGTCGACGATTTCCTCGCGCAGGCGACGCCCGAGGACAAGCTCGAGCTGATCCGCAAGGAACAGCAGGGCGGGCGGCTCGTCGCGATGTGCGGCGACGGCACCAACGACGCGCCGGCGCTCGCGCAGGCCAACGTCGGCGTCGCGATGAACACCGGGACGCAGGCGGCGCGCGAGGCGGGCAATATGGTCGACCTCGACAGCGACCCGACCAAGCTGATCGAGGTCGTCGGCCTCGGCAAGCAGTTGCTGATGACGCGGGGGGCGCTGACGACCTTCTCGGTCGCCAACGACGTCGCCAAATATTTCGCGATCATCCCCGCGATGTTCATCGTGCTGTATCCCGGGTTGGGCGTGCTCAACGTGATGGGGCTGACCAGCCCCGAGAGCGCGATCCTGTCGGCGATCATCTTCAACGCGCTGATCATCCCGCTGCTCGTGCCGCTCGCGCTCAAGGGCGTCACCTATCGCCCGATGGGCGCGGGGCCGCTGCTTGCACGCAACCTCGCCGTCTATGGCCTTGGCGGCCTTGTGGCACCTTTTGTCGGCATCAAGCTGATCGACCTCGCGGTCGGTGGCCTGGGTCTCGTCTGAGGAAATGACAATGAACAAGGATCTCATCACCTCGCTGCGTCCGGCGCTCGTCATGACGCTGCTCTTCGCGCTGCTTCTCGGGCTTGCTTATCCGCTGGCGCTCACCGGCATCGGGCAGGCGTTCTTCCCGAGCCAGGCGAACGGCAGCCTCGTCGAGGAGAATGGCAAGGTCGTCGGTTCGACCGTCGTCGGTCAGGCCTTCACGTCCGAACGCTATTTCAACACGCGCCCGTCGGCGGCCGGCAAGGGCTATGACGGGCTGGCCTCGTCGGGCTCGAACCTCGGGCCAACATCGCAGGCGCTCGTCGATCGCGTGAAGGGCGATGTCGACAAGTTGAAGGCCGCCGAACCCGGCAAGGCCGTGCCGGCCGATCTGGTCACCGCCTCGGGTTCGGGCCTCGACCCCGACATCACCCCCGAAGCGGCCTTCTATCAGGCCGATCGCGTCGCAAAGGCGCGCGGGCTCGCTCCCGATGCCGTCCGCGGACTGGTCGAACAGAGCGTCGACAGACCGCTGCTCGGCTTTCTTGGCGAACCACGTGTCAATGTGTTCAAGCTCAATCGACGGCTCGATGCTTTTGGGGCTAAACCCGCCGCGTGACAGACAAGGATCGACCATCACCAGAGGCCTTCCTGCGTCAGGCGGCGCAGGAAGGCCGTGGCCGTCTGAAGGTGTTTCTCGGCGCCGCGCCGGGCGTCGGCAAAACGTGGGAAATGCTCACCGACGGACGGCAACGCCGCGAGGCCGGGGTCGATGTCGTGATCGGCGTCGTCGAAACCCACGGCCGGCGCGAAACCGAGGCGCTCGTCCATGGGCACGAGATCATCCCGCGCCGCGACGTCGACCATCAGGGTCATAGTCTGGGCGAAATGGACATCGATGCGATTCTCGAACGTCGCCCCGGCCTCGCGCTCGTCGACGAGCTTGCGCATACGAACGCGCCGGGCAGCCGTCATCCCAAACGCTATCAGGATGTCGAGGAACTGCTGGGTGCGGGCATCGACGTCTATTCGACCATCAATATCCAGCATGTCGAAAGCCTCAACGATGTCGTCGCGTCGTTCACGCGCGTCCGCGTCCGCGAAACAGTGCCCGACTCGATCCTCGAAAATGCCGAGATCGAGGTCGTCGACATCCCGCCCGACGAGCTGATCGAGCGGCTGCGCGACGGCAAGGTCTATATTCCGCAGGAAGCCACGCGCGCGCTTACCCATTTCTTCTCGAAATCGAACCTGACGGCGCTGCGCGAACTCGCGCTGCGCCGTGCGGCGCAGGCGGTCGATGCGCAGATGCTTGACCATGTGCGCAGCCATGCGCTCGCGGGCAGCTTCGCGGTCGGCGAACGGATTGTCGTCGCGGTGAGCGAATTGCCCGTCGCCGCCGAGCTCGTCCGCGCGGGCAAGCGCCTCGCCGATGCGCTGAAAGCGCCGTGGAGCGCCGTCTATATCGAGACGCGGCGCAGTCAGGGCATGACCGACGAGGATCGCCGCCAGCTCGCTGATACGCTTGCGCTCGCCTCGCGGCTCGGCGCCTCGACCGCGACGGTCCCGGCAGCGAGTGTCGTCGAAGGGCTGCGGGCGTTTGCCGCCGATGCGCGCGCGACGCAGATCGTCATCGGCAAATCGAGCCGTCCCTGGTGGTTCGAGATGCGCCACGGTTCGGTCGTCGACCAGCTCGTGCGGACGATCGACGATGTCGCGGTCCATGTGCTTCCCGGCGAGCCCGACACGAAGACGGCCCCGCGCAGCGCGGCCGTCGTTCCCGGCCGCTGGGGCAAACCGTCGGATTATCTGCTGGCGCTCGCCATGGTGGCCCTGATGACGGCGCTTGGCCGTCTGCTGCTCGAAGTCATCGATCTCGGCAATGTCTCGCTGCTCTATCTCGTCCCCGTCATGTTCGCCGCGGCGACTTTCGGGGTGCGCGCGGGCCTGTTCGCGGGTCTTGCATCCAGCCTTGCCTATAATTTCTTCTTCCTGCCGCCGACCGGCACGTTGACCGTCAACAATCCGGAAAATGTCGTCAGCATCCTCGTGCTGCTTGGCGTCGCCGTCGTCACCAGCCAGTTCGCCGCGCGCGTGCGCGCGCAGGCCGATCTTGCGCAATCGAGCGCGCGGCAGAATGCGGCGCTGGCCAGCTTCTCGCGGCTGCTGATTGCGGCGCCCGATCAGGAAACCCTGATGCACGCCATCTGTGCCGAGGTCGGCCGGCTGCTCGACGTCCGCACCGCGTTGCTGCTGCCGTCCGCCGATGGCCCGATGCTGCGCGCCGCGGTGCCGCCGGAGGACCGGCTCGAACAGATCGAGCGCGCCGCGGCACAATGGGCGATGGACAATGAACAGCCCGCGGGGCGCGGGTCGTCGACACTCACCGCGTCGGACTGGCTGTTCCATCCGCTGCGCACGACGCGCGGCGTGCTCGGCGTGCTCGGCCTGACCCGCGATGATGCGCGCGAACCCGTCCGCTCGGATCAGGTGCCGCTCTTGATGAGCCTGCTCGATCAGGCGTCGATCGCGCTCGACCGCATGGAACTCGAAGAGGCCTCGCTTCGCACGCGGCAGGTCGACGAACGCGATCGGCTGCGCTCGGCCTTGCTGTCGTCGGTCAGTCACGACCTTCGCACTCCGCTCACAACGATCCTGTCGGCCGCGCAAGAGATGCGGCGCCATCCGTCGGAAAGCCTTGCCGAGACGGTCGAGACCGAGGCGCTGCGGCTCAACCGCTTCGTGTCAAACCTGCTCGACATGGCGCGCGTCGAAGCGGGCGCGCTGCCGATGAAGGTCGAGGCCACTGACCTTTTTGACGCCGCCGCCAGTGCCGCGCATGATACGCGGGCATCGCTGCTGGGGCATGAAGTCAAGGTCGATATCTCGCCCAATATTCCGCTGGTGCGCGTCGATCCGGTGCTGCTCCACCATTGCCTGATCAATCTGCTCGACAATGCGGGGCGCTATGCCGACCCCGGCACCCCGATCACTATTCGCGCGCGGCGCGCAGCCGATGCCATATCGATGTCGATCATCGATCAGGGGCCGGGAATCGCACCCGGAAACGAGAAGCGCGTCTTCGAAACCTTCACCCGGCTCGAGGGCAGCGATCGCGCGAAGCATGGCACCGGCCTCGGGCTCGCCATCGTCAAGGGATTTGCCGAGGCGATGGGCCTGTCGGTCGAGGCGAGCAACAATGAAGATCCGCACGGCGCCTGCTTCACCATTCGGATCCCCGAGCGGCTGATCATCACGCATCTGGACGACAAGGAACAACCATGAAAGTGCGTCACAAGGTATTGGTCGTGGACGACGAGCTGCACATTCGCCGCCTGATCCATGCCGCGCTGGCGCGCGCCGACTATGCGATCGTCGAAGCCGAGAGCGCCCGCGAAGCGCTCGAAATGCTTCGCGACGAGCGCCCCGATATCGTGCTGCTCGATCTGGGGCTGCCCGATCGCGACGGGCTGGAGCTCGTGCCGCTCGTCAAGCAACAGTCGGACACGACCTTGATCGTCGTCTCGGCGCGCGACGCGACCGACCAGAAGGTTGCCGCGCTCGATCTGGGCGCCGACGACTATCTGACCAAACCCTTCGACACCGACGAATTGCTCGCGCGCGTGCGGGTCGCCCTGCGCAACCGCATGACCCGCGACGGCGGAATGCTGGCAGTGACCGCGGGCGACGTGACGATCGACCTGATCGCGCGCACCGTCGTCAAGGCGGGCCGCGAGGTCCATCTGACGCCCAAGGAATATGCGGTGCTGGCCCAGCTCGCGCGGCACCCGGGGCGCGTCATCACGCACAACCAGATCATGGCACAGGTCTGGCCGCACGAGGTCGAGCATCATGTCGAATATCTGCGCGTCCTCGTCCGCACCCTGCGCCAGAAGCTGGAGAGCGATCCGCAACAACCACAAATCATCAGCAACGAACTCGGTATCGGCTATCGGTTGCGGTCGGTGGGCGAAGAGGCCGGGCAGGGACAATAATCGCGCAAATACTATGCCGATCATATGAAGTCGGGTCGGACCTGCTCTCGATTTCAAACGGCGTGAGCGCCTATCTAATCGCGATGACAGGCGACGATTTCAAAAACCCGTCGGGTACTTCGAGGCACGACCGGGTCATCGACTGGCTGGGCGCGCAAGGGCCCTCGGCACTCACAATCTATATGTGCGCCATAGTGGCTCTGGTCGCCTTTGTTGTCGACAAGATGAGCTGAGCCCGGCTCGCCAAAATTATACGCAATCTCAATGCGCCACGCCATTTCCCGATCTCGAATTCCTACGCGATGATGCGTAATTGGTCGGCCTCCCTGCCGGAGGTTGCACGATGAAGAAATGGCATGAAAACCGCGCCGCCGATATCGGCCTGCGCGCCGGGGGCGCCGCCCTGCTCGGTATCGGCTGGCTGCTTGCGCTGAGGCTCCATCATATGGCCCAGACGACCGGACCGCGCGATGCGGGTTCGCTGATGATGCTGTTGTCGGCGGTGACCTTTCTCTGTGCGAGCGCGGGCAGCGCGCTGCTGTTTGTCGGCGCGGGTCTTTGGGAGAGTGTCGAGGTTTCGGCGCGATGGAAACGCGTGCCTCCGCTCGCTTCCAACGCGTCGTTTGCCGTCGAACGCGATCCGGGGAATGACGTCGAGCCGGCGATGCACAGTCGATCCGCCGCATAACGAAAACACTATGCAATTGATCGCCCGCCACTCTCGATTTCCAATGCCGCGCTGATCTAGTTGGGCGTCCTCGCCAGCCTCCCCACTCCGGAAAGAGGCCAGTTCAAGAGGACAATATGAAGACCATTATCTCAGCCGCCGCGCTTCTCGCGGGACTTTCTCCGGCCGCCGCTTTCGCACAGGACGAGGAAGCAAAATCCGTCACGATCACGGGATCCGCGACCATCGCGTCCGATTACCGTTTCCGCGGTGTGTCGCAGTCCGACAAGGAAATGGCCGTTCAGGGCGGCCTGACGCTGACCCATCAAAGCGGCCTTTATGCGGGCGTCTGGGCGTCCAACCTCGCCGGCTGGGGCACTTTCGGCGGCGCGAACATGGAACTCGACCTGATCGGCGGTTATAAATTGCCGCTGAGCGACAAGGCCGCGCTCGATGTCGGGCTCGTCTGGTACATGTACCCGGGCGGCGCCGATGAATCGGATTTCGCCGAACCTTATGTGAAGCTGTCGGGAACGGCCGGACCGGCGACTTTGACCGCCGGGGCCGCCTATGCGCCCAAGCAACATGCGCTCGCCAATGTTTCGAACGCGCCGAACAGTCGCGGGCAGAGCGACGATAATCTCTATCTGTGGGGCGACGGCGCGGTCGCCATCCCCGGCACGCCCTTCACCGCAAAGGCGCATATCGGCCATTCGGACGGCAATCCCGGACTCGGCCCCAACGGCACCAGCGTCGCCCCGACGGGGAGCTACTGGGACTGGTCGCTCGGCATGGACGCCAGCTGGCGCAACCTGACGCTGGGCGTGTCTTATATCGATACGAACATCAGCAAGTCCGAAGCGGCGCGCCTGCAGCCCAATTTCAGCAAGGGCGGTGACGGGACCGGTTCGATTGCCGACGCCGCGGTGGTGGCCAGCCTGACCGCAGCCTTCTGATAAAGACACGGCCCGGGCGGTTCGCGCCGCCCGGGCCGTTTCGTCCGCATTGCGGCGTACCTATTGGTATCCACACGGATCATCCTGTATCCGGCACGTGCCCGCGCGGCCCGCTTGTATTCCCTGGCGTCCAAGACATGTTGCATTGCAACAATATAGCCAACCCCAGGGAGCTCCCCATCCCATGACCAAGATCGACTTGGCGCTCCAAGGCGCACCCATTCGAACGCCGCTCGCGAAGGCGGCACGGCGCGATGCCAAGATATGGCTCTGTTTGGGACTGATCGCCTTGGACGCGGCGGCGCTCGCGGTGGGCTTCGCCGTGACGTTGATGATCGAGCAGCCCCGGATCATTTCGGAAGGATTGTTGACTGCGATGCTGGGCGCACTGTTCGTCCATTTCGCGATCGCCTTTCAGAATCAGGCCTATAATCCGCGCTGTCTGACCCGTCCGGTCAAAAGCGTTCGCCAGACATTGCTGTCGTTCGCGACGACCCTGTTCGTCTTCCTGCTCGTCGCTTTCTCGCTGCGGATCACCGGCAAGGTGCCGCGTTTGGCGATCGGCATGGGCATGGTGACCGCGGTGACGCTATTGGTGGCGCAGCGGCTATTGATCTGCCGCATCGTGCGCCGGGCTTTCGGCGATATGACCGCCGAACTGGTCATTGTCGACGATGCGAACCTGCCCGCGTCCTACCTCGATCGCGAGATCATCGACGCGCGCGAGTCGGGGCTCCGTACCGATCTCGACGACCCCTATATGCTCGATCGCCTCGGCACCGTGCTGCAGGATTACGACCGGGTGACGATCGTTTGCGCGCCCGGGCGTAAGGTCGAATGGGCCCGCGCGCTGAAAGGCGTCAACATCGTCGGCGAGATCGTGATGCCCGAGATTGCCGAGCTGGGGCCGTTGACGACGCGCCAGCGCGGCGGGGTGACGACGCTGGTGGTGTCCTGGGGGCCGCTCAACCGCGCCAACCGGGTGAAGAAGCGCGCGCTCGACCTCGCGGTGACGATTCCGGCGCTGATCCTGCTGTCGCCGCTGCTGTTGATTGTGGCGCTGGCGATCAAGCTCGATTCGCCGGGCCCGGTCTTTTTCCGTCAGGAGCGGATGGGGCGCGGCAACCGCATCTTCCGGATCCTGAAATTCCGCAGCATGCGCGCCGAGACGACCGACGCCAACGGCGCGCGTTCGGCGAGCCGCGACGACGACCGGATCACGCGCGTCGGCCGCTTCATCCGCGCGACGAGCATCGACGAGCTGCCGCAGCTGATCAACGTATTGTCGGGCGAGATGAGCCTCGTCGGGCCGCGCCCGCATGCGCTGGGCTCGACCGCCGGGAACGAGCTGTTCTGGCGCGTCGACCGGCAATATTGGCACCGCCATGCGCTCAAGCCCGGGATTACCGGCCTCGCCCAGATCCGCGGCTTTCGCGGCGCGACCAATACCCGGCGCGATATTCTGGACCGGCTCGAATCCGATCTGGAATATCAGCACGGCTGGTCGTTGCTGCGCGATGTTTCGATCCTCGCGCGCACTGCGCAAGTGCTCGTGCACCGCAACGCCTATTGAGCGGCGCCCTTTGGACGGCGCTTAGCCGTCCACGATTTGCGGGGCGCGGCAGGCCAGCGCGGTGTCGAAAGCTTCGGCGCGATTTGTCGCGCGCATCAGCCCCGCATAATCGCCCGTCCATTGATCGGCGAAGCCCGCGACCTTGCCATAGCTGTTGTCGAGGAGCACGTGCGGGATGTCGAGCAGTAGCGAGAGAATGTGCGCGTGCAGCCGGTCGGTGACGACCAGCTCGCCGGTGGACAGCATCGCAAGGCCGCGCTGGAATCGCCAGTCGGCCAGACGCTGCTGCCGCGCGGCGCGCTGCGCCATCGGATCGCGGGTTAGGAGGCGGCCGAGCCCCAGCGACAGGCGCAGGCGGCGTTTCTGGCCGGCATCCTCCTCGAGCCAGTCGTCGGCGACGACCCCCGCGGGCAGCGCGGCATCGCCGGCGGCGCGTTCATGATCGGTGCGGAGCAGCGCGAAGACCGGCGCGGTGGCGGGGTCGCGGCGCTGGCGGCCGAGCATCAGCGCGGCATCGGGACAGAGGCGGATATCGCAATCGAAATGCTGCTCGGCAAAGGCGAGCGAGCGCGCATCGCGGACGAGCAGGGTGAATTGCCCGTGCGCGCGGATCGCCTCGGCCATTTCGGCCGCGGCGGCGGGATCGGCATAGTGGAGCGACTGCGGCATCTGGACGATCGGGTGGCCGCGGTGCGTGCGGAGAAGGTGAAGCCGGAACGCTTCGTGCTTGGGCCAGAGCGTCCCCATATTGCCGCCGCCGTGGATCAGGATCGGCCCGTCGCCAATCGCCGCGCGGCACGCCGCGTCGTCGAAATCGGCGATCGCCGAATAATAGGCCGGAAGGCGGCCGGATTTGCGCAGATACGCCATCTCGCCGAGCCAGATCGCCGAATCGCCGACATTGGAGTGGTCGGGGAAGTCGACCAGCGCGAGTTGGCCCGCAGGGATGACGGCATCGAGCGTGCGCGTGAAACGCTGGGCGAGTTCGCCGACGAGCTGGTCGGCGGTCTTCTTGGTCATATCGGGCTCTTTCTGAAGCGTTTGAACAGGAACAGGAAACGGCCGCGCCACGCGCCCGAGATCGAGAGCAGCGCGATTGCGTAAAAGAGCGCGCCGATGGCGGTGAGCAGCAGCAGCGATTGCCAGCCGGCCAGATGTGTATCGAGCAGCCGCATCGCGATCGCGAGCGCGATGCCCATCACCGACGAGGCGACCAGCGGCGCGCCAACCGCGCGCAAGCTGTCGACCGGACGGATGCCCGAGGCGCGGCGGAGCAGCCAGATCTGCAGCGGCAAGGTGAGATAGGCGCGCCCGACATAGGAAATTGCGACCGCAAAGAGGCCGTAAGGGAGCGCCGCGAGCGTCAGGATCACGCCGAGGACCAGCTGCGTCGTCGAGAGCGAGATCAGGCTGCGCGACGCGCCGAGCACGCTGAGCGAGGGCGAGGCGAAGAAGTTGAGCGTGAAGGGCACCGCCATGAAGGCGAAGATCTGCGCGAGCTGGCCGGCTTCGGCCCATTTGGCGCCGAACACGGTGGGGATCGCGACCGGCGCAAGCGCACCGAAACCGACGAGCGCCGGGAAGGACAGCGCCGACGCACGCGCAATCATCCAGCGATAGGCTTTGCGCAGTTCGGCGGGGTCGTCCTTGACCCGCGCGAGCGTCTGCACCGCGACCTGCGTGAAGGGCTGGATCGCACCGCGGCCGATCAGCTCGACGGTGCGCCACGCGGTGCGATAGACGCCCACCGCGGCGAGCCCGATCCCGGCGCCGATCGCCATCTCCTGCACGCGCACCGTCGCGAGGAAAGCGAGCTGGACATAGATCAGGCTGGCGTTGAGCATGATGTTGCCGCGCAGGATAACCCAGTCGAATTGCCAGCCGGGCTTCCAGTCATAGGAGGCGCGCGAGAGCACGACCCCGACGATCTCGGTCACGAGGCGCTGGATGACGAGGCTCCAGAGGCCGAGCCCGGCAAAGGCGGCGGCGACCGCGCAGGTGCCGCCGATCAGTCCGCCGACCACCGAGCGGAGCGCGGTGGTGCGATGCCCGAACTCGCGCAGGCGCAGCGCCATATGCGTGGCGCCGAAGGAGGAGATCGGCAGCGCGAGGCTCATCACCGCGAGCGGCAGCGCGATATCGGGCGCGCCCATCCAGTTCGCGATCGGCTGCGCGAGCGCCATGATCAAGAGGGCGGAGAGGAAGGAGAAAGCCTGCTGCGAGCGATAGATGGTGTCGAGGAAGGCAGGAGTGATCTCGCGCTTGCGGGCGATCGTCTGCACGAGGCCCGCGGTCGCGATGATACGGAAGGCTTCGGCGGTCACCGCCATCACCGCAAAGGCGCCGATGTCGGCGCGCGTCAGCAGGCGCGCGAGGATCACGAAGACGACGAACGAGAAGATCTGGTCCGACAGGAAACGCGTGATCGTCCAGCCGATCGAGCTGCGGCTGCGTGCGCGTAACCCGTCGTCGAAGCGGGCAGGAAGATCAGCGCTCAAGCAGGCGTCTCGCTTTCAGCATCCGCATGCGTGCGCGTTCGAGAGCGCGCCAGGCCTTTTGCCTTATCGAATGATAGAGCGGATCGGCCTTCGGCCCGAAGCGCGAATTTCCAATGTCCGAGACGATCGCGGCTTCGAGGATCGGCGCGGGATAGAGCGCGAGATTGGGCAGGCCGTGCGCCCACGACCGATCCATTTCGTCATCGATCGGGCGGCGGACGATGCGGCAATGCCCGGCGAGCCGCCGCGCCCCTTCGAGCGTGATCGCATAGCCCTGCGTGCCATAAGCGAGCCCGACCAGCTCGACGATCGCGCGCGAATGCTGGAGGAAGTCGCGCCGCACGACGCGCTGCCAGGTCGGCCGCTTGGCGTAGAGGCGGAGGTAATCGATACCCTCGGCGTGAAGATCGGTGTGCGCGAGCGGTTCGAGATAGGCCCAGTCGACCACCGTATCATCCTCGAGGACGATCGCCTGCCGCACGCCGCGCGCGATCATGTCCTGCCAGATCGAGAAATGGCTGGCATAGCAGCCGATCTCGCCCTTGCTCATTGGCCGGCCCTTGTTGCTGCGGATCGCAGGCTCGTCGATCGTCATCCCCGGCGCCGGGCCGGTGCAGGCATCGAAGAAACGCCACGCAAGCGAGGTGTCTGCCGCGCGCGCGGCAAAGGCCGCGCGGCGCGCCGAGGCTGATTCGAGGGACACCACCAGGACTTCGGTGGTTTTGCCCGATTCGGGTAGAGAATCACCCACTTGGATCGCCTTTTTGCTTGCGGTTGCGCATGGCTGCGCGGTTCAGAACCAACGACGGGCCGACGCGATCCTTGGTAGCGGGCAATTATTTGAGAGCGAAGGCACCGGCGCTCCGGTCGTCCGGTCAACGGGGCAACTCGTCTTCGCAGGTGCAGCATATTGTTGACCGGCATGCCGTCGGCAGCCGATTGGACCGTCGCGGGGGCACTGGACAGGCGTATCTATGTTTCAAGTCGCAGTCGTCATACCCGTATGGAACGGCGAAGCCGTACTGGGCCGTTGTCTCGCCGCGCTCGCGCGCCAGACGCTCCCACGCGCGGCCTATCAGGTCATCGTCGTCGACAACGGATCGAGTGACTCAACGCGCGAGATTGCGCGCAGCTACCTGGGTGTCGAGCTGCTCGAAGAGCGCCGCCCGGGCTCTTATGCGGCGCGCAACCTCGCGATCGGGCGCGTCCGCGCGCCGATCATCGCGTTTACCGACGCCGATTGCGAGCCCGCGCCCGACTGGCTCGAGCAAGTGCTGCGCGCCGCGGCAGCGAATCCAGGGTTCGGCGTGCTCGCCGGCAAGATCGAGCTGTTCGACGAAATCGCGCAGGAGCGCGAAGTGTTCGGCGATTACGAGCGGCTGTTCAGCTTTCCGCAGGCGCACGCCGCGCGCGGCAATTGCGCGACCGCCAATTGGGCGAGCGAGACTGCGTTGCTGAAGGCGCTCGGCGGGTTCGACGCGGCGCTCAAATCGGGCGGCGACCGCCAGATGGCGCTGCGCATTCGCGAAAGCGGTCATCCGCTTGTCTATGTGCCGGCGATGGTGGTGCGCCATCCGGTGCGCGCGAGCCGCGCCGAGCTGGTGCGCAAGCGGCAGCGATTGAGCGGTGGGCGCTGGGATCGCACCCGGCGGCGCCCGCGCCTTGCCCATGTGCTCGGGATTACGGCGGTCGATACAATCCGGCGGCTGCGCCGCGCGGCGATCTCACGCGAATTGTCGTTCCGGCGCCGGCTGGCCGTGATGTGGCTGACATTGGAACTCGCCGGGGTGGCGGTGAGCGAATATCTCAATCTGGCGGGGGGACGAAAGGCAGCACGCGACTGATGACTCCTCCCCATGACGCTCCACGATTTTCCGTGGTGATGCCGCTCTATAATAAGGCCGCGCATGTGCGCGCCGCGATCGAAAGCGTATTTGCCCAAACGTTTCCGCCGCACGAAATATTGGTGGTCGACAATCGTTCGACCGACAGCGGGCGCGAGATCGTTGCCGCGATCGGCGACGCGCGGATCCAGCTGCTCGACCTCTCGACGCCGGGGCCGGGCGGCTATGCCGGACGCAACATCGGCATCCGCGCGGCGCGCGGCGACTGGATCGCTTTTCTCGACGCCGACGACTTGTGGCAGCCCGACCATCTTGCGGTGCTGGCCGAGGGCATAGGCGCCGACCCGAGCGCGCGTGCGGCGGCGACGCGGTTCGATCATGTGTTCGAGAATCGTTCGCAGCCGCAGCGGATCGCGCCGGAACTGGAGCGGCCGCAAAGCTTGGACCTAGCCGGCTTTCTTGCCGCCTGGCTGGCAGTGCGCGAATGCCCGATGTGGACCGGCGCGATCGCGATCCGGCGCGATACGTTGTTCGAGGCAGGGCTGTTCCCCGAAGGGCGCGCGGTGCGCGGCGGCGACAAGGATTTGTGGTTGCGTGTGCTCGCCAAGGGAGCGCTGCGATACGATCCGCGCGTCACCGCGGTCTTTCACCGCGACAGCGACAACAAGGTCAGCAAGTCGACGACGACGCTCGACGTGCCCTGCCTGGTCGAGACCGCGCGCGGGATGCTTGCCGGCGCGACGGCGCGCGAGACGGCGTTGCTGCGGCGGCTCGTGAACCAGGAAATCGCGCATTATGCGCGTTATGCGATGAAATATCCAGGCCGCACGGCGATCCGGGTCGGCGATCTGTATCTGCCCGAGGGGGCGGGCACCGCGGCGCTGCTGCTCGCCGCGAAGCTGATCCCCGCATCGGTCCGGCAATCGAGCTATGCCCTGCGCAACCGGCTGCGCGCCCGCGCGTGAAGCTGGTACGCATCTTTGGCACCCTGCTGGCCGGCGGGGCGAGCCTCGCCGCGTGGCTGTCGCTCGCTGGCGGGTTGCTACCGATGCTCGATGTGCTGGCGTCGTTCCTGCCGCTATTTGGCGTGGCGGTGCTGGTAGGATTGCTGCTCGTCCGGCCGCGCCTGCGCAGGGCTGTCGTCGCAGCCCTGGTTGGCCTCACGCCGGTCGCGATTGGCGTGATGCCCGAACTGACGCGCGCGATTCCGGCCGCGCAAAAGAGCACGACCCGGATCCGGCTGCTCACCCACAATGTCTGGCAGAGCAATCGCGATCCCGCCGATACCGCGCAGGCGATCATCGACGCTAAGCCCGATGTCGTGATGCTGCAGGAGGTCGATGGCAGCTTCGCGCCCATGTTGGCGGCGCTGAACCAGCATTTCGCCCATGCAACCAAATGCCCGCCGGGCTGTGACCTTGCCATCTTCTCGCGCTGGCCGATCGCCGACAGCGACTATTTCCTGAAGGACGGAAAAGGGCGAAAATTCGGTCCGCCGCTGCTCTGGGCTCGGATTGCAGGACCCGACGGACGCGCCTTCACCGTGGCGACGCTCCACTATCCGTGGCCGACATCGCGCGATCAGGCGGTGCGCAGACAAGATGTAGCGCGTGCATTGGCACGGATCGAACGCGGGTCCTTGATCGTTGGAGGCGACATGAACCTCACCCCCTGGGCCGCGGCGATGCGTGAGCAGGACCGCGCCTTCGCTCCGCTCACCCGCATGACGCGCGCGCTGCCTAGCTGGCCGCGCGCCTTTCCCGTGCTGCCGATCGACCAGCTTTATGCCGGACCCGACTGGGGACTGGTGTCGGCGCGGCGGTTTCCCGCCACCGGATCGGACCATCTGCCGCTGCTCGTAACGCTGGCCCGCCGATGAAGCGCGCGATCACCTTTGCGCTGCTCGGCAGCTGCGGCGTTGCGATGCCCGCGCATGCGCAGCAATCGGATGCGACCGACGGGCTTGGATCGGTGTCGAGCGAGAACAGTTTCGGGCGCGACCGCAATATCGGCGTGCTCGAGCGCCGCCGGCCCGATTACACGCCCGAGCCAATCCATGTCGGCGTCCTCGAACTGCTGCCGCGCATGGCGATCGGCGCGGGCTATGACGATAATCTCTATGCGCAGGAGGACGACCGCATCGGCGATGCCTATCTGCGCATTCGCCCGCGCGTCTCGCTGGTGCGGCCTTCGCCGACGCTCAAGCTGTCGCTCGACGGCGAGCTCGACCTGCTGCGCTACGCCGACCGGGCGAGCGAGAACGCCACCCAATATTCGGTGAACGCGGGCGCGCTCTACACGATCAGCAAGTCGGACACGCTGAACCTGACGCTGCGCAACGGGCGCTACAGCCAGGAACGCGTCTCGCCCGATAGTCCGACGCAGGCGTCGCGGCCGGTCCGCTTCACGCTGAGCGGGGGGACGGCGACCTATACGCATCTCTTCAACCGCCTGCGTGTGCGCGGCGTGGTCGATGTCGAAAACCGCAATTACAGCAACAGCGTGACGCCGCTCGGCGATCCGATCGACCAAGATTTTCGCGACCACACGACTTACACCGGCACGGCGGTCGGCGAATATGCGCTGAGCCCGAGCATCGCGCTGTTCGTCGCGGGCTCGCTCAACAAGCGCGATTATCGCGAGCGCATCGGGCCGGTGGCGGCGCGCGATTCCAAGGGTTTCGAGCTTGCCGGCGGCGCGAGTTTCGAACTGGGCCGCAAGGCGCGCGGGGCGCTGCGGCTCGGCTATTTCCAGCAGGATTACCGGCCGGTCGAGTTCGAGGACGTCTCGGGCCTCCTCGTGCGCGGCGAGCTGGCCTATTTCCTGACGCCGCTGGTGACGATCACCGGCACGGTCGACCGCGGCATCAAGGAAACGGGCGTCAATGGCGCGACGGGCTATCTCGCGACCAACATGACGCTGCGCGCCGATTACGAGCTGCTGCGCAACCTGATCATCAGCGCCGGCGGTGAGCTGGAAAAGCGCGACTTCAACAATATCGACCGCAAGGATGATCGCTGGACCTGGCGCGGCAGCGCGTCGTACCTCGTGAGCAAGCGGATGGCGCTGCGCTTCGACGTCCAGCGGCGCACCCAGTCGAGCTGGGGCGCGACGGCGGGCCGCGAATTCGCGGACAATCGCGTTTCGGTGGGGCTGACCTTCTCGGGCCTGTAAGGCCCGGTCAGCCGGGCTTTGTCCGAGATCCGTAAAGCGCACCCTCGCATGCTGCGAGCAGTTCGGGCGGCGCGAGGCGGTTGATATAGCCGTCGGACCCCTGATCGGAGAGCAGCTTCGCGGGGATGCCGCCGACGACGCCGCGCGCGGGTACGTCTTTCGTCACCACGGCGTTGGCGCCGATCGCGGCCTCGGCGCCGACATGAATGCCGCCGATTACCTTGGCGCCCGACCCCAGAAAGGTGCGATCGCCGATCACCGGCGCACCGCGCCGGCTGCCGCGGTTCATATAGCCGAGCACGACGCCGTGGGTGATGTTGACGTTGCTGCCGAGCACCGTGTCGCCGTGGAAATAGAAGCCGCCGAAACGGTTGAGGAACAGGCCGGGCCCGATCTCCATATATTCGGGGATCGCGAAGCCATATTTATAGCGCGCGCGCAGCAGCAGCCATTTGGCAAAGGGATAGAGGCCGAACGCCTTGGCGGGCTTGAGTTTGAGCCAGCCCGTCGTGCGCATCAGCACCGTATATTTATAGCCCGGGGTGAAGGCATAATGCTTCGCGAAGGCGCCGAAGCTGACGCGTCCCGCATAGCGATAAAGATCGGCGGCGAGCAGTGCCTTGAGCTTGGCGAAGCTCACCGGACAGCCGCGAAGATGCGGCTTTCCGGTCTCGTCGGACACGGGTTCTTCGAACGCCGGAACGGGCGTCAGCGATGCGGTCGCCATATCCATCAGAAATAGCGTTCGCCGAAGCGGATCGTATCGCCGGGAAGCACCGCGAAATCGGCGCTCATCGGATATTCCTGCTCGCCGGCTTCGCCCGCGCGCTTCAGGAAGACGCGCTTTTCGTTTGCGCGATAGGTGAAGCCGTCGGCCTTCGCGACCGCGCCGCGGATGGTGAGGCCCTGCGTATAGGGATATTCACCCGGCTTGTTCACTTCGCCGAGTATGTAGACGGGGCGGAAATTGGCGACCTGGACCGAAACCTGCGGTTCGAGCAGATAGCCGTCGCCGAGCTTTGCCTCGATCGCTTTGGACAGTTCCTCGGTCTGGAGCCCCGCCGCCTTGACCTCGCCGATCAGCGGGAAGGCGATCGTGCCGGCGGGCGAAACCTCGAAATCGCCGGTGAGTTTCTCTTCGCCATAGGTTGCGACCTTGATCTTGTCGCCCGGCGAAAGGACGAAAGCCGTCGCGGGGGGTGGCGCGGCGCCGCTGCCCGCGAGCGGGGTTTGCCCGGCGCATCCGCCAAGAGCGATCAGCGCCCCCGCCAGTGCGATCTGCATGTGCCATTTCATGAACTTACTCCCGGACGATAGGCTGATATGTCTTCGATTTCGGACGCGGCGGACAGCGCGCGCAGCGCCGCCTCGATCCGCGCCCAGTAATTTGCGGCCGCCTGCTCGACGCCATAAGCCAGCGAGCGCTCGCGCGCCTTCGCGCCGCAGGCGCTGCGGCGCGGCTCGGCGAGCACGTCGACCAATGCCGCGGCAAAGGCTTCCACGTCATCGGTCGGCACCAACGCACCGGAATCGACATCGATCCTGCCGCTGATCGCATCGCGCGACCGGCCGGCCAGAATTTCGGACGGACCCGACGCGCAATTGGTCGCGACGACGGGGACGCCGCACGCCATCGCCTCGACCAGCCCGTTGGGGAAGCCCTCGGCGTTGGAGGGCATCGCGTAAGCTTGCGCGCGCGCAACCACTGCGAAGGGGTTGGCGACGAAGCCGGGCATGTCGACCCGGTCGGCGATTCCAAGCGAGGCGGCGAGTGCTTGAAGCGCGCCGCGCTCGGGCCCTTCGCCGAGCATGACGAGACGTTCGTGCGGCGAAGCCTGCGCATAGGCGCGCAGAAGGAGCGGAAAATTCTTGTTCGGCATGAGCCGCCCGGCCGAGACGATATAGGGATCGGCAGGCACGAAGGCAGGCGGCTCGGCCGCAAGCTCGGCGATGCGCCGATGGTCGACCGGGTTGGCGATCGCCGACATGCGCGCGCGCTCGACGCGGAAATTGGCGGCAAGATCGTCGACGACGCCGTCGGACACCGCGATGACATGCGCGGCGCGCGGATAGACGATGCGGACCATCGCTTTGGCTGCGAACGCGTCGCCCAGATGGGCGCTGGTGTTGACCCGCTCGCTGATCAGCCAGGGCCGGCCGCGGCCCGCCATCGCCCAGGCGTTGGCGATATTGGCGCGGGTCAGGAAGCTGAGCGTCGCATCGGGCGATACGCGCCCGACGAGCGCGCGAAGCTGGGTCAGGCTCGGCAGCAATTTGTGCCGGGCACCCAGCTGATGAACCTCGACCCATTCGGGCACATCATAGGCGCGCGGCTCGTCGTCGAGCAGCGCGAGATGGATGTCGTAGCGCGCGCGCCAGGGCACGGATCCGGCCAGCAGCGTGGCGAGGACGCGCTCGGCGCCGCCCCCCGCGAGCGAGTTGATCGCGAATAAAATCCGCTTTCGGTGCAGCATGGTTCCTCGCTGGAGTTTCGGGCGGAATTCGCCTCTGGAGAACGCTTACCACGGGCATTTGTTGCAGTGCACACAGGTCCGCCCGCTTCATCGTCCCGCAGGGGCAACTGGCCGATTTAAAGGGGTTTCACGCCGCGAGGCGTCTATCAGAGCGAACATCGACGGACGATTTTGCGGAGGTATTTAATGGACATTCGGCGAGTCGAGTGTCTGGACGGCCTGCGCGGCGTCGCGGCCCTCTGGGTGCTCATCGGGCATATGATGATCCTGACCGGTTTCCGCTTGCCGCTGATCGGCAAGCCGGACCTCGGCGTCGACCTGTTCATCCTGCTCTCGGGCTTCCTGATGATGTACCAGTACCGGCTGCGCGCGGGCAGCGAAGACTGGGATGCGCCCGGCACCTGGGCGGCGTTCTGGACGCGCCGCTTTTTCCGGCTGGCGCCGCTTTTCTATGTGACGCTTGCGGCGGCGCTGATCGCGGGGCCGTCGATCTACGCCGACCGCGTCGCGATCGACAGCTTCCTCGGGCAGGCGCTCCAGCCGGCCGATCGCTATACCGACGCGAGCCTCACCAATATCGTGATGCACTTGACCTTCCTGTTCGGATTGCTGCCCGAATACGCCTTTCGTACCCCGCTGCCCGACTGGAGCCTCGGGCTCGAAATGCAATTCTACCTGGTCTTTCCCTTCCTCATCCTGCTCGGGCGGCGGATCGGCTGGATCCCCGCGGCGCTGGTCGCGGCGGGGGGCGGTGTGGCCATCGCCCTGCTCGCCGGGGCGGCGGGGCTCGATTATCCGATGCCGTCCTTCCTGCCGTTGAAGCTCCAGCTTTTCCTCGCCGGCATGCTGATCGCCGCCGATCCGGGGGAGAGCCGCGCGCGGCTATGGTGGCGGCTTGGCGCCGCGATGCTGCTCGCAGCGATCCCGATCGGGGGCGACCAGGATTTGCTCCATTTCGCGGTGCGCGAACTGCTCGTGTTCGGATTTTTCGCGCTGGTTCATTGGCGTTCGCTCGGTGTGATCGGCTGGGTTTCGCGCCTGCTCGGCAGCCAGCCCTTTTATTGGCTGGGCGAGCTTTCCTATGGCACCTATCTGATCCATCTGCTGATCCTGCAGCCGGTCGCGGCGGCGGTCATCGGGCAATTCGGCATCGGGCTCGGCGCCGCCGGGCGGTTCGCGCTGACCGGAGCGATTGTGGTGCCGGCGACTTACGCCCTTGCTTTCGTGACTTACAAGCTGGTCGAGCTGCCCGGACAGCGGCTGGGCAAGGCGATGATCAAGCGCGTGGCCGGGGGCAGCACGCCGCGCGCGCTTCAGACCGTGCCCGAAAAGATCGCGGCGCCCTAGCTATAGGATATGGCAATGGATCGACGAACGCTTCTGACTTCGATGGCCGCCGCGGCCGCGGGCAGTGCATGTACCGCAAAAGATGCCGGTTCCGGGTCCGAAAAGGCCGGACGGCCGACGCTGGCGATCGATTCCGACGGGCCGGGGCGCTGGCGGATCCGCAGCTGGGAGCTGCGGGAAAATGCGTGGCACCCGCGGATCGCGCGCGCGACGCGGACCGGTGCGGGAATCGAAGTCAGTGGGCCGATCGATGCGGCGGACCGGGCGAAAGTCGTCGCCCGGCTCGGCGCCTAAGCTTCCACCGCGTCGGTATAGGTCGAAGTGCGCGGCGCCGTGCGGCCCGGCGCGAGCGTCGCGCGATAGACGTCGAGCGTGTCCTCCGCCGCCTTGTCCCAGCTGAAGCGCGCGCGTACGGCGTCGCGGTCGACCTGAAAGTCGGCGCAATCGGCGTTCAACCGCTCGGTGAGCGCCACGACATCGCCGACCGGAAAATAGTTCGGCGCGTCGAGCCCGATGTCGAGGTTGGCGGGGATGTCGCTCAGCAGCATCCGCGCGCCGCAGCTCGCCGCCTCGAGCGCCGCGATCGGCAGGCCTTCGTGATAGGAGGGCATCACGAATAGCGCGCAATGCTCGTAGAGGCACTTCAGCGTCGCGCGCGACTGGACGCCGGCAAAGATCACGCGATCGCTGGTGCGCGCGAGCAGTTCGCGGGCATATTCGCTCTCGTGATCGGCCGAGCCGGCGATCACCAGCTTGGCGGTGCAATTCGACCGCTCATAGGCGTCGATCAGGTCGTGCAGGCCTTTTTCGGGAACGAGGCGGGCGACGGCGAGGAGGAAGTCGCCGTCCTTGAGCCCCAACCGTTCGAGCACGAGCGCCGGGTCGGCATCGCCGGGCAGGTCCGATGTGCCGTTGGGAATATAGGAGATCGCGTGCGCGCGTTTCGGGAAGCTCTGCCGCAGCTGCGCGGCGAGCGAGGGCGAGACGGCGATGACGCGATTGGCAAAGCTGAGCGCCAGCCATTCGCCGGCGCGCAGCGCGGTGCGCGCGACGAGGCCCCATTTGGCGCGGTGATAATCGGTGCCGTGGTGCGTGACGACCACTTTCAAACCGAGCATCCGGGCCAGCGGCGCCAGCAAGCCGGGGCCGATCGCATGGATATGGATCAGCCCGGCGCCGCGCTTGCGGGCGGAAAGGACCGCGAGCAGGGTCGACACCACCGCTTCGAGATTTTGCGAGCGCGGGCAAGGGATGCCGATAATCTCGACGCCGCGATGCTCGCCCACCGGCTCGGGCAGATAGGGTGCGCGGCCGAGCACCACCGAACGGTGATCGGGCCAGATCGCCTTGATCCGCGGGAGAAGCTCCTCGCAATGGCTTTCGATCCCGCCCATCACATGCGGGAAGCCGCGAAGGCCGGTCACGCAGATGACGGGCGCGCCCGCGGGGGCGCTGGAAGACAGACTTGTCCGTTGCAGCATTGTTAAACTCCATTAGCGCCCGGCCGGATTTTCCGGCTCAGGCCACCGCTGCCATCGGCCCTCTTCCACCATTTTCTATTTCGCCCAGATACCAGTCGACGAACCGCTCGATCCCCCGCGCAAGCGGGACCTTGGGGCTGTATCCGGTGAGCGCGTTGATCGCCGAGATGTCGGCGTAGGTCGCGGTCACGTCGCCCGGCTGCATCGGCCGCATCAGCTTGATCGCTGGCCGGCCGAGCGCGCGTTCGAGCACCGCGATCATGTCCATCAGCCCGACGGGATTGCAGTCGCCGATGTTGAGCAGCCGGTTTTCACCGCCCGCCGGCGGCCGGTCGAGCACACCGACCACGCCGTCGACGATGTCGTCGATATAGGTGAAATCGCGCGCCATCCGGCCTTCGCCGTAGACCTCGATCGGCTGGCCGAGCAGGATCTTCTGCGCGAAACCATAATAGGCCATATCGGGCCGGCCCCAGGGGCCATAGACGGTGAAGAAGCGCAGCCCGCTGAGCGGCAGATGATAGAGCTTGGCATAGCTTTCGCTCATCAGCTCGCAGCTGCGCTTGGTCGCGGCATAGAGCGAGACCGGCGCGGTGCAGGGCTCGTCCTCGCGAAAGCCGGTGCCGCCGAGCGGGCGGTCGCCATAGACCGAACTCGACGAGGCATAGACAAGATGTTCGATATTGCCCGCGTGGCGCGCCGCCTCGAGCACCGCGAGATGCCCTTTGAGGTTGCTGTGCTCATAAGCGAAGGGGTTTTCGAGGCTGTAGCGCACGCCCGCCTGCGCGGCGAGATGGACGATCCGGCGGATGCCGTTCGCCTCGACCAGTTCGCTGATTAGCCCGGGGCTCGCGATGTCGCCGTCGATCAGCCGGAAGTTGAAATTGTCCGTCAGCCGCGCGATGCGCGCCTTCTTGAGCGCGACGTCGTAATAGTCGGTGAAATTGTCGAGCCCGAGCACGCGTTCGCCGCGCGCGAGGAGCCGTTCGGACACCGCATGGCCGATGAAGCCCGCGGCGCCGGTTACCAGGATGGGGCTCTCGTCGGTCACGCGGCGTGCCTTTCGTTCGCGGCTTCGGCATCGTCGGCGGGCTGGTCCGGCCGCCCGATGCCGACGTAGCGCAGGCCCGCTTCCTCGGCCCGCGCGGGCGGATAGATGTTGCGGAGGTCCACGAGCACCGGGTCGGCCATAGCGGCCTTGAGGCGCTGAAGGTCGAGCGCGCGGAACGCGTCCCATTCGGTGACGATCACCGTCGCCGCCGCGCCTTCGGCGGCGGCATAGGCGGAGGATGCATATTCGACGTCGCTCAGCACCGCCTTGGCTGCGTCCATACCCTCGGGGTCATAGGCGCGGACCTTGGCGCCGGCATCCTGCAGCGTCTGGATGATCGCGATCGACGGCGCGTCGCGCATGTCGTCGGTATTGGGTTTGAAGGTCAGGCCGAGCACCGCGACGGTGCGGCCGCGCACCTGTCCGTCCATCGCGGCGATGACCTTGCGGCCCATCGCGCGCTTGCGCTGATCGTTCACCGCGACGGTCGCCTCGATCAGCCGCAGCGGCGCGTCATGATCCTGCGCCGTCTTCATCAGCGCGAGCGTGTCCTTGGGGAAGCAGGAGCCGCCATAGCCGGGGCCGGCGTTCAGGAATTTGGCCCCGATCCGGTTGTCGAGCCCGATGCCGCTGGCGACCTCCTGGACGTCGGCACCGACCTGTTCGCACAGGTCCGCCATCTCGTTGATGTAAGTGATCTTCATCGCGAGGAAGGCGTTGGCGGCATATTTGATCAGCTCGCTGGTGCGGCGGCTGGTGAAGACGATCGGCGCCTTGTTGAGCGAAAGCGGGCGATAAACCTCTTTCATCGGCGCGCGCGCGCGTTCGTCCTCAATGCCGATCACGACGCGGTCGGGGCGCTTGAAATCCTCAATCGCGGCGCCTTCGCGCAGGAATTCGGGGTTGGAGGCGACCGCGAACTCGGCGGCGGGGTTGCACTCGCGGACGATGCGCTCGACCTCGTCGCCGGTGCCGACGGGCACGGTCGATTTGGTGACGATCACGGTGAAGCCGGAGAGTGCTCCGGCGATCTCGCGCGCCGCGTCATGGACATAGGAGAGGTCGGCATGGCCGTCGCCGCGGCGGCTGGGGGTGCCGACCGCGATGAACACGACATCGGCGGCGCCGACGGCCTCGGACAGCTCGGTGGTGAAGGCGAGATTGCCCGCCGCGACGTTGCGCGCGACCAGGTCGTCGAGACCGGGCTCATAGATGGGAATGCCGCCGGCCTGAAGACGGGCGATCTTGTTCGCGTCCTTGTCGACGCAGGTCACATGATGGCCGAAATCGGCAAAACACGCGCCCGAAACGAGACCGACATAGCCGGACCCGATCATTACGATACGCATTACGCGTTGCTCCCTTTTTATATGAAGTCGGCTTTTTGCTGCACATGCGAACAATCGCGTCGCAACGGTTAACGGTCAACTTGCCAGCTTTGAGCGGAGGCAATTGAAAGGCGAAATGATCGTTCCCAAAATCCCGACCCAGAACGGGACAGGGTGAAAAAATGCGATATATAAGAAGTGGATAATTCGGGGCTTTGCCTAAACGACGGCCAGGCGAATTGGCTGCAATGCGACGAAACGCTTCGACTTGATCTTGCCACGGGTCGGCGTCGGAGTAGAAGCTGGACAGGATAAAATGCGGGGAAGGGTGAGATGCTGGAAGCGCAACGTGGGGCATTTTTCGCCGACTTGCCGGTGTCGTTGGCCATTCGCCGCGACCGGCTGCGGCGCGCGGTGCTGATGATCGAAAAAAACGCCGACGCGCTCTGCAACGCGCTCGCCGCCGACCAGCCGAATCAGGATTCGGACTCCGCCAGGCTTATCGAAGTGGTGCCGGCGCTGGCGGCGCTGCGGGCGTCGATCGGCGGGGTGGGGCGCTGGATGCGCGCCGAAAGCAGGGGCGGACTGCTCGCGCGGCTGCGCGGGGATAGCGACTATGTGGAATATCAGCCGGTCGGGGTGATCGGCATAGCGGCGCCGGCGTCGTTGCCGCTGCTCCGGACGGCGGGCATCCTCGCGGGTGCACTCGCCGCGGGCAACCGGGTGACGCTGAAATTCGACGCGGCCTCGGTGCAGCTGGGCCGGCTGATCGGCGAACTCGCACCCGACTTTTTCGATCCGCTCGAACTGGCGGTGGCGTCCGACGGTGACTTTGCACAGCAGGCGTTCGACCTGCTGGTGACCAGCGAACCGCAGGAAGGCGATGCGGCGATGCTTGCGCGTTCGGACAAGTCGCCGGTCATCCTGGGGCGCTCGGCCGATTTTGCCAAGGCCGCCGACAATGTGATCGCACGCAAGCGCCTCAAGGGCGGACGCGCACCGCTCGCGCCCGACTATCTGCTCGTGCCCGAAGAGCAGGAAGAGGCGATCGCTTCCTGGCTGTGGCGCGCGGCGATGCAGCCCGGGGCGAACGAAGCGGCGCTGCCCGACGCCGAACAGCAACGGCTGACGCGGCTATTGGATGACGCGCGCGCGCGCGGAGGCGAGGTGATAACGGCGGAGCCGCGCGGGACGCGAGTGCCGATCCACATCATTCGACACGCCAGCGAGGACATGCTGGTGATGCAGGAAGAGTTTCGGGGGCCGATCCTGCCGCTGCGCAATTATGCGCGGATCGAGGATGCGATCGCCACGATTCACCGGCGACCGCCGCCGCTCGCCATCACTTATTTCGGCCGCAATGCCGCCGAGCGCCGCCACGTGCTCGAACACACGCTGTCTTCGGCGATTGCGATCGACGGGCGCATTCCGTCGGCGGCGAAGGCCGATGCGGGCATGACGCTCAACATCGACCATGGCGAAGCCGGCTTCCGCCGGTTCAGCCGGACGAGGCACGTCTGTCGTCAGCCTTTGGCCGGCTTCGCGCGGGCATCCGCGCGCGACGGCGGCGACGATTTGGGGGGAGCTGCGCCCGCGCTGCACTGACCCCGGACGCGCCACGCCGCGCCGCATCGCGCTGGCCTTGATCGCTGCGCGCCGATTAGCGCGGCCGCATGGACGATCCATCCTCTCGCTTCGCCGCCAAGCCGGTTCAGATCAAGGCAGGGGGCGAGCCGGTCTATTTCGTGGAGTCGGGC
The DNA here is from genome assembly GCF_052044915.1 of Sphingopyxis sp. 22461. NCBI lineage: Bacteria > Pseudomonadati > Pseudomonadota > Alphaproteobacteria > Sphingomonadales > Sphingopyxidaceae > Sphingopyxis > Sphingopyxis sp. 22461. The sequence continues at coordinate 105,266 of NZ_JBQENY010000005.1, forward strand.
GCCGTCTATCGCGGCGTGCGCGCGCGCGATGTCGGCAACGGCCTGTTCGTGATCCGCGAGCCGGTCCACAATGTGCAGATCGCCAATATCAGCGTGGCGGGCGGCTACCGGGTGATCGAGAACAAGGCGGCGCCGGAACTGGCGGGGGCGGGAAGCGTCGGGCTCCGCGTGCGCGGGGCGCGGGCGACCGATCTCCAACGCAGCTTCGCCCGCATTCGGTATGACAGCCATGACGGGGTGATCGAGGATGTCAGCGCGAGCGGCATGCTGACGACAGGCGCGACCGACCTGCCGGTCGGCATCGCCTTCGACGGCACCGCGCACGACTTCCGGGTCGAGCGCTGCTCGATGCGTGGTTTTCAATGGCAGCGCAAGGCCAGGCAATATTGGAATGGCGACGGTTTCTCGACCGAGCGGGGCAATGCGCGGATGTTGTTTCGCCAATGCGCCGCGTGGGACAATAGCGACGGCGGATTCGACCTGAAGTCGACCGAGACTTTGCTCGACGACTGCGTCAGCGGCCGCAACGCGCGTAACTTCCGGCTCTGGTCGAGCATCCGCGCGACGCGGCTCAGCAGTCTCGATCCGGTCAAGATCGGCGGGATCGGCGACACCAACCATTTCACGATCATGGCGGCGAAAGGCGCGGGAGAGCCGCTGGTCATCCATATCGAGCATCTGGTGGTGAAGAGCGACCGGGGCTGGCCGATATTTGACGTGCACCACGGGCCAGCGAAAATCATCATCGGTTCGCACGATATCCAGGTGCCGCCGGGCACACCGCTGGTCCGCTCGCGTGGCGGGGGATCGGTGCCGGGCGGAGTGTCCTTTGCCGGGACACCGCCCAAGCTCTGAATGGCTTGGCGCACTTTGGACACGTTTCGACGCCGGGCTCTTGCTGCAATGCAGCGTAAAGGCGCAGGTCGCTCCTCGGCAGCACGCGGCGATCGTGCCCGCCGATCCAATGCTGGTTAATTGGGGGGGAACCCAGCGACCAGAAAAGGGTGAAAAGATGCGAAAAATACGCAAGGCCGTGTTCCCCATCGGCGGCCTTGGAACCCGGTTCCTTCCGGCGACCAAGTCGATGCCCAAGGAAATGCTGCCGGTCGTCGATCGGCCGCTCATCCAATATGCGGTCGATGAGGCCCGCGAGGCGGGCATCGAGCAGTTCATTTTCGTGACCAGCCGCGGCAAGAGCCTGATCGAGGATCATTTCGATCATGCCTTCGAGCTTGAGGAAGCGATGGCCCGGCGCGGCAAGTCGCTCGCCGCGCTGGACGGCACCCGCCCCCCGCCGGGCGACATCAACATCGTGCGGCAGCAGGAGCCCCTCGGGCTGGGCCATGCCGTATGGTGCGCCCGCCGCCTCGTCGGCGACGAGCCCTTCGCGGTGCTGCTGCCCGACGATCTGATGGTCGGCGAACCCGGCTGCCTCAAGCAGATGGTCGAGGCCTATGCCGACCTCGGCGGCAATCTGATCTGCACCGAGGAAGTCGCGGCGGAGGACACGCATAAATATGGCATCGTCACGCCGGGCACGAGCTCGGGAGCGATCACCGAGGTCCGGGGGCTGGTCGAGAAGCCGGCTCCGGACGTCGCGCCGTCGCGGCTTGCCGTCATCGGCCGCTACATCCTCCAGCCCGAGGTGATGAACGTCCTCAGCAATCAGGAGGAAGGCGCGGGCGGCGAGATCCAGCTCACCGATGCGCTGGCGCGGATGATCGGCCAGCAGCCGTTCCACGGCGTCACCTTTCAGGGCAAGCGCTATGATTGCGGCGACAAGAGCGGCTTTGTGACCGCGACGCTCGCGCTCGCGCTCGCCCGTCCCGACATCGCGCCCGCGGTGCGCGCGTTCCTGGCTGCCGCATAATATGGACGCAGTGTCACGGCACATACCGCGCGGCCGGGAAGCGGACCCTGAGGTCGATCGCGGCGCACTGATCGACCTGCGCCGGGTCGGCGGCGTGCTGCGCCGGCGATGGATGATCTTATGTGCGGCGATGGCCGCGGCGATCGTCATCGCCGCGGCCGCCTATCTCGCCGCCGAACCGCGCTACCTCGCCACCGCGCAGGTCGCGCTTGAGCGGACGGCCGAGCAGGTGATCAAGGTCGATTCGGTGATCCCGACGACCGATCCCGATTCGGCGGCGGTCGATACCGAGGTGCAGGTCTTGCGCTCGCCCGAACTCATCGGGCGGGTGGTCGATCGGCTGAAGCTCGAACGCGACCCGGCGTTCAACGAGGCGGCCGGACAGGGCCAGCCGACGGCGCAGCCCGACCTGATCGGGCGCCAGCGCGCGATCGGTACGCTGCTGAACGGGCTGACGGTGAAGCGCGACGGGCTCTCCTATGCGATCAGCGTTTCGTTCGAGGGCGCCACGCCGGTGCAGTCGGCGCAGATCGCCAATGCGCTGGTCGACGATTACGTATCGGGGCAAGTCGGATCGAAGACCGAGGCGACGCATCGCGCGCGCGGGTTTCTGGAGCAACGGCTTCAGGATCTTCGCGCGCAAGTGGTCGGTGCCGAGCGCGCAGTCGCCGATTATCGCGCCGCGCACAATCTTTTCGCGGTCTCCGAAGCGAGCAGCGTGACGCAGCAGGAGCTGTCGGGGCTGTCGACCCAGCTTGCCCAAGCCAAGGCCGAAAATGCCGCGGCGCAGGCGCGCCTTTCGGCCGCGCGCGCGCAGCTGAGCGGCGGCCGAACCGGCGAGGAGCTTGGCGATTCGCTCGATTCACCGGTGGTCAGCCAGCTGCGCGCCCAGCGCGCCGAGGTGGCGCGCGAGGTTGGGGCGCTGGAAAAACGCTATGGCCCGCGGCATCCCGATCTCGTCCGCGCGCAGAGCCAGCTCCGCGTCGCCGATCAGCAAATCGCGGCCGAGGTGCAGCGCATCGTCTCCAACGTTGCGATCCAGGCGAGCATCGCCAACCAGCGCGCGGGATCGCTCGCGGGTTCGGTGGCGCAGTCCGAGGGCAAGCTCGCCAGCGACAATGCGGCGTCGGTGCGGCTGAACGAGCTGGAGCGTAACGCCGAATCGGCGCGGACGCTCTATCAGGCGTTCCTCGATCGCTATCGCCAGACGGTCGCGCAATCGGGGCTGGAGCGCAGCGATGCCTATATCGTCAGCCGCGCGCGCGTTCCCGGCGCGCCGAGTTCGCCCAACATGCTGATCTATGCGGCGATGGCCGTGGTCGGCGGGCTGGGTATCGGCGTGCTGCTCGTTGTCCTGCTCCAGCTGCTCGAACGCGGCATCGAGACGAGCGATGCGATCGAGGAGTCGCTGGGGCTGTCGACGCTTGCATCGATCCCCGACGCGAACACGCTGCCCGGCTATCGCAAGCTGGGTCCGCCGGCGCCGCCGGCGGAACTCCTACTCAAGCGGCCGCAATCGACCTATGCCGAAGCCTTCCGCACGCTCCGCACCTCGATCCAGTTCGCCGAGGCGGCGGGCCCGATCCGCGTCGTCGCGATCACCTCGGCGGTGCCGGGCGAAGGCAAGACCACCACCGCGATGGGGCTGGCCCGTGCGGTCGCGGCGGCGGGCGGCAAGGTGCTGCTGATCGACGCCGACGCACGGCGGCGCGCGTCCAGCCGGCAGTTCACCGACAATGTAAAGCTGGGGCTCGACGAGGTGCTGGCGGGGCAGGCGACGCTGGAACAGGCGATCGTCAAGGATAGCATGTCGGGCGCCTTCCTGTTGCCGCAGCGGCTCGATTCCAAGGGCGTCGGGCTGACCGAGAGTCCGCGGCTCGCCGAGCTGATCGAGGAAGTGCGCGGGCGCTACGACCTCGTGATCCTCGACACGCCGCCGGTGCTGCCGGTCGACGAGGCGCGCGTGATCGCGAGCATGGCCGACGGTGTGGTGTTCCTCGTGCGCTGGCGCAAGACGCCGACCAAGGCGGCGTCGGTCGCGCTGCGGCGGCTGTACGATGTCCACGCCGAGATGCTGGGCGCGGTGCTGACGCTGGTCGACGTGGGCGAGCAGGAGCGGGCCGGTTATGAAGATGGCGGCACCTTCCTGAAGGCATACCGTCCTTATTATGCGGATTGATCAGGCGGCGCCGTGACCGCGCAGGCGCTACCTTACGGCCCGGCGTTCGGGCTCGGCATTTTGCTGCCGGTGACGGCGGTGCTGCTCGTCGCGCTCGTCATCGCGGCGCGGCGGGCGGGCAGCGTCGCGGGTGCGTTCGTCGTGGTGGCGCTGTGGATGCGCTACACCGCCGGCGCCTATCACCTTTATATGTTCCAGCCGATCGCGGGCGGGCTTTCGGGCAATGCCCTGCTGTCGATCGGGGTGACCGGGTTCGGGCTGCTCTTTGTGGTGCGGCCGGCCAATCTGGCGCTCAAATGGCTGCTGCCCGTCTACGCGCTGGTCGTGCTCGCGCTGTTCAGCGCCGCGCTCAATGGCGATGCGGCCGGCGGGATCAACGTGGCGGTCAAATATGCCTATATGATCGTCATCATGATCGCGGTGTTCCAGGCGCTGCGCAGCGATCCCGACGCGCGGTTCCTGAGCTGGGCGATGGTTTCGTTCCTGCCCTTGCTCGTCTTTCAGGCGCTGTCGCTGGCGCTCAATCTGCCCAAAGGGTCGGAGGATGGCGACGGGCTGGTGTGGATCGGCGGCTATAACCACGAGGCGGCCTTCTCGGTCGCGATGATGACGGGGTTTCTGGTCGGTTGCTTCGCCAAATCGGCGCCGCGTGCGGTGCGCGTGGCCTTCCTGCTCGCGACATTGGTCGGCATCCTGCTCGCGGGTTACCGCACGACGATCCTCGCGTTCGCACCGCTTGCGCTGGCCGCCTTCCTGAGCGGGCTGACGCTGAGCGTGCGGCGCGACCAGCGCGCATCGATGGCGGTGACCGCGATGGTTGCGGGCGTGCTGCTCGTCTCGGTCGCGGCCTTGTCGTACAGCGCGAGCTTCGCGGACCTCGCCGCCTTCCTCGCGGACCCTGCCGGGCTGATCAAACCACCGCGCGATTTCGACCTGCTCGAACGGCAGGTGATGTCCGGCCGGCCGCTGATCTGGAGCAGCTATATCTATGCCTGGGCCGCGGGCACGCCGCTCCAGCATCTGTTCGGCCTCGGGCCGGAGAGCTGGGAAGGCGTGTTCAAAGTCTATCCGCACAACACGCTGATCGCGACGCTCTACGAACTTGGCTGGTTCGGCGTGGCGGCGATGATCGCGCTGTGGACGGTGATGTTCGCCGCGGCGGCTTCGGCGCACGGCGAGCGCTTCAAGCTGCTCGCGGCGCATTTCGCCTTCTTCCTGCTCAACATGGCGACGATGCCCTTCTGGCAGGTCGAGGGACTGGCGCTCTACGGGCTGCTCTGCGGCTACACCATCTATGCCGCCCGTGCGGCGCCGCGACCACGGCCGCTGCGCGCCGCCGAGGCGCGGCGACCGCTGTCGGCCGGCCCCTAAAGGCAGCACCACCGCTACGTTGGAGCCGTCAGGCGGCCTTTATCGGCCGAACCGCGTCCGCCGGGTTTCGGAGGTTCGCTGTGCCCTTCGGGCTTTCAAGAGATCCTGCCGCGAGAGGATGCCGACGACCTTGTGCGTTTCGGGATCGACGATCGGCACGCGCGCGACGCCCGTTTCGACGATGAGGTCGGCGATCGCGCCGCAGGGCGTCTCGGGGTAGGCGACGGTCTGGGACGCGTCGGAAAGGGTTTCGGCAAGCGTGACCTCTTCGTCGAATGCGCCGATTTTCCATCGCAGCGCGTCCGATCGCGATGCCAGCCCGACCAGCCGCCCATCGGCGTCAACGACCGGGTAACTGCGGTGGACCGCCTTTTCGGTGAAAAAGCGCAAGGCCGCCTCGACCGTCATATCCGCGGGCAAGGTTGCGGGCTCGGGCGTCATGAGCTCGCGCGCCTGCTGCGAATCGAGCGGATCGACCGTATATTCCTGCAATATATGCCGGCCGCGGCGGGCGATCTTCTCGGTGAGGATCGAGCGCCGCATGCAGAGGACGCTGACCGCATAGGCCAATCCCGATGCCGCGATCACGGCGGGAAGCGCGTCGAACCGTCCGGTCAGTTCGGCCGCGAACAATGCGCCGGTAATCGGCGCGCGCATCGCGCCGCTCATGATCCCCGCCATGCCGATCATCGCCCAGAATCCGGCCGGGCCCGGCAGCCAGAAGCCCGCGATATAGCCCGTGGCGCCGCCGAGGATGAGAAGCGGGGCAAGGACCCCGCCCGATGTTCCGGAGCCCAGGGCGACGAGCCAGACGGCCGCCTTGACGACCAGCAATATGATCGCGGCCCGCACGACCATCGTGCCATCGACGAGCGACTGGATGTTGGAATAGCCTGCGCCCAGAACCCGCGAATCGATCAGTCCGCCGACGCCGACGACGACCGCGCCGATCGCCGGCCACCACATCCAGTGGACGGGAAGGCGATGAAACAGATCCTCGATCCGGTAGAGGAGGCTCGACAGGAGCGCCGCCTGCAATCCCACGACCACGCCGATTCCGGCGGCGGCAGCGACAGTCCACCCGGACCCGGGCAGCGGCCAGGTGGCCGGAAACATCGGGCCGTCGCCGATCAGCTCGGGTCTCCATGCCGCGGCGACCAGCACGCTGACGACGACCGGGACAAAGCTTCTTGGCTTCCATTCAAACAGGAGAATCTCGACCGCCAGCAGGATCGCCGCCATCGGCGTGCCGAATATGGCGGTCATCCCGGCGGCGGCGCCGGCCACGAGCAGCGTCTTGCGTTCCGCCGCGCTCAGCCGGAAGCATTGCGCAAACAGCGAGCCGATGGCGCCCCCCGTCATGATGATCGGCCCCTCGGCACCGAACGGCCCGCCGCTTCCGATCGAGATCGCCGCCGATACCGGTTTGAGGACCGCGACCTTCGGCGACAGCCGGCTGTCGCCGAACAAGATCGTCTCGATCGCTTCGGGAATGCCGTGCCCCCTGATCTTTTCGGAGCCGAAGCGTGCCATCACGCCGATGATCAGGCTGCCGATCACGGGAATCAGCACGATCGCCAAGCCGACCGTTGAATCCGATATTTCGGTTTCCTGCGCCGAAAGGCGGCCGAACCAGAAGGCGTTCGTGGCGATCGCAATCGACTTCAGCAAAAGCCAGGCGCCGAACGCGCCGCCCGTCCCGACGACCGGCGCCATGCAGGATAGAAGGATCATTCGGCGATCGACGCTGTGGTCGGCCAGTTGATGGCCGGCGATCGCTCGTGCAGGGTGAAGGTTCACACAATGCCTCATTCGATTGGGGATGGCCAATTATATCGCAACGCGATATAATTCAACCCGAGGATTTCATGACGTCCGACTTGAGCGACACCGACTATGCTGCGCTCGCCGAATTCCGGTTTGCGCTACGGCGCTTCCAGGTTTTCAGCGAAGCGAAAGCGGCGGAAGCGGGGCTGACGCCGCAACAGCATCAGGCGTTGCTGGCGATCCGCGCGGCCGATCCCGATGATACGACGGTGGGATATGTGGCGCAGCGCCTGATCGTGAAGCCGCATACGGCGTCGGGACTGATCGATCGGCTCGAAACGCTCGGGCTGGTTCGGCGCGAGGCCGCGCCGTCGGATCGGCGGCGCGCGCTGCTCAGGCTCACGGCGCACGCAACCGGAATATTGTCCGATCTGTCCGCGGTGCACCGCGAAGAGATTCGCCGACTCCAGCCCTTGCTCGTCGAGCATCTCACGCGATTGACATGAGCATGGAAACGCCTGCCGATGCATGACATCGGCAGGCGTCCGGCGAATGTCCGTTCGTCAGTGCCGCCCCAGTTCCTCGCGGCCGACCACCATATAATGAACCTCGTCAGGACCGTCGGCGAAGCGCAGGTGGCGCACATCGGCGTAAAGATCGGCGAGCGGGGTCCATTGCGAGATGCCGGTCGCGCCGTGGATCTGGATCGCCTGATCGATGATCTGGCACGTCCGTTCGGGCACCATCGCCTTCGCCATGCTCACCCAGACGCGCGCTTCGCGGTTGCCAAGCAGGTCCATCGCCTTCGCCGCCTTGAGCACGATCAGGCGCATCGCCTCGATCTCGATCCGCGCGCGCGCGATCACTTCCAGATTCTTGCCGAGCTGCGAGATCTGGCGGCCAAAGGCGGTGCGTGAATTGCCGCGCTTGACCATCAGATCGAGCGCGCGTTCGGCCTTGCCGATCGTGCGCATGCAGTGATGGATACGACCCGGCCCGAGGCGCATCTGCGAGATCTCGAACCCGCGGCCCTCGCCGAGCAGGATATTGTCCTTGGGCACGCGGACATTGTCGAAGCGCATGTGCATATGCCCCTGCGGCGCGTGGTCGGCACCGAAGACGTGCATCGGGCCGAGCACCTGTACGCCGGGCGTGTCCATCGGCACGAGAATCTGCGAATGCTGCGCCTTCCGCGCCGCTTCGGGGTTGGTGTTCACCATGCAGATCAATATCTTGCAGCGCGGATCGCCGGCACCGCTGATGAAATATTTCTCGCCGTTGATGACCCATTCATCGCCGTCGAGCACCGCGCTCGTTTCGAGGTTGCTCGCGTCGGATGAGGCAACGTCGGGCTCGGTCATCACATAGGCCGAACGGATTTCGCCATTCAAAAGCGGTTTCAGCCAGCGCTCCTTCTGCTCGGGCGTGCCGACCATTTCGAGCACTTCCATATTGCCCGTGTCGGGTGCCGAGCAGTTCAATGATTCCGATGCGAGCGGCGACTTGCCGAGTTCGGCGGCGATATAGGCATAGTCGAGGTTGCTGAGCGGGGTGCCGGTGTCGCCGTGCGGGAGGAAGAAGTTCCACAGGCCCGCGGCCTTCGCCTTGTCCTTCGCGCCTTCGAGCAGTTCGAGCTGGCCCGGCGCCCAGCTCCAGCGATCGGCGCGGCCTTCGCCGAGGCGGAAGAATTCCTCGGTGATCGGATCGACATTCTCGGCGATATGGCGCTTGACCGCGTCGAACAGCGGCTGCGCTTCCTTCGACATCCTGAGGTCGTTGAGTTCGGCTTCGAGTTCGATCTCGGTCATGGCAATCCTCCGCTGGGTTTCGCCCGCAGTCTAGCCGCGCCATGTCATCAAGGAAAATGATAGGATCGAATATGGGATATTCGCAAGACGAATGACTATGCGGGCTGCGCGAGCTCGTCGGCGATGATTATACGCAGCCAGCCAAGCCCCGGATCGACCTGCGCCGCCTGATGCCAGTAAAGATAACTTCCGCCTTGCTCGACCGGCAGCGGCAGATCGACGAGCTGCATCGGCCACATCGCGCCCAGCACTTCGGCGTGCGAGCGCGGCAGCGAAAACAGCATGTCGGATGTGGCGACGATCTGCCACGCGGTGATCGCGTGCTGGCAGCGCACCGCGACGCGCCGGGCGAGGCCCATGCGGCCGAGCGCGATGTCCTCGATCCCCGGGCCGTAGGGCCGCGAGGTCGCGATGATATGTTCGAGCGCGAGATAGGTATCGAGGTCGATCGCACCGTCGACGCGCGGATGCCCCTTGCGCGCGACGACAACGATGGGCTCGGTCCCGAGATAATGGCGCTGGAGCCGGTCGTCGGCGGGTAGCGCGACGTCGAGCGCGAGGTCGAGATCGCCGCTCGCGAGCATCATCACGAGGTCGCGGCGGCGGAAGGTCACGCTCGCGAGTGCGACATGCGGGGCTTCGCGCCGCACGCGCGCGACGAGCGAGGAGAAGCGCGGCATCTCGCCCGACAGGCGCACCCCGATGCGGAACTCGCGCGTCGCCTCGGCGGGGTCGAACGACGCGGCGGCATCGAGCGCGGCGTCGAGCCCGCGCAACGCCTCGCGCACCGGCCCCGCGATCGCGCGCGCTGCCGGGGTGGGGACCAGCCCATTGCCTTGCCGCACGAACAGCGGGTCGTCGAACTGCGCTCGTAACCGCGTCAGCGCATGGCTGATCGCCGGCTGCGACAGGTTCAGGTGGCGCGCCGCCGCCGACACGCCGCCCTTGACGAAGATCGCGTCGAATATCCGCAGCAGGTTGAGATCGAATCTGGCGAGCTGCCGCAAGACGTCCTCCTCTGCGAAATCGGCGTGTGACGGATTATCGGCCTAATCACTAATGATGCGGAAGTGAACCCGCGGGTGCGGCCGCCCTCCTGCTCAGGATGATGCGACCGTCATGCCTATCCGGACGCCGTCCAGGCCAAGCCATGCCGCCATCCGGTCGAGTTCGATCGCGAGACGCTCGAGGGTTTCGGCGGGAGCGCCCGGTTCGAGGGTGATGCGGTGCGCAAGCAGGACGCCGGCCTGGCGGTCGGCCTTGAGATCGACGCGCGCCACCAGCGCGTCGTCCATCAGGAAGGGCAGGACGTAATAGCCGTGGGTGCGCTTGTCCTGCGGAACATAGATTTCGATGCGGTAGCGGAAGCCGAACAGGCGCTCGGTGCGGCTGCGCTCCCAGATCAGCGGGTCGAACGGGGCGAGCAGCGCTGCGCCGCTCACGCGGCGGGGAAGGCGGGCGTCGCGGTGTAGCCAGACCTTCTGGCTCCAGCCTTCGATCCGCGTGGGGATCAGGACGCCCTCCTCAGCCTCGGCAGCGATCGCATGATCGGCTTCGTCGGGCTTCAGGCGATAATAGTCGCGCAAATCCGAAGCGGTCGCGACGCCGAGCGCGCGGGCGCTCCGTTCGATCAATGCGCGCTGCGCGCCTGCGGCATCGGGGGTGGGCAGGTCGAGAACCGCTTTGGGCAACACGCGCTCGGGCAGGTCATAGACCCGCGCAAAGCTGCCGCGGCGCGTCGCGGTGGTGATGCTGCCCGACCAGAACAGAAATTCTAGGGCGTGCTTGGTGTGGCTCCATTCCCACCAGCCACTTTTGCTCGACCCATTCTCGAAATCGGCGGCCGCCAGCGGCCCTTCGGCGGTGATCCGGTCGAGCACGGCCCGTGCTTCGGGGCGGTGCTCGGTCGCAAAACGCTTCAAGGCCTGATAGCCGATCTCGCCCCGCTCGGCGCGCGCCATCCGCCAACGCAGCAGCGGATGAAGGTCGAGCGGAAGCAGCGAGGCCTCATGCGCCCAATATTCGAACAGGCGCCGCTCGCGGGTCGGGCCCCAGGCATCGCGCTCGAGCAAAGTCCGATCATAGCCGCCGAGCCGCGAGAAGGCGGGAAGATAGTGCGCGCGCGCCAGAACGTTGACGCTATCGATCTGGAAGAGCCCCAGGCGGCCCAGCGATTTGCGCAAATGGAGGGCCGTCGGCTGTTCGGGGCGACGGACGCCGAAACCCTGCGCGGCGAGCGCGATCCGGCGCGCTTCCTTGAGAGAGAAGGTGATCGTCACTTGCGGAGGCTTGGCGCCAGCTGCGGGGAGCGTCAACCGTCATGGATGCACAGCCGGGATGGCGACCCGACACAGATGCCCCCGACTGCGAAGCGGCTTGTGAAAGCCGGCCGTCGGGCGTTAGGGGTGCGCTATGGCTCAGCGCATCGATTCTCGCCATCCGTCACCATGCGATGCTGCGGGTGAGTAAAGGAAAGCCCAACGACGGCGCGCGGCCGACGATGGCGGATGTGGCTCGCGAACTGGGTGTCGCGAAAATCACCGTTTCGCGCGCGCTGTCGAACCATTCGACGGTCAAAGACAGCACGCGCACGCTGATCCGCGAGACGGCCGAGCGCATGGGGTACCGGCTCAATGTGTCGGCGCGCAACCTGCGGCAACAGCGCACGCGGACGATCGCGGTCGTGATCGAAATGACGCCGTCGCACGAGCGACTGATGAGCGAGCCCTATCCGTTGTTGCTGCTCGGCGGCATCCTCCAGGAACTGACCGCGGCGGGGCAGAATATGGTGCTCACCACCATCGACCTGTTTTCGGAAGCGCCGCCGTCGGCCGACGGCGTGATCCTGCTCGGGCAGGGGGTGCATGACGACGCCGCGGCCGTCATCGAGGCGACCGGGCTGCCCTATGTGGTCTGGGGCGCCGAACATGGCCCGCCCGAACGGATCGTCGTCGGCAGCGACAATCGCGAGGGCGGGCGCCTGGCGGCCGAATATCTGCTTGGCCGCGGATGCCGCCGCCTCCTGTTCCTCGGCGATGCCGAACATGGCGAGGCCGAGGATCGGCTGAGAGGGTTCGAAGCGGGGCTCGCGGGTTCGGACGCGATCATCGCCGGCAATATTCCCTGCGCCTTCACGCTCACGGCCGGCCGCGAGGCGGTGGCGCCGCTGCTCGATGGGCAAAGCCTCGATTTCGATGGCATCTTTGCAAGCAGCGACGCGATTGCGATGGGCGCGATCGAGGCGTTGCAGGCGCGGGGCCATGCGGTTCCCGGCGATGTGTCGGTCGTCGGATTCGACGATTCGCCGGGCGCGGCTCTTTTTTCGCCGCGCCTCACGAGCATCCGACAGGACTGGGGCGTCGGGGGCGAATTGCTGGCGCAAAAGGTTCTCGACAAAGTGGCCGGGAAGGCCGTTGCGTCGCGCGCGATGCCCGTCGCGCTGATCATCCGCGAAAGCTAGGATAACCGCGCTTCCATTGCGATACGCCGTCGGTTTCCCTCAAAATGGTATCGATATCTTGACATCGATACCATTTTGAGGGAAACCAACGATCGAGAGCGAGGGCCGAGGAGTCTTCGCCATGGGTGAGGACGGCGTGGCGACTATCGAACATTCCCCCGAAGCGATGCGGCTCGTCCGGCGCGGTGCGTCGGCGACCGGTGCGCAGGCGCATGCGCTCTTCGCGCTCGCCAACGGGCTGGTCGGCGTCGAAGGGGTGATCGACGAATGCGCGGCGATGCCCTGCGCCTATCTTCCGGACGCCTATGTCCGCCGGCCGATCGCCTATCATGAAAGCTTTCCCGGTTACGCGACCGCGACCGATACGCGGATCGCATGCCCCAGCCCGGTGCTGCTGCGCCTCCATATCGATGGCGCGCCGGTCGATTTCGGTACGGCCGAACTCGTCGACACCGAAAGCGCGCTTGATTTCGCTTCGGGCCAGCTGCGCCGCGCGTCGCGCTGGCGCCTTGAAAATGGCCGAACCCTCGAAATCGCGGCCGATCGCATCGTCCCGCTCGCCGGCGCCGCCGCCGTCGCCTCGCGCATCCGCATCCGGCCGCTCGATTTCGGCGGCGCGTTCGAACTGTCGCTGACCTACGGTATCGAAAGCGCGGGAACGGGCGGCGCCGAAGCCGACGACCCGCGCATTTCGGCGCGGCTGCGGCCGGCTTGGCGCACTATGCCTTCGCTGCCGGGCGACCCGCCCTCGGTCACGCGGTTCGCGCAGGATGCCGTCGAGCTCGCCTATCGCCAGCATGTCGCCTGTCCCGCCGCCGACGTTGCGGCGGTCGATATGGGGCATGAAGTGCGCGGCGCGCTGGTCGCCGGCGGCACCCTGACCATCGACCGGGTGGTTGCGCTCGCTTCGGCGCGCGGCCGCTCGGTCGATCTGGCCGCGTTGGACAGCACGGAGGCCGATTTCGACACGATCGCCAAAGCGCAGCGCGATGCTGTTCGCGTGCTGTGGGACGGCGCTGCGTTGGCGATCGACGGCGACGAGGCGATGACCGCGGCGCTGCGGTTCGACCTGTTCCAGCTCCATCAGTCGGCGAGCCGCGATCCGGGCCATAGCATCGGCGCCAAGGGGCTGACCGGCGAGGGCTATGAGGGCCATTATTTTTGGGACGCCGAAACCTTCATGCTGCCGGTGCTCGCGCTGCAGGCGCCGGGCAAGGCGCGGACCTTGCTCGCCTATCGCATCGGCAAGCTCGACCGCGCGCGGGCGCATGCAAAGGCGCTCGGCCATGCGCGCGGCGCGCTCTATCCGTGGCGGACGATCGCGGGTGACGAATGTTCGTCGCACTATCCGACGGGATCGGCGCAATATCATATCAATGGCGACATCGCCTATGCGCTCGCGCTCTATGTCGCGGCGACGGGCGATGAGGAATTTCGCGCGCGCGCGGCCGAAATGCTGTTCGAAACCGCGCGCATGTGGATCGAGATCGGCGCGTTCGATGCGCGGCGCGGCGGCGCCTTCTGCATCCATGGCGTGACCGGGCCCGACGAATATTCGGCGCTCGTCGACAATGATTTCTACACCAACGCGATCGCGCGCCGGCACCTCGGCTATGCCGCCGAAACGGCGGACTGGCTGCGTGCGCGGAACGATCTCGCGGCGCTGGCGGGCGCGATCGGTCTCGACGACGACGAGATCGCGACGTGGCGCAAGGCGGCGGACGCGATGTGGCTGCCGGTCGACGCGATGCTCGGGATCAATCCGCAGGACGACGCCTTTCTGGGGCGCCCCGAATTGCCCGGGCTGAAAACGCGCGGTCACGACGGACCGCTGCTGATGCGATATCATCCGATGATCCTGTTCCGGCATCAGGTGGCGAAGCAGGGCAATGTCGTCCAGGCGATGGCGATGGACCTCCTGTCGATGCCGGTGTCGCGGCAGCGGCGCAACCTCGACTATTATGGCCGCGTCACGACGCATGATTCGACGCTCTCGTCGGTGTCTTTCGCGATCAGCGCGGCACGGCTCGGTGAAGAGGCGGCGGCGCTCGATTTCATGCGCGAATGCGCGTTCGTCGATCTCGAGGATCGCCACGGCAACACCTCGCACGGCCTCCATATGGCCGCGCTGGCGGGAAGTTGGCTGGTCTTGGCGCAGGGATGGGGCGGATTGCGGCTCGACGGACCGGTGCCGGCTTTTGCGCCAACGCTTCCGTCGGCCTGGAAAGGATACCGCTTCCGCCTGCAATGGCGCGGCAGCGTGATCGAGCTTGCGGTCGACGCTGTGGGCTGCACCTATCGTCTGTTGTCGGGGGCGCCGCTCGACATTCTCGATCACGGGCGCCCGCTGCGCGTCGGCGCGGCCCCCTCGACGCTGGCGCGGCCGACGGTGAAAGGTGCGATCTTCGACCTCGATGGCGTGCTGACCGACACCGCCGAGGATCATTATCAGGCGTGGCAAGCGCTCGCCGACACATATGGCTTTGCTTTCGATCGCGCGGTGAACGAGCGATTGAAGGGGGTCGACCGCGCGGGGTCGCTGCGGCTGATCCTTGATCAAGCCGGCGCCGCGGTCGACGCCGGGGTGTTCGACGCGATGCTGGCGGAAAAGAATGCGCTCTATCGTGCGCGGCTGGCCGATTATTCGCCCGCGAATCTTTTCGCGGGCGTCACCGGCCTGCTCGCCGAGCTGCGCGGCGCCGGGCTGAAAATCGGCCTTGCGTCGGCGAGCCGCAACGCCGGTGACGTCGTGCGACTGCTTGGTATTGCCGACCAGTTCGATTTCATCGCCGACGCGGGTGCGGTCGCGCACGGCAAGCCGGCGCCCGACATCTTTCTGGCCTGCGCCGACGGCATGGGCCTCGCCGCGAACCAATGCGTCGGGATCGAAGACGCCCAAGCGGGAATTTCGGCCATCCATGCGGCGGGCATGGTGGCCATTGGCATCGGGTCGGAAGAGGCGCTGCCCGATGCCGAGATCAACGTCACCGCCATAGGCGATCTGACGCCCGGCCGGATCCTGTCAGCAGAACAGGAAGCGGCGGCGCGCGGACGCCTTTCAATCAGAACAGGTAAAGTGGAGGATATGCCATGTTGAAACGAACCTATTTGCTATCGTCGATTGCGCTGATCGCGCTGCCGGCCACGGCTTTCGCCCAGGAAGCGCCTCAACCCGACGACGCGGCTGCGGCCAATGAAGAGATCATCGTCACCGGCACCGCCGGCGGCGGGGTCAATCGCCAGGATGCGGCGTTCGCGATCACCAGCATCAATTCGGACGCGATCGATCGCGCCGCGCCGAACAGCACCGCCGACCTGTTCAAGGTCATCCCCGGCGTGTCGGCCGAAAGCTCGGGCGGCCAGAATGGCGCCAACATCTTCGTGCGCGGCTATCCGTCGGGTGGCGACGCCGAATTCGTCACGCTGATGGTGCAGGGCGTTCCCTTCTTCTCGCCCCCGACCTTGTCGTTCCTCGAAAACACCCAGCTGATCCGCATCGACGAGACGATCGAGCGCGTCGAGGCGGTTCGCGGCGGCACCGGCGCGCTGTTCGGCAGCGGCCAGCCCGGCCTCACCGTCAACTTCGTCCAGAAGGAAGGCGGGCGCGATTTCGAGGGGCTCGTGAAGGCGAGCATCACCGACTATGGCGACCTGCGCGGCGACATGCTGCTGTCGGGACCGCTCGGCGAAAATACCAGCTTCATGGTCGGCGGCTATTATTCGAGTGGCGAGGGTATTCGCAGCCCGGGCTTCACCGCCGAAAAGGGCGGCCAGATCACCGGCAATATCCGCCACGATCTCGACAAGGGTTCGATCCTCGTCTTCGCGCGCTACCTCAATGATCGCGGCCAATGGCTGCTGCCGATCCCGGTGATCCGCGACGGCAACAAGGTGCGCCAATTCGGCAATATCGATCCCGGCACCGGGGTGCTCGCGGGTCCCGAAACGCGGCTCAGCACGCTTCCCGACGGGACGCGCGCAGACCTTGCCGACGGCCGCGGCGCAAAGCTGATCAACCTCGGCACCAATTTCGATTACGAGATCGGTGAGGGTTTCCAGCTGCGCTACCGCGCGAGCTATCTGAAGGGCGATGCCGACACGACCGGCCTCGTCCCCGCCAGCACCGCGACGACGGCGAACGCCTATGCCGCCTCGCTCGGCAGCACGGTGGGCAGCCTGACCTATGTCAACGGCGGGCAGGCGGTCGCCGGCACGCAGCAGGTGATCCGCGCAGGCACGTGGATCGTGCGCAAGCAGATCGAGGATTTCACCAACGACCTCGCGGTCGAATGGGAAAGCGGCAACAACAAGTTCACCGTTGGCGCCTATTATTCGGACTTCTCGTCGGACGATCAGTGGAACCTCGGCAACGTCCACCTGCTGACCGCCGAAAATCACGGCCGTCTGCTCAACCTGACGCTCGCCAACGGCCAGGTCGCGTCGAGCAACGGCTTTACCCAAGGGTCGTTCTTCAACGTCAACGCCGCCTATGACGGCCGCGAATATGCCTTTTATGCGGTCGACGAATTCCAGATCACGCCCGAACTGCGCTTCGACGCCGGGCTGCGCTACCAGAATTACAAGGCGACGGGCACGATCGAGAACAACAGCTCGGTCGACACCGATAACAACCCCAATACGCTGTATAACAACGGCACGGCGGTGCTCAACGGCACCTTCCGCAACATCGCGTACAAGAAGGGCGCCTGGTCGTGGACCGCGGGACTCAACTATGACGTCTCGTCGTCGGTCGGCGTCTATGCCCGCTACAACCGCGGCAACACGAACCCCTTCTTCGACAATCTGCGCGACGGGATTTTCGTGTCGCCGCGCGTCGATAATTTCGAGGGCGGGGTAAAGGTCCGCACCGACCTCGTGTCGCTCTATGCCACGCTGTTCCATACCAAGTTCAAGGGGCTGGTGACGACGGTGATCCAGAATGGCGCGCCGGTTGCCGACATCGGCGGCGCGCGCAGCACCGGGATCGAACTCGAAGGGCAGATCCGTCCGATCGACAATTTCGCCATCGCCTTCTCGGGCACCTGGCTCGATGCGAAATACCGCGATTTCTTCGCGGGCGGCGGGACGATCGACCTCAGCGGCAATCGCGTGCAACGCCAGCCGAAGTGGCAGTGGCGCGTGACGCCGTCGTACGACATCGAGTTCGGCGACAATAGCAAGGTCTCGCTCTATTCGACCTTCAGCTATGTCGGCGACCGCTTCTCCGACACCGCGAACACCCAGTCGCTGCCGCATTATTTCAAGATCGATGCGGGGGTGACGGTCGACGTCAACGAGGCGTTGCAGTTCGCCGTGACCGCCGACAATCTGACCGACAAGGTCGGGCTGACCGAAGGCGATCCGCGCACCCTGGGGCAGGCGGGGGGCGAAGTCGTCAACGCGCGCCCGATCCTCGGCCGGTCGTTCCGCTTCAGCGCCGCGTATAAATTCTAAAAGGATCATCCCTCCCTGGGTGGCCGCGGCCTCTTCGCGGCCACCCCCCTTTTTTCTGCTAAGGACGGCTGATGGCGCGCACTCGACTGATCGCAGCACTGATCCTGACTTACGTCGCCTTTGCGATGCTGCTCAACAGCGTCGGGACCGTGATCCTTCAGTCGATTTCCAGTTTCGATGTCACCAAGCCGCAGGCGAGCACGCTAGAGGGGTTCAAGGACATCACGATCGCGGTCGTGTCGTTCGTGACCGCGAGCTATCTGCCGCGTCTTGGCCTTCGCAACGCGCTGATCGGCGCGCTCATCCTCGCGATCGCCGGCTGTATCGTCATGCCGCTGGTCGGCAGCTTCGGCGCCGCGCAGCTCCACTTCGCGATGGTCGGCGCGGCCTTTGCGGTTGCCAAGGTCGTCGTCTACTCGATGATCGGCCTCGTCACCGACAGCCCGCGAAAGCACGCCAGCCTGACCAGCCTGATCGAAGGCATGTTCATGGTCGGCGTTCTCTCCTCCTATTGGGTGTTCAGCGCCTTCATCGATCCGACCGGCCTCCGCTGGCTGAACGCCTATTGGGTGCTCGGCGCGATTACGGCACTGGCGCTCGCGCTGTTACTCACAGCGCGGGTCGACGAACATCGCACGCACGAGGGCGAAGAAGCGGCCGCAAGCGAGGGGCCACCGTTCGTCGCGATGCTCAAGCTCGCGGCGCTGCCGCTGGTGCTGGTCTTCGTCGCCTGCGCCTTTCTGTTCGTGCTGATCGAGCAGGGAATCCAGAGCTGGCTCCCGACCTTCAACAACGAGGTGCTGCATCTGCCCGCGCAGATGAGCGTGCAGGCGGCGAGCCTGTTCGCCGCGTGCCTGGCGATCGGACGCTTCGGCGCGGGCGCGGTGATGGCGCGCTTCGACTGGTATCCGGTACTGAACGTCTGCCTCGCATCGCTTGCGGCGCTGATCATCCTCGTGCTGCCGCTTGCCGACGGCCTCGCTCCCGGGGCGATCCATAGGTGGGGCGACGCGCCGATCGCGGCCTTCCTCTTTCCGCTGATCGGCATCGCGCTGGCGCCGGTCTATCCAACGATCATCTCGGTGATGCTGAGCGCCATGCCCAATCGCCAGCACCCGTCGCTGATGGGGCTCGTCGTCGTCTTCTCGGCGCTCGGCGGGACGACCGGATCGGTCATTACCGGCGCCATCTTCGCGCATCTCGACGGGCGCACCGCGTTCACGCTGATGCTTGTCCCGACGGCGATGCTTGCTGGCGGGCTCTTTTTGCTCCGCCGCAGGATCCAGGTCATAGAAGCCTGATTCCAGAGGAAGGCGAGCCATGGTCGCCAACCGATTGGGTACACCGAGAGCGGCGGCCTGCGTTTTCCTGCGAGCGATTCCGATGTCCGCTATGCGCTCCCGGAAGTCCGGTTCGCCGGCGATCGGACCCTCTTAAAGCAGCTCGAACACATCGTAGCGTACCGCGCCGCCGATGCTGGCGCCGAGCCCGACGGCGACGATGTCGTTGAGCCATAGATAGCGCTCGTCCCCGGTCTCGAACATCGGGGTGGTGCGGAAATAGACTTCGGCCTTTTCCTCCGGCGTCCGCGGGCCGCCGTTCCGCGCATGTTTGTGCGCGGCCGAAAGCGGGCGCAGCACGCCGCGATAGGAGACATAGATCAAGGCGCCATCGTGCGTTTCCATCGTGATGCGCGCGTCGAGCCGCAGCGTGTCATTGTCGTCGATCGTCGCCCAGTCGCCGCCGCTTGGCATCACGCGGCCGTGCAGCCGCTCGCCCTCGACTTCGCCGCCGGTCAGCGCGGCGATCATCCGGCGCCCGAAATGCGCCTTGCCGATCATCTGCTGCGGCTCGGTGAAGCTGGCTCTGTACGAACAGAGGTAGCGGAAACGGGGTTCTTCCATCGGTCATCCTCTCTCTAGTGCAGGCGAGCGGGCGCGGCGNGAAAGGGGTGCCGCCGCGCCCGCGGGTCAGATCTTGAATGCGACCGTTACGCCATAGGTGCGCGGCGGCGCGTAAGGCGTCAGAATCTGGCGGAAGGGGCCGAAATAGGTGACGTAAGTCGGCGTCAGCTCGTCGGTCAGATTCTTGCCCCACAGCGAGACTTCCCAGCGATCGCCCGGCCCCGAAAGCGAAAGGCGCGCATCCAGATTATCGTGCGAAGGCCAGAGCTGCTGCGGAATGTTCGATGCCTCGAAAAACGCGTCGTCGACCCAGCTGTAATCGACGCGCAGCTTCGCCGACAGGTCGCCGACCGGGGTTTCGAACTGGCCGCCGATGTTGAACTTGTTCTTCGGCGAGCGCGGCAGCTGGTTGCCGGTATAGTTCAGACCCGGAATCGTATATTCGGTGAACTTCGCATCGAGATACGCATAGCTGCCGTCGATTTGGAATCCCTCGAACGGCCGCGCGACGGCTTCGACCTCGATCCCCTTGATCCGCGCCTTCGCCGCGTTGCTGACGACGACGCAGCACAGCGGGACGAGCTGCGAGACCTGGAGGTCCGAATAGTCGGTACGGAACGCCGCGACGTTGAGCCGCAGGCGCCGGTCGAGCCAATCGGTCTTTGCGCCGACCTCATAGCCCCAGGCGAATTCGGGATCATAAGGAGTCGAGGCGCCCGCGGCGGTGCCCGACAACCCCTGAAAGCCGCCGCTCTTGTAGCCGCGCGCGACCGAGGCATAGAGCAGCACGTCGTCGGTCGCCTTCCAGTTGAGCGCGAAACGCGGCGTGAAAGCTTTCCAGCTCTTCTTGCCGGTCACGTCATAGCCGGCGAGCGATCCGAGCGGCGGCGGCAGGCCGGGTCCACTGTCGGCCTTGAAGCCCGCGAAACGGCCGCTCTTGCGCTCCCATGTCATGCGCGCGCCGACCGTTGCGGTCAGCGAGGGGACGATCTCGACATCGACCTGCCCGAAAATCGCGACGCTGCGCGCATTGACCGACTGCGGATAGATGCCGATCCCCGAATTGGCGGGGCTCGGGAAATCCTGAATCTGCCCTTCGACGCGGTCGTTATTCTCCTTCAGGAAATAGACGCCCGTCTGGCCCTTCAGGCGTCCGCCCCAAGCGTCGAAGGACAGGCGCAGTTCCTGGCTGAACTGGCTGTTGTCCTCCTCGCCGAAACTCGTCGATTCGATCTGCGCCGGCGGGTTGACCGGGTTGCTGAAGAAGGGGGTGACGAAATTGAACTTCACCTTGCGGAGCGCAGTGAGCGAGGTCAGCGTCCCGAACGGCAGGTCGAGGTTAGCTTCGGCCGAATAGGTCTGGATCGTCCGTTTGACCTCGCCGTCGATATAGGCGTTCACGACGCGTGGATCGGGGTTGATGCCGACGCAGTGGATGCCGCCCTGAAAGCTGGTGTCGCAATTATTGTGGCGTGGATTGCCCTTCTGGTCCTGACGCGCGATGTCGGCGCGCAGGATGATGTCGAGCGTGTCGGTGGGCACGAAACGCAGCGCAACGCGGCCCGTCGTCAGGTTGAGGTCGTTGACGTCATTGCCCGTCGTCTCATTATATTCGAAGCCGTCGCGCTGCTTGTGCGACAGCCCTGCCGACAGATACACCTTATCGGTCAGCGCCATATTGCCGCGCGCGATCACGCCGACGCGGTCGTAATTGCCGTAGGTGCCCTCGAAAAAGAAGCTTTCCTCATCGGTCGGCTTGCGGCTGATGAACTGGACCAGGCCGCCGATCGCATTCTTGCCGAACAAGGTGCCCTGCGGTCCGCGCAGCACCTCGACGCGTTCGAGGTCGAGCGCGTCGAGGTCGGGGGTGCCGCCGCGTCCCGCATAGACGCCGTCGATGAAGACGACGACCGAGGGATCGCCGCCGGCGTTCTGGCTGATGCCCGGCGCGCTGCCGATGCCGCGCATCGCGAAGTTGGTGTTGATCGGGTCGACCGCGCTGACCGCAAGGCCCGGAGTGCGGATCGCGATGTCCTGCACCGTTTCGATGCTGTTGTCGCGAAGCTGCTCGGCGCCGAACGCGGTGACCGAGACCGGGACGTCCTGAAGCCGCTGTTCCTGTCGCTGCGCGGTGACGATGATGTCGCCGCTCGTGTCATCGGTGGCGTCCTGCGCCGCGGCGGCCGCGGGCAGCGCGGCGATCGCCGCGCCGGCCAAGAAGAGGATGGACTGCTTCCTTCCGAAATTTGTCATATCGCGTCTCCCAACACGTTGTTTTTTCGTGCGTCCCGATCATGCTTGACTCGGTCGGCAATTTACTTAGTTTACTAAGTAACTGTTTCTATATAACAGGCCGGCTTGCGGTGCAAGAGCGAGCGGCGATCGGGAGGACAGGATCGATGGCGACGAAGATCGCGACAGGCGCGCCGCAAGGCGAACTGGGCGGGGAAGCGGATGCAGAGCCGGGCTGGCCGCGCCCCGCCTATAGCTGGTACGTCGTCGGCGTCCTGCTGCTCGCCTATACGCTGTCCTTCGTCGACCGGATGATCCTCAGCCTGCTCGTCGCGCCGATCCGTGCCGCACTGAACATTTCGGATACCGAAGTCAGCCTGCTCATCGGGCTCGCCTTCGCGCTCTTCTATACCGTGCTAGGCCTTCCGATCGCGTGGATCGCCGACCGGTGGAACCGCCGGAACCTGATTGTGTCGGGCGTGGCGCTGTGGAGCGTTATGACCGCAGCGTGCGGCTTCGCCGGAAGCTATGCGACCTTGTTCCTCACGCGCATGGGGGTCGGGGTCGGCGAAGCGGCGCTTTCGCCCGCCGCCTATTCGATGCTCAGCGACACCTTCCCGCGCGACCGGCTCGCTCGCGCGATGGCCGTCTATTCGATTGGTGTGCCGCTCGGCTCGGGAGTCGCGATGATCCTCGGCGCCTTTGTCGTCCAGGCGGTGCTCGCGGAGCCGATGATAGAGCTGCCGCTGTTCGGCCCGGTCGAGGCGTGGCGGACGATCTTCATGTGGGTCGCGGCGCCGGGACTGCTGATCTGTCTGCTGCTCCTGACGATCCGCGAGCCGCTGCGGCGGGGGCTGGTGCAGGCCGGATCGCAGGGTGCCGCGGCGCCCGGCTTCCTCGCGCATCTGAAGGCACATCGTGCCGCGCTCGGGGCGCTGTTTGCGGGCATGTCGCTGATCGGGCTCGTCATGTACGGTGTGATCGCATGGGTGCCGACCTTCTTCGCCCGCACCTATGGCATGGACGTGGCGCAAGCCGGCCTGTGGTTTGGTATCATCATGGCAACAGGCGGCGCGGCGGGGCTGGTGGCGGGTGGGACGCTCGCCGACCGGCTGTTCGCAAAAGGGGTCGCCGATGCGCATCTGCGCGTGATGCGGCTGTCGATCCTGCTTGGCGGGCCGCCCTTGCTCGCGGCGACGCTGATGCCGGATGCGACGCTTGCCTTCGTCATGCTCGCGCTCGCCTTTCCGATGCTGACGATGCACGGCGTCGGAACGGTGGCGTTGCAGTTCATCACGCCGAACGAATATCGCGCGCGCGTCACCGCGCTCTATTTCTTTGTCGTCAACCTTGTCGGGCTCGGTTTCGGGCCGATGCTGATGGCTTTGCTCACCGATCATCTGTTCGGCGACGACGGCGCACTGCGCTATTCGATTGCGCTGGTGACGGGCATCGCGCTGCCGCTCGCGGCGATCATCCTCACTGCGGGCTTTTCGGCTTTCGCGCGCGATCTCGCCAAAATGACGGACGCCGGTTGACCCTGACCGGACCGGGCTCCATGCCGCTGCGGATTGCGCGGAGATCGTGGCGGACCTTATGACAGGCCCGCCCCGCGGCCAAAAGGAAGACGACGATGGATAGCCCGTTCCTGATGATGAACCTGCTGAGCGCCGTCTACTGGTTTGACGAGGCGCTGCAGGCGGCGCTCAAGGAGGCCGGCATTCCCAATGTCAGCCGCGCGCAGTCGATGTTGATCGCGAACATATCGGCGGGCGAACATCGCGCGACGCGCATCGCCCGCAATCTCGGCGTCACACGGCAGGCGATCAGCCTGATGCTCAGCGAGCTTGAGGCGCGTGGCATCGTCGAACTCGTCCCCGATCCCGCCGACCGGCGCGCGCGGATCGTCCGTTTCGCCGAACAGGCGAACGACACCCGCCGCGCCGCCGCCAAGGCCTTGCAATATCTCGAAGTCAAACTCGTCGAACGGATCGGCCTGCCCGCCTATCACGGCCTTCGCGACGCGATGCGCATGGACTGGGGCGATCCGCCGCGCGTGCCGCCCGGAGCGCTCGAAGGGCCCGAGGGGCCTACAGCCTAGGTCTTGTCAATTTAGTTAAGTTTCTTGACATTATTTCTCAGCGGTCTACTCTGGCCGCATAAGCCGATTCCGGCTGCCGGGAGAAAGGATGTCATGAATATCGCCGTTCAAACGCGCCGGGCGGAGGACGCCGCCGAGTCTTTCGCCGATCGCCGGATTCCGAAAGGCGGCGACTGGCTGTCGCGCGAGGAACTCGCGGCACTGACGCCCGGGGAACTGGTGCGCCGCACGACCGCGCTCAAGCCGCTCGTCGCGGCGCACGCGCTCGAATGCGAGCAGTTGCGTCGTCCCGTCGATGCGGTCTGGGACGCGATCCGCCGGACCGGCGTCTTCTATCACTTCGTGCCGCGGCGCTACGGTGGGCTGGAGTTCGACATCGACAGTTTCATCGACGCGATGCTGCCGATCGCCGAGGGCTGCGGTTCGACCGGCTGGGTCACCGCTTTTTGCGTCGAGCATAACTGGATGCTCGCGCAATTCCCCGAAAAGCTGCAGGAAGAGACTTTCGGCGGCGCCTTTCCCTATGTCATCGCACCGGGCGCGACCAACCCGCCGGGCGTCGCCCAGCCCGTCGACGGCGGCTATCGCCTGACGGGCCGGTGGAAATGGGGTACGGGCGTCATGCACGCCGACTGGGTGATGGTGACCGGCATGATTCCCGGCGAAAACCCACCGCGCCAGCTTTTCCTGGCGTTGCCGGCGGACGAGATCGAGGTGCTCGACACCTGGCATGTCGACGGGATGATCGGCACGGGCAGCAACGACATCCGCTGCGAAGACGTCTTCGTCCCCGAACATCGCGTGATGGACATGGGCGAAATGCGCATGGGCTGCGCGCCCGGCGCAAAGATCCACGCGCACAATCCGGTTTACCGGATGCCGATGACGCCCTTCCTCGCGATCACCGCGGCCATCGGCGCGGTCGGCGTCGCCCGGTCGGCGGTCGATCATTTCCGCGAACGCATCGGGGTTCGCACCATGCTCGGCACCACCGTCAAGCAGAACGAAAAGGCTTCGGCGCATATGCGGCTCGGCGAAGCCGCGGCGAAGACGCAGACCGCCGAAATGATCCTGCGCGAGGTCGGGCGGCGCAATGTCGCACTGACCGAAGCGGCCGGAGACGGGCTGGTGAGCAACGAGGACCGCATCGCGCTCCGCGCACAGGTCGCGCTCGCGATGGATCTGTGCCGCGACGCGATCCGGCTGCTGGTCGAAGGCGCGGGGTCGAGCGCGCATATGACCAGCAGCCCGCTCCAGCGCGCGCTACGCGACGTCAATGTGATGGCCAGCCACGTCGTCTACGACTTCGACGGCGCGACCGAACTGCTCGGACGGTCGCTGATCGGCTTGCCTCCCAACACCCCGGTCTTTTGAAATCGGTGAAAATTTGCGCAAGCAACTTGACAAATATTTTTCGCCTGCCATGATCTTAGTATACTAAGAAACTTCGGCACGACCGGCTATGGGAGGTGCGGGATGCGCGATATGGGAGAGATCGACCGGCGGACATTGCTCGCCGCAGGCGCTGCGGCCCTGGCGGCGGTGCAGGGCGCAAGCGCGACGGGGGCTGCCGCCGCCGAACGCGCCGCGCCGGTGCGGGCGGACCCGAAGCGGCGCGGCGGCCGCCCGAACATCCTCTTGGTGGTCAACGACCAGGAACGGGCGCTCGCCGACATTCCCGCCGGCCTGCCGCTGCCCGCGCACGACTGGTTGCGCGAACGCGGCATTCTCTTCGATCGCTTCCATGTGAACACGACGCCGTGCGGCCCGTCGCGCTCGAACATCTATACCGGGCTGCACACGCAGCATAGCGGCGTCTATGCCAACCCCAACTCGCCCCCGCACCCAGAGCTCAGTCCGCAAATCCCGACGATCGGGACGATGTTGCGCCGCGCCGGTTATCGCACGACCTACAAGGGCAAATGGCACCTTTCGAACATCAACGAAGGGCTGAACCTGCGCGGCGTCGCCGGCGGGATATTCCCGAACACCAGCGACGTCCTCGAGCCCTTCGGTTTTTCGGGCTATAATTTCAACGGCGAGCGCGAGGGGCTGTCGTGGGAAGGCTTTATGAGCGACGGGGTGACCGCCGCCGAGGCCGCCGGCCAGCTTCGTAGCTTTGCCGATGATGAGGGCGACGCGCCCTGGTTCATGGCGGTCAATTTCGTCAATCCGCACGACATCATGTTCTATGATCCGAGCGGCGAGGGGGAGGCGACGCGAGTACGGCCGAACCTTGTCGCGCCGCTGCTCGCCGCGCCGGGCGACCCGATCTATGGTCGCGACTGGAACTTCCCGCTGCCGCGCAGCTTCCATGCCGACGACCTGTCGCGCAAGCCGCGCGCCCACGCCGCGATCAACGCCAGTTCGGGGGCCTTCTATGGCCGGATGCGGCATTCGGACGAGGACGTCTGGCGCCGCAACCAGAATTATTATTTCAACTGCATCCGCGACGTCGACCGCCACATGCAGACGGTGTTCGACGCCCTCGTCGCCACGGGCCAGCTGGATAATACGGTCATCGTCTTCACGTCCGATCATGGCGAACGCGCGGGCGCGCACGGGATGCGGCAGAAGGGCGGTACGATCTACAAGGAGGATGTCGGTGTCCCGTTGATCGTCGTCCACCCCGACCTTCCCGGCGGGCGTTCGACGCATGCGCTGGGCAGCGCGGTCGACCTGGTCCCGACGATGCTGTCGCTCGCGGGGGTCGACGAGGGCGCGCGGCGCGACATGCAACCGAAGCTCGTCGGTCACGACCTGTCGGCGGCGATCGCTGCGTCCACCGCGCGGACAAGACGTGACGAGGCCGGGATCCTCTTCAACTATGCCGTGCGCTACGGGTGGAACGCCCCCGACGTGCCGTCCGGCGTCGCCGAGACGAAACCGCTGCCCGAAAACGACCTGATGTTGCGCCGCCTGCACCGCGGCGTCCACGACGGCCGCTACAAATTCGCACGCTATTTCGCGCCCGCGCAGCATCATATGCCGAAGCGCTGGGACGACCTCGTCGCCCATAACGACCTCGAACTCTATGACACGGCGGCCGACCCCGACGAGATCGACAATCTCGCCTGGCGACCGGACGCCCACAAATCGCTCATCGAACGCCTGAATGCCAAGACCAACAAGCTGATCGAAGCCGAGGTTGGCGAGGACAAGGGCGCCGAATATCCGGGTCCGGCCACACAATATGAGACGCTGAAACTCGCCTGACCGTCACCTTGGGAGAGGGACTATGAAAATGAAAACACTGCTTTGCGGCGGCGCGATGGCGCTCGCCCTCGGAACACCGGCCTTTGCGCAGGAGGCGGCGGCAGACGGCGCCAGCGCGCGCGATGACCAGACGATCATCGTCACCGCGACCCGCCGCGAGCAGACGCTGCAGGAAGTGCCGATATCGGTCGCGGTGGTCGGTGGTAAACAGCTCGAGGAAAAGGGCACGCTGTTGTTCGACGATGTCGCCGATAGCGTCCCCAACCTCCAGATCGACCGCACCAATGGCAATTTCGCGATCACGATGCGCGGCCTTGGCGCCGGGACGGGCAATCTGTCGTTCGAGCAGTCGGTCGGGCTGTTCATCGACGGGGTCTATCTCAGCCGTTCGCGCGCCTTCCAAAACCCGCTGCTCGATATCCAGCGCGTCGAGATCGTGCGCGGGCCGCAAGGCGCGCTGTTCGGCAAGAATACCAACGCGGGTGCGATCAGCGTCGTCACGCGCCGCCCGACGCGCGAGTTCGAGGGCTTCGCCCGCGCGAGCGGTGAGGTCGAGCAAGGCGGCTGGAACCTCGACGGCGCGGTGTCGGGACCCGTATCGGACACGATCAGTGTCCGCCTGACCGGACGCGCCGGCGCGATCGGCGACTATATGAAAAATACGCTGACCGGCCGCGACGAATTCGGATCCCGCTATGAAGCGGTGCGCGGCCAGATCCTGTGGGAGCCGAGCGACGATTTCGAGGCGCTGGTCAAGGTCGAGCATTCGTCGAACCGCGTCGATGGCGGCGCGCTGGTGTTCAATTATATCGGCGATGCGAGCTGCTTCCTTTGCAACAAGGTGCGCAATTCGGGTGCCAACGTCCCCGAATATCCGTCGTTCCGCCGCGCGTCCGCGGGGACCAATCCCGAATATGACGACACCAAAACGACGATGGCGCAGCTGACGATGAACCTCGATGCCGGCGACTGGCGCTTTACGTCGGTTACCGCCTGGCAGGAGCTGAAGGGCGGCGTGAATATGGACTATGACGGTCCGCTGACCTTTTTGGAATCGGACATCACCGAACAGTCCAATTCGCTGTTTCAGGAAGTGCGCGCGCAGCACCCGATCGGCGACGATGGCGCCTTTATCGCCGGGCTGACCTATATCGACACCGATTTGCACATCCAGCAGGCGTCGACCTTCAACGCAGCAAGCGCGGGATTTCCCGCCCCGCTCAACGGCCTGTCGCTCCGTCAGTTCAACCAGACCGGCGAATCCTGGTCGCCCTTTGTGTCGGTCGAGGTGCCGGTCAGCGAGCGGATCATGCTCAGCGGCAGCCTGCGCTATTCGAAGGAACGCCGCGTGGGCAACGCGATCTCGAGCAATATCGGCGTCTTTCCGCCGACCTATCTGCCCTATGATCTGACCGAAACGCGCAAGGAGAGCCTGTGGGATTATTCGGCGCGCATCCGGTACGAATTTTCGCGCGATGCCTATGTGTACCTCAGCTATGCGACGGGCACCAAGGGCGGCGGTTTCGTGTCGAACGATGCGCTGCTCCTTTTCAACATCCAAAGCGGCGTCGCGACCTTCCAATATGATTCCGAACGGGCGAGGTCATGGGAGCTCGGCGGGAAATTCCGCTTCCTGGGCGGCAAGGGGCAATTCAACGTCGCGCTGTTCCGCACCAATTTCGCCGACCTGCAGGTGTCCGAATATAATGGCACCGCCTTCATCACCGGCAACGCCGCGTCGGCGATCGCCCAAGGGGTCGAGATGGACGCGAATATCGGCCTCGGCGACCATTGGCGCGTCGGCGGCAGTTTTGGGTATCTGGATGCCCACTACAAGGATTATCCGGGCGGCGCCTGCCTCTATAATGCACCGGCGACGTGTAACCCGCGAACCAATAATCTGGCGGGGGTTCGCCTTGTCCGCGCGCCCGAATGGACGGGTAATGCGTTCATCGAGGCCAAATATCCGGTGTCCGGCAGCCTATATGTGCTCGGCAATGTCTCGGCGAACTATCAGTCGCGTTCCTTCTTCCAGCCTGACATGAGTCCGCTCAACTCGCAGCCCGCTTTCACCAAATATGACGCTCGGCTGGCGGTGGGCCGCGAAGACGGCCGATGGGAACTCGCGCTGGTGGGCCGCAACCTCACCAACAAGGTCACCACCAGCCAGGGATTCAATACTCCGGTATTCGGCGGCAACAGCCACATGGCGCTCGTCGGATCGCCGCGGACGGTGACCCTGCAATTGTCGCTCGATTTCTGATCGCAGGGAGGGGGCAGGATGGGCCGGCCCGAACTCTTGCTGCTCGCCGGGGGCATTCGCCCGGGCTCGCTCAACGAGAAGCTGATCGGCTGCGCGGTGCAGGCGGCGCGCGATCGCGGGCTGCCCGCGACGCGCCTGTCGCTGGCGGACTATCGCCTGCCGCTGTTCGGCGCCGAAGCGCTGTCGATCGACGAGGTGCCCGAGGCGTTGGCGCTCAAGGCGATGTTCCGGCGCCATGACGCCGTGATCATCGCGAGCCCCGAGCATAATGGCTCGGTCACCGCGATGCTGAAGAACGCGCTCGACTGGATTTCCTGTCCGGGGGAAGGCGAGGCGGCGCAGGCCTATGGCGCCTTTCGCCGCAAGCCTTTCGCGCTGCTGTCGGCGTCATCGAGCCCGTTCGGAGGGTTGCGTGGCCTGTCCCAGCTTCGCCAGATTCTGACCACCGTGAACGCCTGGGTGGTGCCCGAACAGCTCAGCGTGCCGCACGCCCATCGCGCGTTCGACGCGACCGGCAAGCTCGCCGATCCCCTCCTTCGGACCCTGCTGGATGAACTGGTCGACACGGTGGCAGGTGCGGTCCGCCACGAAGCGGTCGAAGGGAAATGATGAGCGAGCGGCTGCCTGCCGGGAATTACTGGGCTTTCGATGACAGCCTCGGCTATCTCGCTCGCCTGATCTTCCGCTCCTTTTCCCGGCTACGCGAGCAGCACACCCGCGAATATGACATATCCTCGGGTCAATGGACGTTCCTCCGCCAACTTTGGAGCGACGACGGGATCAGTCAGCGCGAACTCAGCCGCCGGCTCGCGATGCGCGATGCGACGACTGCGGTTACGCTCCGCGCGCTGGAACGGGCGGGTTTGGTGCGCCGCGCCGTCAACCGCCGCGACCGGCGTGAAATACTGGTTCATCTGACTCCGCATGCCAGGCGTCTGGAAAAGCTGCTCATGCCGAGGACCGCCGAAATCCAGGCGCTTGCCACCCAAAATTTATCGGATACCGAAGTCGAGACCCTCAGGCGACTGCTGTTCCATGTGATCGACAATCTCGCTTCCGCCGATCCCGAGCTTCAAGACAGTCGGCGAATCGTTCCTCACCCCAAGCAGATCGACAGAGGGCAATCGCGAAGTGCGCACGAAGTGATAACTTCGCGGGAAGCGCTGCCGAGTTAATCTTATTCGGCGGAACGCCCGTGCGGTGGAGGGATCGGCTTGCCGATCAATCGCTGACCTAAGCCGACAACGTCGCGCGATAGTCGTCGACGGCAAGCAATAGCCCTTCGATCTCGGCCGGAACGATCCGGATCCGGAGGTCGTCTCGGCCATTCGGCCGCCCCTTGAATTTGAGATCCCAGCCTTCCGCGCGGGTCATGGCGGCCCTGAGCTGGGTCTCGTCGACCGAGAAGACCAGCTTCATCGTCAGCGCGCAATCGCCGTTGAAGTCGCTGTTCGGGCACATGGTGTCGTCGCCGCGCCGCGCGTGATCGAGCCGCTGTGCCACGAGGTTGCCATCGCGATCCGCGAAGTGGACCGTATCATAGAGACGCTGCGAGCCCCAATAGCGCAGGGACTGGTGCACCTCGAACCGGGTTTCGCCGGTGCGTTTGTCGACATGGGCTTCGACATGGCTGTCGAACGAGGTCGAGCCATTCAAGCGCCGTTCTTTGCGAAAACCGTTACGGGTCGAGATAATTGTTGCGAACTCCAGATCGTCATCGTCGATCGTGGCTTTGGAGCGGAACGCTTCCGCATCCATCTTCGCGAGCTGTCTCGGCACCGCGGGAGCGTTCGCCACCGCGGGCGAAGCCAGGACAACTGCGACCACGCCAAGGGTCAGGCTGGAAAAACGCACGAGTGAAACTCCTTGAAAACCATGAAACCGGCGGGGGACGCCGCCATGGCTCGAGCAAATACCGGCCGAACAATGCACTCAGGTGTCGCCAACGTAAGGAAACATTGCTGAACTGCGCGGGTGGTCTCAGCCATCAAGCAGCTCGATCGAATTTTTCCGCAACCTCTGCTCTCCCGCTGCCGACCGTCTGTCTTGTCAACAGGCCCAAATCTCGTTGTCGCGAAGCACGGGCGCGTGCCGGGTATGTTGTAAGAAAATGTTTCTGCGCTCACGCGCGCACTGGAAGGGCGGCGCGTCGTCCCTATCTGGAGCTGGCGGGTCGCCTGACCATTTGCCCTCCGGGCTTTCATCACCAGAGACTACGAACGAACGGCGTATATTTCCCAATGACTGCCTCCACAATTTTGATCGTTGAGGACGATCCCGCCTTGCGCACGCTTACGGCTCGCGCGCTTCAGCAAAATGGCTATCAAGTCCGGCCTGCAGCTTCCGCTCCCGAAATGTGGCTGGCGCTGGATGTCGGGGCCGTCGATCTTGTGCTGCTCGACGTCATGCTGCCCGGGACCAGCGGCCTCGATCTCTGCCGTCAGCTTCGCCAGCAGAGCGAAGTGCCTATCATCTTCGTGAGCGCAAAAGGCGGCGAGACCGATCGAATCGTCGGGCTCGAACTGGGTGCCGACGATTATCTCGCCAAGCCATTCAGCACCCGCGAGCTGACCGCTCGCGTGCGTGCCGTGCTTCGCCGTGGGCGTCTGGACCGTCAGCATGGAAAAGGCGGGCAGCAGGTCGCTGAATTTGCTGGCTGGATAGTCAATTTTTCGAGGCGCGAGCTGCATTCTCCGACGGGCGCGATCGTCGAGTTGACGGGTGCAGAGTTTGATCTGTTGTCTAGCTTTCTGGAGAACCCTCAACGTGTGATTGCCCGTGAACGGTTGATCGAACTGTCGCGAACGCGGCTCGGCGACGCTTCGGATCGCAGCGTCGATGTGCTGGTCAGCCGCTTGCGGCGCAAGCTTTCGCACAAGGATGCGAGCGCGCCGATCATCACTGTTCGCGGCGTCGGCTATATGTTCAACGTCGAAGTGTCGCGTCGGTGACCGACGCCATGCGGCCGTCGCTCGGGCTGGTCGGGCGGATCTTTCTGATCCTGCTATTGGCGATTACGATCGAATTCATCGTCAGCACCTTCCTTCACGAGCGCGCGGGGCAGTTGCGCGTCGAAGAGGATGAGGCGCACCGCGTGGCCGAGCATCTCGCCGCTGCCAGCCGTTTGCTGAACGCGAGCCCGCGCAGCGAACGCCCGGCCCTCGCGGCCCGCCTGTCGAGCGAAACCTTCATCGTCGAATGGCATCCTACCAGCCTCCCGCTCATGCCAATGGCGGCGCCGCTGAACGAAATGCGCATGCAGATCATCGGATGGGAGCCAGCTCTGGGGCATGAGAATTTGCGCCTGCATCTGAAGGAGCCGGGACGTAACGGCAAGGTCACCGGCCAGCTGTCGCTTGCCGACGGAAGCTCGCTGGAGTTCAAGGCGACGCAGCTCGTCGATCCCTCGCGGCTGCGGATCAACCGGTTCCTGTTGGCGCTGGTGCCCGCGATCGCACTGATCCTCATCGGCGGACTGCTCATGCGCCGCGTGCTCTCCCCGATGCGAATGCTCGCGCGCGCCGCGGTACGGATCGGCGAAGGCGACGCCGTGGTTCTTCCCGAGGTCGGCGTATCGGAAATCCGGCGCGTGATCGCCGCCTTCAACGAAATGCAGGCGCGCATCCATCAGCTGATCACCGATCGCACGGAGGCGCTGGCCTCTGTCGGCCACGACTTGCGCACGCCGCTCGCAAGGTTGCAGCTTCGCACCGAGGCAATCGACGATCCGTTTTTGCGCCTTTCGATCGAGAAGGACGTCGGCGAAATGGAAGCGATGGTGGCTTCGCTCCTCGCTTTCTATGGCGGCGACAGCGATCCTGAAAAGCCCGTACAGACGGACATAGCGGTCTTGGCGGCGACAATCGTCGACGATGCTTCGGACATGGGCGATCTGGCGGCCTATCAAGGACCGGACCATCTCGAGATCGTCGTGCGTCCGTTGGCGCTCAAACGCGCTCTGTCCAATCTCGTTGAGAATGCGATCAAATATGCCGGCGGGGCGCAGGTCAGTATTCGAACGGAGGATGGCCGGGTCGTCCTCTGCGTCGAGGACGACGGCCCGGGCATTCCCGAAGATGAACTGGAGCATGTGCTCGAACCCTTCGTCCGGCTGGACCTTGCGCGGAGCCGCGATACGCTCGGGTTGGGATTGGGAATCCCGATCGCGCGGCGCGTTGCGCACCGGGAGGGCGGCATGCTGCGTCTGTCGAACCGGCCAACAGGCGGGCTGCGCGCCGAGATTGATATTCCGCTAGGCTGAGCGGGCGGAAACACTTCCTTACAAGCGGAAACACTTCCTTACAAGCGGAAACATTTGCTTACACAATTGCTGCGTCGCAGCAAAGTTCGGGGCCTAACTCCGGGTTCGCGCCGCCTCTCCCTTCGGCGCCAATCAAGGAGTCCCCTCGGTGAACGAGCTGATCGGTCGCGTCTTTTCTTTCGAAAAGCAAACTTTTCCCAATCAAAGCACACTCTATGGACGTCTCGCCAGCGACGGACAAAGTCCGAAGGCGCTGATGATATCCTGCGCGGACTCGCGCATCGTCCCGGAGCATATCATGCAGGCCGAGCCTGGCGATCTGTTCGTGTGCCGCAACGCGGGCAACATCGTGCCTCCCTTCGCCACGCAAAATGGCGGTGTCTCTTCGACCGTCGAATATGCGGTCGCCGCGCTTGGCGTTCGAGACATCATCGTGTGCGGGCACTCGGATTGCGGCGCGATGAAGGCGCTGGCCGTCAATCAGGACCTGAGTAGCATGCCGAATGTCGCGGCATGGCTGCGTCATTCGCACGCCGCGCACAAGGTTGTGACCGATAGTTATCCGGCGATGAACGACATCCAGCGAATCCGCGCGGTCTCGCTCGAAAATGTGGTCATTCAGCTTGCCCATCTGCGCACGCATCCCGCGGTGGCGGCGGGTCTCGCGCGCGGGGAAATCGCGCTGCACGGCTGGTTCGTCGATATTCATGCCGGCTGCATACTCGGCCTGGACGGAGCGACCGGCCGTTTCATGCCGCTGCGCGAGGACGCTCCGCTGCCCGTCGCTCTGCCGCATGCCTCGCGGCGCGCCGCCGATTTCGCGGAAGCGGTGTGATGAACGTCGCCGTGCCGTCACTCGGCAAGACCTTTTCGCGCGATTTGACCGCGTCGATCGTCGTATTTCTGGTTGCGATGCCATTGTGCATGGGGATCGCGATCGCCTCGGGAGTGCCGCCCGAGAAAGGGCTGATAACCGGAATTATCGGCGGTATTGTCGTCGGTGCGCTTGCCGGATCTCCGCTTCAGGTGAGCGGGCCGGCGGCCGGACTGGCCGTTATCGTCTTCGAAATCGTGCGCGACCAGGGGCTTTCGGCCCTTGGTCCGATCCTCGTTCTCGCCGGGCTCATCCAGATCGCGGCCGGCGTTTTCCGGCTCGGCGGCTGGTTTCGCGCAATCTCGCCCGCCGTCGTTCACGGAATGCTCGCGGGCATTGGCCTGTTGATCGTGCTCGGCCAATTCCATGTTCTGTTCGATGCCAAGCCGCTTCCCGGTGGGATCGACAATCTCGTGGCGATGCCCGGCCGCATCCTTGGGCTCACGCCCGGTGGCGGAGCGCTGGCCGCCTTCGCTGTGGGCGTGCTGACGATAGCGGCGATGCTGGGGTGGGAACGCGTGCGTCCGCAGAGCCTGCGCCTCGTGCCCGGCGCACTCATTGGCGTGGTGGCTGCCACTCTGGTCGCCTATGGTTTCGGGCTCGAGGTTATCCGCGTCGATGTTCCGCAATCGATCGTCGGCGCGATTGCTCTACCCGATGCGGGCATGCTGCAGCGTTTTGCCGAGCCCACGCTGATCGCCACGGCGGTTGCGATCGCCTTTATCGCAAGCGCCGAGACATTGCTCTCCGCAGCGGCGGTGGATCGGATGCACGACGGCGTGCGGACAAACTACAACAAGGAACTGCGCGCGCAAGGTATCGGCAATCTGCTCTGCGGCGTCGCTGGCGCGCTTCCGATGACCGGCGTGATCGTGCGCAGCTCGGCCAATGTGCAGGCTGGCGGCGTCACGCGGCTTTCGACGATCCTGCACGGTGTGTGGATCCTCGGGTTCGTCGCGCTGCTGCCCTGGCTTCTGCGCGAAATCCCGATGGCGGCGCTTGCCGGTGTGCTCGTCGTCACCGGCGTCAAGCTCGTCAGCCTCGATCATGTAAGGCATCTGTTCGACCGCTATGGCCCGCTTCCCGCGCTGATCTGGGCGGGCACGTTCCTGATGGTCGTGACGACCGATCTGCTGACCGGCGTGCTCGTGGGTCTGGCGCTGTCGACGCTCGAACTCGCGCCGCACGTCCGGAGGCTGCGCCTGCGCACCGATCAGCGGCAAGAGGGTGAGACGCGGGAGATCGTGCTCGACGGCACAGCGACCTTCGTTGCGCTGCCCAAGCTGACCGCGCTCCTCGATGACCTCCCGGCGGCGGGACGACTGAAACTCAATGTCGAACGGCTGAAGCACATCGACCATACCTGCGCCGAAATGCTCGAAGAGTGGATCAAGCGGCGGCGTAGCTCGGGCCTCATTGTCGAACTCCAGGGTGCAACGGGAAGGCTCGAACGACTGGCGGCCGCGGCATGATCGGTGCCTCGCCAGCGCGTGCCGTACCGGAGCGAGAAGGCGAGGCACCCCCTGGAAAATGGGTAGCATGCGGGAACGGGGAGGATTCGTTGCTGACTCTCCCGGTTAAGATCCGCGGCGTCGAAACGAGAGCGGTTCTTGACAGCGGCGCCACCCGCTCCGCGGTGGATGCTGGCTTTGCGGCTCGCCATCGGCTGCATGGCGTGCGGGATCATCGCGTTACGGCGCTCACACGAGAGACCGTAGCCAGAGTGACCGGACCGTTACGCATCGAGGCTGGCGCCGAGCATTTGCTCACGACGTCAGCCTTGATACTCGATCTGGCACCGATGGCGCGCGCGGCACGAATGTCGATCGAACTGGTGCTCGGGCAAGAATTCTTTGTACGCAACATGGTCGAGATAGACCCCGATCGGGCCGCGCTCCGGTTTTGGACCAATGGCGGCGATAACATAAATCACTGGCTGCCGGTGGTGCAGACGGCCGACGGGCTGTTCTGCACCACCATCTCGCCGAAGGAGGGTTTGGAGGCCGCAGCGATCATCGATCTGGGCTGCTCGACGCCGCTCTACGTCGACCCCGAATATGTCGAGGCAAATGATCTGTTCGGCGGCATGAGGCGAGGTTCCAGCGCAAGCCTCGGGGTCGAAGGCGTCGCTATCAGCCAGCTCGGCCGTTTGGAAAGCTTGCGTGTGGGCGACGTCGTTCTCCATGACGTGCCCTTCGCGGTTCCACCCGTCTGGCGTTTCGCTGCGCCCATGATAATGGGCCTTCCGCTTCTCATGCGCTTTCGTTGTCGTCTGGCTTTCGGGCGCGCCCGGATGCAGCTGGTTCGGGCAAGCCGATCGAAGAGGCCATTTGTGCGAGACGCGTCCGGGCTCAGCGTGCTTCACGCGGGCGATCACCTGCAAGTCATCCACGTGGCCAAAGACAGCCCGGCAGCAAAAGCAGGCCTCCATGAAGGAGACAGCATTGTCGCAATCAACGACGAGCAGGTCGGCCCGGGCAGCGTCCAGAGCCACCGCAATCTCGGCAAGCGACCGCCAGGGACACGCTATGCGCTCTCGATGCTTGCCAAAGACGACGTGGAATTGGTTCTCGAGGATTATTATTGATTGGCCGCGCCGCTTTCTTCCCGGCGGGCCGAAATCGCGGGCGCGCTGGCGGTTATGCGAAGTCGATTTTCCCTTACGGTGCGGAGGCGACCTACGATATTTTGCTCTGCGATAAGAGTTGAGGCTCTTTTCATCGCTGCCCCGGAGTACGGGGGGCTGTCGGCGAACGTCGCGCAAAGCAAGAGTGCTTTGGCGTAGGCTTTCGTATGTCTGGAAAGAAATGGCTCCCCGGGTAGGATTCGAACCTACGACCGATCGATTAACAGTCGATTGCTCTACCGCTGAGCTACCGAGGAACACGCCGCCGAAGCGGACAAGGCGGCCCCTTTGCCGCCAACCGACAACTTTATCAAGGGGCTTTTATGGCCTTTTGTGACTCTCAGACGATAAATTGTTCCATCGCGATGCGTTCGTCGAGGCCCTGGTCGGGATCGAACAGCAAAGTCAGCGGCCGGCTGCGGTCGGTGGTGACCAAAACCGTCTTCACATCGCGGATCTCGCGCTGGTCGGCGACCGCGCTGACCGGGCGTTTCGCGGCTTCGCGGACGTTGAAGCGGATGCTCGTCGATTCGGGGACCAGCGCACCGCGCCAGCGCCGCGGACGGAAGGGGCTGATCGGCGTCAGCGCCAGCATTTCGGATTCGAGCGGCAGGATGGGGCCGTTGGCGCTGAGGTTATAGGCGGTCGATCCCGCCGGGGTCGCCACGAGCACGCCGTCGCACGCCAGTTCCTCCAACATCGTCTTTTCGTTGATCATCACCTCGAGCTTCGCCGCCTGGCGCGTTTCGCGCAGCAGCGAAATCTCGTTGATCGCGGGCAATATGTGGCGCTCGCCGCTGATCGTCGTGATGTCGCCCGACAAGGGATGAATCAGGAAGGGGCGCGCGGCGGCGAGGCGGTCGACCAGCCCCTCGATCCGGAACTCGTTCATCAGGAACCCGATCGTGCCGCGGTTCATGCCGAAAACGGGCATGCTGCGGCGCTGGTCGAGCAGCTGGTGCAGCATGTGGAGCAGGAAGCCGTCGCCGCCGAGCGCGATCAGCAGGTCGGCCTCGGCTAGCTCCACAAAGTCGTAGAGCGGACGCAGCTCGGCTTCCGCTTCCATGGCGGCGGGCGCGTTCGATGCGACGAGCGCAATCTTGCGATGCATATTGGTCCGGTTCCCCCGTGTCTTCAGAAAACGGGGCTGCCTGTCAGCCGCCCGTTGCACTCATATGACGCGCGACCGCCGGTTTGGACTTTCCATCGATATGGAAGTCATGCGCGCGGGGTTTGCCAGCCAATGCCGCATCAATCAACCCATCGACGTCGCCGCCGTCGCGCAAGGCGGCGCGCAGGTCGACATGATCGTCCTGGCCAAGGCACATATAGACGCGGCCCTCAACGGTCAGGCGGATGCGGTTGCACGTCGCGCAGAAATTGTCGCTGAGCGGCGTGATCAGCCCGAGGGTCACGGGGCTGTTCTCGACCGCGAAATAGCGCGCGGGACCGCCGGTGCGCTTGTCGACCGGATAGATGGCGCGCGCTTCGCGAAGCGGCGCGATGAACTGGTGAAGCGGGATATAATGATCGCTGCGGTCGCCCTCGACCTCGCCGAGCGGCATCGTTTCGATCAGCGTCAGGTCGCAGCCGGTCGCGGCGCAATAATCGAGCATGGGGACGAGATGATCTTCGTTGAGTCCGGCGAGCGCGACCATGTTGATCTTGACCGCCAGCCCCGCGGCGCGCGCCGCATCGATCCCGCCGAGCGCGACGGCAAGGTCGCCAACGCGGGTGATGTGGCGAAAGGCGGCGGGGTCGAGCGTGTCGAGACTGACATTGATGCGGCGCACCCCCGCCGCGGCCAGCATCGGCGCATGCTCGGCGAGCCGCATCGCGTTGGTGGTGAGCGTCAGTTCGTCGAGGCCGTGGCCGATCATCGCCCCCAATCGCATCGCGAGCGTATCGATCCCGCGCCGAACCAGCGGCTCGCCGCCGGTCAGGCGGATGCGGCGGATGCCCCGCGCAACGAAGCGCTCGGCGATTTCGCCCATTTCCTCTATGCTGAGCACCGCCGATTTGGGCAGGAAGGTCATGTCCTCGGCCATGCAATAACGGCAGCGCAGGTCGCAGCGATCGGTGACCGAAAGCCGTAAATAGCTGATCCGACGGCCATGTCCGTCGATGAGCGGCGCCGCGGGCGCAGCGCTATGGGAAAATGTGGCAGCCACGCGCCTATATTGATGCAAAAGGCAGGAACTTGGCAAGCAAAGCCTGCTAGAGGAATGCGATGAATCGCCTGTCCGACTCCCTTTCCGCCTGCGCCCGCAAACTCGAAGCCCTGCACACGCGCTATGATGCCGACGCGGGCGTCATCCTGGTCCAGGTCGACCAGATGGCGCGCATCAACAACAGCGCGGGGACGGCAACGGGCGATTCGGTGCTCGACGAGATCGGGCGGCGGCTCGAAAATTTCGCGAGCGACGAATTCGGGCAGGGGTCGTGCGTCGACCGGCTCGACGGCCCGCGCTTCCTGATCGTCCCGTCGACACCGATGTCGCTCGGCGCCCTCCGCGCGCAGGAGCGCGCGCTCCACGTCGCGCTGGCCGAACCGATCGTCGGCGATCCGAACGGCCGCCTGTCGATCCGCATCGCCGCGGCGCTGATCACGCGCGATGATTCGGTCGCCGAACAATTGCGTGCTGCGGGCGACCAGCTGGCGCGGCCGGCGTCCGCCCGTGACGGGGTGATGGTCCACGCCGCGCTGTCGCAGAACGAGGTCGTGATCCATTACCAGCCGCAATATGACGTCGCGACCGGGGAGATGACCGGGGTCGAGGCGTTGCTGCGCTGGCAGCATCCCGAACTCGGCCTGCTCGGCGCCGGGCCGCTGGTGACTGCCGCACGCGCGGCGCGGCTCGAATGCGAGCTTACCGAACATGCGCACCGCGTTGCGCTCGCCGAAATGGCGGCGTGGCCCAAGGCGCTCGCGAAGCTGCGCGTGTCGCTCAACATCACCGCCGCCGATCTCGGCGACCCCGAATTTGCCGGCCGCTTCGCCGCGATGGCAAAGGCGGCAAAGATCGACCCCGACCGGCTGACGCTCGAACTGACCGAACAGGCGATGCTGAGCGACCCCGCCAGCGCCGCCGACCAGCTGGCGCAGATCCGTGCGCTGGGCGTCGCGGTCGCGATCGACGATTTCGGCACCGGCTATTCCAGCCTGTCGCTGCTCGCGCGGCTGCCGATCGATTATCTCAAGATCGACAGCGGCTTTACCCGCACGATCGACGGCAGCGACCGCGACCGCATCGTCGTGCGCGCGATTGTCGACCTTGCGCGCGCGCTGGGGCTGCTCGTGGTCGCCGAGGGGATCGAGAATGAGCGCCAGCTCGCCCGATTGACCGAGTTGGGGGTTGCGACCTGGCAGGGATTTTTGAAGTCGGGGCCGGTGCCGGCGGATCAGTTGCTGGAGTTGATGGAAGCATAGAAACACGTCGCCCCTGCGAAGGCAGGGGCCGCTACCGGCTTGGCGCAAGGTTGCCAGCGGCCCCTGCCTTCGCAGGGGCGACGATCAAGCCACTTGTCTCGCCAGTTTCCCCAAACCTTTCGATAGCTGCAGCGCGCCGTTGAGGCGTGCGCCGGTGCTGACCCAATCGCCGCTGATCGACAGCTTGTTGTCGGGGCGGATGCGCGCACGGCCCTTCAGCCGCTCGACATAGGCGATCAGCCCCGGGACGTTGGCGAACTGGTCGCCGTGGAAGCTGACGAGCGCGCCCTTGGTGCCCACGTCGAGCTTGGCGATGCCCGCGAGCTTGGCGTTCGCCTTGATTTCCATCAGCTGGACGAGGTTCGCGGTCTCGGGCGGCAGCGGGCCGAAGCGGTCGATCATCTCGGCCGCGAACGCATCGAGCGCCGGGCGATCCTGCGCATCGTTCAGGCGGCGATAGAGCGCCATGCGCAGCGGCAGGTCGGGGACATAATCCTCGGGGATCAGGATCGGGGCATCGACGGTGATGACCGGCGACAGCGCTTCACGCGGCGGCAGCTTTCCGGCGCCCTCGGCCTTGGCGACGAGGATCGCCTCTTCGAGCATCGATTGATAGAGTTCGAAGCCGACCTCGCGAATATGCCCCGACTGTTCGTCGCCGACGAGATTGCCCGCGCCGCGAATGTCGAGATCGTGGCTCGCGAGCTGGAAGCCCGCGCCGAGGGTGTCGAGATCGCCAAGCAGCTTGAGCCGCTTTTCGGCGGTGTCGGTGATCGCGCCATGTTCGGGGGTCGTGAGATAGGCATAGGCGCGCGTCTTCGCCCGTCCGACGCGCCCGCGCAGCTGATAGAGCTGCGCGAGACCAAAGCGGTCGGCGCGGTGGATGATCAGCGTGTTGGCACTCGGGATGTCGAGCCCGCTTTCGACGATCGTGGTCGACAGCAAGACATCATATTTGCGGTCGTAAAAGGCGCTCATCCGGTCCTCGACCTCGGTCGGTGTCATCTGGCCATGCGCAACGACATATTTGATTTCGGGCACCCGGTTGCGCAAAAATTCCTCGATATCGGGCAGATCCTTGATCCGCGGGACGACGAAGAAGCTCTGTCCGCCGCGGTCATGTTCGCGCAGCAAGGCTTCGCGGAGCACGACCGGATCCCACGGTGCGACATAGGTACGCACCGCGAGGCGGTCGACCGGCGGGGTCTGGATCACGCTGAGTTCGCGAAGGCCCGACATTGCCATCTGCAGCGTGCGCGGGATCGGGGTCGCGGTGAGGGTCAGGACATGGACGTCGGTCTTGAGCTGCTTCAGCCGCTCCTTGTGAACGACGCCGAAGCGCTGTTCCTCGTCGACGATGACGAGGCCGAGATTCTTGAACTCGACCGATTTCGCGATCACCGCATGGGTGCCGACGACGATGTCGATATGACCGCTTTCGAGCCCGTCGCGCGTCTTCTGCGCTTCACCCGCTGGAACGAGGCGCGAGAGGCGGCCGATGTTGACCGGGAAGCCTTTGAAGCGCTCGCAGAAATTGGTGTAATGCTGGCGCGCGAGCAACGTCGTCGGCACGACCACCGCGACCTGCACCCCCGCCATCGCCGCGACGAACGCGGCGCGGAGCGCAACCTCGGTCTTGCCGAACCCGACATCGCCGCAGACGAGCCGGTCCATCGGGCGGCCAGACGCCATGTCGGCGAGCACGTCGCCGATCGCGCGGTCCTGATCGTCGGTTTCCTGATAGGGGAAGCGGTCGGCGAAGGCGGGATAGGCGGCGTCCTGCGCGAGCAATTCGCCCGAGCGTAGCGCGCGCTGCGCCGCGGTCGCGAGCAGTTCGCCCGCGATCTCGCGGATACGCTCCTTCATCCGCGCCTTGCGGCGCTGCCACGCCTCGCCGCCGAGCTTGTCGAGGCCGACGCCGTCGCTCTCGCCGCCGTAGCGCGAGAGGACGTCGAGATTTTCTACCGGGACGTAGAGCTTGTCGCCGCCCGAATAAGTGAGCGCGACGCAATCGTGCGGGCTGCTCCCGACGGGGATCTGGGTCAGTCCCTCGTAGCGCCCGATGCCGTGGTCGAGGTGGACGACAAGGTCGCCCACGCTGAGCGTCGCGAGTTCGGCGAGGAAGGCGTCGGCGCTCTTGCGGCGTTTCTGACGGCGGACGAGGCGTTCGCCGAGAATGTCCTGTTCGGTGAGCAGGCTGATCGCGTCCGATGCGAAACCGTGATCGAGGGGGAGGACGACCATCGCGACACTTGTTCCCCTCCCGCTTGCGGGAGGGGCTAGGGGAGGGCTTGTTTCGTCGGCGCGCTTCGCAACAGGCCCTCCCCCGACCCCTCCCGCAAGCGGGAGGGGAGAAGATACGCCCAGCGCCTCCTGCCACGTTTCGACCTGGACCAGCGAAGTGACGCCATGGTCGCGCAGCAACCCCGACAGGCGTTCGCGCGCGCCGCCCGAATAGCTGGCGATGATCGTGCGCCGCCCCTTGCGGCGCTCGTCCGACAGATGATCGGCGACCTTGTCGTAGACGTTGAGATCGGCAGTGCGCTCGGGGGTGAAATCGCGCGCGGCAAAGGTTTCGAGATCGACGACCGTCGCGGCGGGCGGGACATCGAAGGGGGTGACGATATGGATCGGCCGGTCCGAAGAGGCCCCGGCCCATTCCTCCTCGGTCAGATACAGCGTCTCGGGCGCCAGCGGGCGATAGCTGCCCGGCGACTCGCGTTCGGCGGCGACGCGGTTCGCATGATAGTCCGCGATCGCCGCGAAGCGTGTCTCGGCGGTGGCCTCGGTGCGGTGGCCGCGAAGGACGGGGGTCGCGGGATCGATATGATCGAACAAGGTCGCGAGCCGTTCCTCGAACAGCGGCAGCCAATGGTCCATCCCCGCCTGCCGCCGCCCGTCGCTGACCGCCTGATAGAGCGGATCGCCCGTCGACTGCCCGCCGAACAGGTCGCGATACGCCGAGCGGAAACGCTTGATCGTCGCCTCGTCGAGCAGGGTTTCGGACGCGGGGAGCAGTTGCAGCGCCTTGGCGGGGCCGAGGCTGCGCTGGTCGGCGGGGTCGAAGCGGCGGATGCTCTCGATCTCGTCGCCGAAGAAATCGACGCGGAGCCCTGTCTCTTCGCCCGCGGGAAACAGGTCGAGGATGCCGCCGCGCACCGCGAACTCGCCCTGGTCGGCGACGGTGTCGACGCGGCTGAAGCCGTTCGAGACGAGCAGTTCGGCGAGCGCGTCGCGGTCGATCCGCTGCCCCGCGGCGAGCGTCGTCGCGAGCTGGCGGATACGGAAGGGGGTGAGGGTGCGCTGGGTGATCGCGGCGACGGTAGTGAGGATCAGTTCGCCGCGCTTGGCGGGCTGTTGCAGCGCGGACAGCGTCGCAAGCCGGTCGGCGCTGACGCGCATCGACGGCCCCGCGCGGTCGTAGGGAAGGCAATCCCATGCCGGAAAGCGATGGACGATCAGGTCGGGCGCAAAGAAGGGCGCGGCGTCGGCAATCGCCTGCATCGCGGTATCGTCGGTCGCGACATAGAGGACGCGTTTATCACTTGCCCGCGCCAGATCGGCGAGCAGCAGCGGCAGGAAGCCGTCGGCCGCGCGCGCCAGTGTCAGCGGCGCCGACGCCGATCCGATGGCGGCAAAAATGTCGGCGGCGGGCATCGTCATGGCAGCGGGATATAGTCCAGGCGGCGCATCGCGGCGATCATCTCCGGTCGGTCGAGATGCGCGGGCGGCTGACCCGTGCCGAGCGCCC
Organism: Sphingopyxis sp. 22461; assembly: GCF_052044915.1. Taxonomy (NCBI): domain Bacteria; kingdom Pseudomonadati; phylum Pseudomonadota; class Alphaproteobacteria; order Sphingomonadales; family Sphingopyxidaceae; genus Sphingopyxis; species Sphingopyxis sp. 22461. The sequence continues at coordinate 149,833 of NZ_JBQENY010000005.1, forward strand.
ACGCCATGATGTCGACGTCGTCTTCCTCGACAACGGCTTCGTACCAGCTGAGTTCCGCTTCGCTCCATTCGGCCGAATAGCGGTCGAAAAAGCCGCCGATCATATAATCGGCCTCGCGCGTGCCACGGTGCCAGGCACGGAATTTCAAGCGTTTGAGGCGGTCTTGCATCTGGTTCTCTTTTCCCTTCTCCCTTGACGGGAGAAGGATACGGAGCCTTGTCGCGATAGCGGCTAGGCGAAGTTGGAAGAGGGTGAAGCGCTCGCATGGCGAGCGCGCGCTTGCTTTGCAAGCGCATACCCCTCTCCGGCTGCGACTAAGCCCCGGACAGGTCCGGGGCAAGTCTCGCTTTCCTCTCCCGCAAGGGGAGAGGAGAGGTGCAAGTTGGAAAGGCTCGCGCTAGATACCCTGCACGATCATGCGACCCGAGATACTCAATCCGCTCTTTGCCGCGCTCACCGACCTGAAAGGCGTCGGGCCGCAGCTTGCCAAGCCGCTGACGCGGCTGGGGCTGGAGCGCGTCGTCGATGTGCTGTTCCATTTGCCGACGGGATTGATCTCGCGCTTTCCGGTCGATCGGCTCGATCAGGCGCAGGCGGGGCAGACGATCATCGTCGAGCTGACCGCGCAGGATTACCGCGCCGGCCGTAGCCCGCGCGCGCCGTTCGGGGTCGAAGCGTTCGACGATGCGGGCGATCATGTCCGCCTCGTCTATTTCGGGCGCACGTCGGGGCTCGCGCGCAAGCTCTTTCCCTTGGGCGAGAAGCGCCGGGTGTCGGGCCGGCTCGACCTTTATGGCGAGATGCGTCAGATCGTGCATCCCGATCAGGTCGTCGAGCCCGGCGACGAGGCGGGCATCGCCGAGCACGAGCCCGTCTATCCATTGACAGAGGGCCTCACCAACGCGCGGCTGTCGCAGCTGGGGCAGGTCGCGCTCGAACGACGGCCTGAACTCGCCGAATGGATCGACACGCCCTTGCTTGCCAGCCGGAATTGGCCCGCGTGGCGAGAAGCGATGGAGCGTGCGCACGCGAGCCCGCGCGACGAGGCGGCGCGCGACCGGCTCGCCTATGACGAGATTTTCGCAAGCCAGGTCGCGCTGATGCTGATCCGCCAGGGCCTCAGGACGCGCAAGGGCCGCCCGATCGTCGGCGATGGCAGGCTGACCGATGCGCTGAAGCTGCCCTTTGGGCTTACGGGCGCGCAGGAGCGCGTCGGGCGCGAGATTGCGGGCGATATGGCGCAGGACACGCCGATGCTGCGCATGCTGCAGGGCGATGTCGGGTCGGGCAAGACGCTCGTCGCGCTGCGCGCGATGCTCGCGGCGGTCGAGGCGGGGACGCAGGCGGCACTGCTCGCGCCGACGGAGATTTTGGCGCGCCAGCATTTTGCGACGTTGCAGCGGATGCTTGGCGGCTTGCCCGTCAACCTCGCGATCCTCACCGGGCGGGACAAGGGCAAGGCGCGCGAATCGACGTTGATGGGCCTCGCCGACGGCAGCATCGATATCCTCGTTGGCACCCACGCGATCTTCCAGCAGGCGGTGACCTACAGGGATCTCGCGCTCGTCGTCGTCGACGAACAGCATCGCTTCGGCGTCGCGCAGCGGCTGATGCTCACGCAAAAGGCGGCGCGTCCGCCGCATCTGCTGGTGATGACCGCGACGCCGATCCCGCGCACGCTGCAGCTCGCAAATCATGGCGAGATGGACGTGTCACAGATCGACGAGATGCCACCGGGGCGCACCCCGGTCGATACGCGCGTCATTTCGCTCGACCGGCTCGACGACGTCGTCGACGGCCTCGACCGCCATCTCGCGAGCGGCGCGCAGGCCTATTGGGTGTGTCCGCTCGTCGCCGAGAGCGAGGTCAGCGAACTCGCGGCGGCCGAGGAGCGCGCCGCCTTGTTGTGCGCGCGGCTCGGCGAGCATCGCGTCGGACTCGTCCATGGGAGGATGAAGGGGCCCGAAAAGGATGCCGTCATGGCGCGTTTCCAGGCGGGCGAAATCGGCGTCCTCGTTGCGACCACAGTGATCGAGGTCGGGGTCGATGTGCCCGCCGCCAGCCTGATGATCGTCGAGCATGCCGAGAATTTCGGGCTCGCGCAGCTCCATCAGCTGCGCGGCCGGGTCGGGCGCGGCACCGCGAAATCGGTGTGCCTGCTGCTGCGCTCGCAAAATCTGTCCGAAACCGCGCGCGAGCGGCTCGCGTTGATGCGCGATACGAACGACGGTTTCGTGATTGCCGAAAAGGATCTCGAGCTGCGCGGCGGCGGCGAACTGCTCGGGCTCAAACAGTCGGGCGATGCCGACTACCGGCTGGCAACCCCCGAACAGCTGGTGCGGCTGCTGCCCGTCGCGCACGACGACGCGCGGCTGTTCGTCGAACGCGACGGCGGGATGGATGGCGCGCGCGCGGAAGCGGTGCGGCTCTGCCTCTATCTGTTCGAGCGCGACGCGGCGGTGCCGCTGCTGCGGAGTGGTTGATGGCCCCCCTCCCGCTTGCGGGAGGGGGGGAAGAACGTGCCGCTGCTTGCAATGTTCTTAGTTGACGTCGCCCCGTGCACCCATGGCGCGGATCATCGGCAGATAATCTTCGACCGAGATCGACTTGTCGAACTGCACACCCGTCTTGCCGGCGAGCGACCAGACGACCTTCGCCGAGGTGCGGCCGATGATCGGCATGCGGAAAACGACGAGATCGCCGATCTCCAGTCCGCGTTCGAAGCGCATCAGCATACCGTCGGCGCTGATGTTGACGCAGGTGCACATTTCCTGCCGTCCGTCGGGCATGACGAAGGGCAGGCGGCAATAGACGTCGCTACGCGGAGCGATCCGCTGGTCGAGGCCGACATAATGGGCCTTGCTCGTGTCAATCTTGCGCATATTCGTGGACCTTGTTGATTTGGCCATGACGATCCATCCGATTGCTGAAGAAGTCGTAAACGCTTCCCTGCGCCCTAGCGGGTCACAAGGCCATGTCTTTTTGATCCGAGGCTCAGCGGAACGGGGTCCGCGCTGGGCACGATCAGGTGCTGCGGGTCGCGAATGACGACGCCATCGACCTTCACCGCGCCTTCGTCGAGCTTGCGGCGCGCTTCCTTGTTCGAGCCGGCGAAGCCCAGTTCGCGCAGCGCATCGACGACGCTGATCCCCTCGGCGGGCGCGACGGCTTGCGGAAGGTCGCCGCCGATCTGCCCCTTTTCAAAGGTTTGCGTCGCTGTCTCGGCGGCGGCCTTTGCGGCGTCGGTGCCGCGGCACATCGCGGTCGCTTCGTTCGCGAGGATCTTCTTGGCCTCGTTGATCTCCGCGCCCTCGAGCGCTTCGAGCCGCGCGATCTCGTCGAGCGGCAGGTCGGTGAAGAGCTTGAGGAACTTGCCGACGTCGCGGTCGTCGCAGTTGCGCCAATATTGCCAATAGTCAAAATGGGACAGTTGTTCGGGATTAAGCCACACCGCGCCGGCGGCGGTTTTGCCCATTTTGGCGCCCGCCGCGGTGGTCAGCAGCGGAGTCGTCAGGCCGTAAAGGTCGGCGCCATCCATGCGGCGGCCCAGCTCCATGCCGTTGACGATATTGCCCCACTGGTCGGATCCGCCCATCTGCAGCCGCACGCCCCTGTCCTTCGACAGATGACGGAAATCATAGCCCTGCAGGATCATGTAATTGAATTCGAGGAAGGTCATCGGCTGTTCGCGCTCGAGCCGCAGCTTGACCGAATCGAAGGTCATCATGCGGTTGATCGTGAAGTGGGTGCCGACTTCCTGCAGCAGCTCGATATAGCCGAGCTGGCCGAGCCAGTCCTGATTGTCGACCATCACCGCGTCGGTCGGCCCGTCGCCGAAGCTGAGGAATTGCTGAAAGATGCTGAAGATCGACGCGATGTTCGCCGCGATCGTTTCGTCCGACAGCATCTTGCGGCTTTCGTCGCGGCCCGTGGGGTCGCCGATCCGCGTCGTCCCGCCGCCCATCAGCACGACGGGCTTGTGCCCCGTCTGTTGCAGGCGGCGCAGCATCATGATCTGGACGAGGCTGCCGACATGCAGGCTGGGCGCCGTCGCGTCGAAGCCGATATATCCCGGGACGACTTGTTTGGCGGCGAGCGCATCGAGCCCTTCCGCGTCGGTCGTCTGATGGATATAGCCTCGCTCGTCGAGCAGGCGCAGCAGGTCGGATTTGTAACTGGTCATAGCGGGCGGGCGCTTAGCATGGGGTTTGATATTTGGATAGCATGCGCAGGGAATTGATCTGTCACCCCGGCACCCCGGGAAAGGCCGTGCGCGCCGTCGCGGTCGAGGTCTCGCTGTCGTTCGAGGACGGTTTTGCGCTGCGCTTCATCGTCGATGGCGCGATCGCCGCGCTGGTGCTGCCCGACGGGCAGGGCGAACTCGTCATCGCCGACAGCGCGACCGATGGCCTGTGGGAAAGCACTTGCTTCGAGGCATTCCTGACCGAAGAGGGCGAGCCCGATTATACCGAGTTCAACTATTCGCCCGACGGCCGCTGGGCCTGTTACCAGTTCGACGATTATCGCTCGCTGCTCCGCACCGACGACCTTGCGCCCTGGGAAATGGCGGCCGAGAAGGGCGATCAAAGCTATGCGCTGCGCGTCGAGCCCGGCATTTTTCCCGACAATGGCGCAAAATTGGCGCTGTCGGCAGTGATCGAGGAGCTTGACGGCACCAAAAGCTATTGGGCGCTCGCGCATCCGCCGGGCAAGCCCGACTTCCATCATCCCGATTGCTTTGCGCTCACGCTTGGGGCACCCGACGCGGCATGACTGTTCACTTCGGTATCGACCGCCTGCTCGCCGATCCGGCGCTTCGCAAACCGCTCGAAGGCCAGCGCGTCGCGCTGCTCGCGCACCCCGCTTCGGTCACCGCCGACCTGACGCACAGCGTCGATGCGCTCGTTGCCTCGGGGCTCGACATCACCGCAGTGTTCGGGCCGCAGCATGGCGTTCGCGGCGACCTTCAAGACAATATGATGGAGTCGCCCGACTTCACCGATCCGACCTATGGCATGCCGGTGTTCAGCCTCTATGGCGAGGTGCGGCGCCCGTCGGGTCAGTCGATGCACACGTTCGACGTGATGCTCGTCGACCTGCAGGATCTCGGCTGCCGCATCTACACCTATGTAACGACCTTGCTCTACATCCTCGAAGCCGCGGCGCAGCATGGCAAGGCGGTGTGGGTGCTCGACCGGCCGAACCCCGCGGGGCGCCCGGTCGAAGGCACGCGGCTTCTGCCCGGCTGGGAAAGCTTCGTCGGCGCGGGGCCGATGGTGATGCGTCATGGCCTCACGATGGGCGAGATCGGGCACTGGTTCATCCGCCACTTCGGGCTCGATGTCGATTATCGCGTCATCGAGATGGAGGGGTGGGACCCGAAAGGCCCCGGCTTCGGCTGGCCCACCGACCGCGTGTGGATCAACCCCAGCCCGAACGCCGCGAACGTCAACATGGCGCGCGCCTATGCCGGCACGGTGATGGTCGAGGGCGCGACCTTGAGCGAGGGCAGGGGCACGACCCGTCCGCTCGAGCTGTTCGGCGCGCCCGATATCGACGCCAAGGCGGTGATTGCCGAAATGCAGCGCCTCGCGCCGCAATGGCTCGGCGGATGCAAGCTGCGCGACATCTGGTTCCAGCCAACCTTTCACAAGCATGTCGGCCAGCTCAATAGCGGCGTGCATATCCATGCCGACGGGCCGTGGTACGATGACGATGCGTTCCAGCCGTGGCGCGTGCAGGCGCTGGGATTCAAGGCGATCCGCAGCCTCTATCCGGACTATCCGATCTGGCGTGGCAAGGATTTCAAATATGAATATACCGACGATGTGCTCGCGATCGACGTGATCAACGGCGGACCGGGCCTGCGCGAGTGGGTCGACGATGCGGGTGCAGATGCGGGCGATCTCGACGCGCTGGCGCTGCCCGACGAGGCGGCGTGGCGCGAAGAGATCGCGGATTTGCTGATTTATTGAGGGGCGAACAAATGCTGACGATCTGGCGGCGAAGCTTGGCGGCTGCGATCAGCATTGCCCTTGCATTCCCGATCGCAAGCTGCGCGGCCGAGCCGTCAGCCGCATCCTTCGTCGAGCGTGAGATCATTACGCTGCCGTTCCCCGGCGGGACCGATATCGAGCGTCTGAAGCAATCCCATCGTGATGTCGTCGGCCTGCTGCGGAAACGGGCAGCAGAAGAAGCGCGCGACTCAAAATATCAGCCTCATGTCGGCGTTTATACCGTTTTTCCTGCCAACCCTGCGCGCCCGCGGACCATCATTGGCGCGGTGACACCCCGCAAGGGTGTGTTCTACGCCGTGCCTTATGGCCATTATGTATCGCTGGACGATTACAATAATGGCCGGATCGAGATCGATGTGTGCCGAATGGAAATGCGATGGGACCGGCTTCCGGGCGGGCCGATCGCGCCGGGGTTCGTCTGGGCGCGTATGTATATGCCGGACCTCGATTGCAAGTTGCCGCCGGCCGACCAGTTGGCCCTGCTGGATGAGTGGAAAAACCGCAAGGCAAGGCCGGACTATATCGTCGAAGACAAGGTTTCGGCAGGCGGTGTCAGCGTTACGCTGATCCGGGAAGTTCGGCCGAAAGGCTCGGCATATCGGCCCTACGATGCCGTTGCGGCGTCGGCGAAGATGATGAAAGCCGGGGATGTTGTGACGTGGGCGATACCGTTGATCGAGGATAACGAGACCGCATCGGTCGTTGCGACGCGGCGCGGACGATTGTTTGCCTATTTTTCCGACGGAATTTACGCGCGGGACTTCCAGGACCTGATGTGCGTTGCCGATGGACTGTCATGGGCCGATATCGTGGCAGAGCCGGGCCTGCTCGGGACGGAGACCGCCCGGCGGTTCTGCCAAGACCTGATGAGGCAATATAGTGATAGCCGCAGCGAAGAGATGCAGCGCATCAATGAAAAATTGCCGCCGCCCTTAAGTATACCCATGACGCCCCGAAACTGACGGAGAGAAAGCAATGATGCAGCGACGGCAATTTCTGGGCACCGCGGCGATCGGCGGACTGGCGGCGACTTTGCCCGCGCCGGCGTTCGCCGCCGATACGGCCGGCCTTCCCAATCTCGCCGCCAAGGCAGTGCCGATCGGCAAGGCCGAGCGTGTGGCGCGGATCGCCAAGGCGAAGGAGTTGATGCGCGCGAACGACATCGGCGCGCTGTTGATCGAGCCGGGGTCGAGCCTCATCTATTTCACCGGGGTCGAATGGTGGCGCAGCGAGCGGCTGACCGCCGCGGTGCTGACGCGCGAGGGTGAGGTCGCGATCGTGACGCCCTTTTTCGAAGAACCGTCGGTGCGTGAGAGCCTGGGCGTTGAGGCCGAGGTGCTGACGTGGAACGAGGATGAGAATCCGCTCGCCGCGGTCGCCGCCTGGCTCGGCAAGCGCGGGCTGGCCAAAGGAAAGATCGGCGTCGAGGAAACGGTGCGCTATTTCGCCGTCGATGGCCTCGAGAAAGCGATGCCGCAGGCGACCGTCGTCAACGGCGCGCCCGTCGTGCGCGGATGCCGGATGCACAAGTCGCCCGCCGAAATCGCGCTGATGCAGATCGCCGCCGACATCACGCTCGCCGCCTATCGCCACACCGCGCCGCGCGTCGAGGCGGGGATGACGCCGTCCGACATCGGGGCGATCATGAAGGCCGCGACCATCGCGCTTGGCGGCAAGAGCGAGTTCGAGCTGATCCTGCTCGGCGAGGCGAGTGCCTATCCGCACGGGTCGGGCAAGCCGCAGGCGGTGAAGAACGGCGAGGTCGTGCTGATGGACTGCGGCGCCACCGTCCATGGCTATCAATCCGACATCTCGCGCAGCTTCGTTTACGGCAAGGCGAGCGCGCGCCAGCGGCAGGTATGGGACCAGATGCGCAAGGGGCAGGACGTCGCCTTCGCCGCAGCAAAGCTCGGCACGCCCGCGGGGCAGGTCGATGACGCGGTGCGCGCCTATTATGAGAGCCTCGGCTGGGGCCCCGGCTATAAGCTTCCGGGCACCTCGCACCGCACCGGTCACGGGATCGGGCTCGACGGGCACGAGCCGGTCAATCTGGTGCGCGGCGAGACGACAAAGCTCGCGCCCGGCATGTGTTTCTCGAACGAGCCCGGCATCTATATCCCCGGCGAGTTCGGCATCCGGCTCGAGGACTGTTTCTATATGACCGACAGCGGACCCAAGTGGTTCAGCGAGCCGCCGCCGTCGATCGACAAGCCGTTCGGTTAATCGGGCGCCCTCGGCCGCTGGACGAGGCTGACGAGCACGAACGAAATGATCATCAGCAGATACCAGCTGCCGAGCTTTTCGACGCCGACCATGTGCCAGCCGTCGTTCTGGCTCGGATAGGTCCAGGCGCGCGCGAAGGTGCCGATATTTTCGGCGAACCAGATGAACAGCGCGACGAGCCCCCAGCCGACGAGCAACGGCATGCGGCGGTGGATGTGGAGCGGGCGGAACCACACCTGACAGCGCCAGAATAGCAGCGCGGTCGCGGCGAAAAGGAACCAGCGGATGTCGTATACCCAATGGTGCGCGAAGAAATTGACGTAGATCGCCGCCGCCAGCGCATAGCTCGCCCAAACGGGCGGATAGCCGGTGTAGCGGAAATCGAAGATGCGCCAGACGCGCGCGATATAGCTGCCGACCGCGGCATACATGAAGCCCGAGAAGAGCGGGACGGCGCCGATGTGGAGCAGGCTCGCCTCGGGATATTGCCACGATCCCGCGGCGGTCTTGAACAATTCCATCACCGTGCCGACGATGTGGAAGATCAGAATGACGAGCGCTTCCTTCGGCGTCTCGAGCCGGAAGGCGAGCATGCCGAGCTGGATCAGCACGGCGCCGATCGTGATCGCGTCATAGCGGTGGAGCGGCGCGTCATCGGGCCAGAAAAGATGCGTGCCGAGCAGCAGCGCAAGCATCAGCGCGCCGAACAGGCATGCCCATCCCTGCTTGAAGCCGAAGACGAGAAATTCGAGAAACCAGCCGCGCGGCCCCGGTGTGACCGCCAACGCCTCCAGCCGCGCTCGGACGGCATGGAAGCGGCTGTGGCCGCGCTGCGTGTCAGACATGCACGGCGACGTAAGCGATCAGCAGCGCGGCGGGCAGCAGCAGCGCCTGCGCCAGGACCGTGCCCGCGAGGCGGCTCAGCGAGATCAGCGTGATCGCGCGGCGGAAATCGGCCTCGTCGACTTTGCCCTCGACCGCATCGTCGGTCATCACCGACAATTGCGGGTCGATGAAGGCAAACAGAAGGATCGTCGCAAAGCCGTTGATCAGCGCCGAGAGCTGCGACGCGGTGACGCGAAATTCGGGAGCGAGATAGCCGGCGTAAAGCGACGCGACGACGCCGACCGCGAGCAAGGATTGCGCGAGGCAGTTCGCGATGAGGACGCCCCAGCCAATCCCCTTGGGCATGCGCCAGCTCTTGAGGTGCGACAGGCTGGGGAGGGTCAGCGAGCGGCCCAATGTGCGCAGGCCGCTCGGGCTCGCGGCCTTGAGCGCAAGCTTCGTCGTTGATCGGTTGTTCTGATACCAGCCGATCGCCACCGCAAACATCCGCTGCCCGGTGGGCACCAGCAGGATGCCGACCAAGGTCGCGACGCTCGCCGCCGCGAGCACGAGCTGCATGTCGATGAAGAGCTGGGCGCCGCTGCCGTCGTGGATGCGCGTCTCGATGCGCTTGGCGAGGAAAGGGCCGAGGAAGCTGTTCGAGGTGCGCGAGAAGAGCACGAGGATGTTGAACAGCGCGAACGACATCGCGATGCGCCGCGTGCGGACCCCGGCAATGCGCGCGGCATAGGCAAGCGCGCCGATCAGGTTGATGAAGCCGGTGAGGAGCAGGATGGTGACGAGGGGGAGATCGATCATCTTCGCGCCCCTACACCCCGCCCACGCCGCGTCAATGCTTTCGCGTCAGCTCGCGCATCGCATCGTCCAGCCCGGCGAGGCTGAGCGGGTACATGCGGTCGTTCATCAGCTGTTTGATCAGCTTCACCGACTGGGTGTATCCCCAATGCGCCTCGGGCACCGGGTTCAGCCACACCGCGGCCGGATAGACATGGGTGATCCGCTGGAGCCAGACCGCGCCCGATTCCTCGTTGAAATGTTCGACGCTGCCGCCCGGATGGGTGATCTCATAAGCGCTCATCGACGCGTCGCCGACGAAGATCACTTTATAATCATGGCCATATTTGTGGAGGATATCCCACATCTGATGGCGTTCGGACCAGCGGCGCTTGTTATCCTTCCACACGCCTTCGTACGGGCAGTTGTGGAAATAGAAGAATTCGAGATTCTTGAATTCGGTGGTCGCGGCGCTGAACAATTCCTCGCAGAGCTTGATGAACGGGTCCATCGATCCGCCGACGTCGAGGAAGAGCAGCAGTTTGACCGCATTGCGCCGTTCGGGGCGCATCTTGATGTCGAGCCAGCCCTGCCGCGCGGTGCCGTCGATCGTGCCCGGGATGTCGAGCTCGTCCGCCGCGCCCTCGCGCGCGAATTTGCGCAGGCGGCGCAGCGCGATCTTGATGTTGCGGGTGCCGAGCTCCTTGGTGTTGTCGAGATTCTGGAACTCGCGCTTTTCCCAGACCTTCAGTGCGCGCTTGTGCTTGCTCTCGCCGCCGATGCGGACGCCCTCGGGGTTATAGCCCGAATTGCCGAAGGGCGAGGTGCCGCCGGTGCCGATCCACTTGCTGCCGCCTTCGTGGCGCTTCTGCTGTTCTTCGAGCCGCTCTTTCAGCGTCTCCATGATCTTGTCCCAGTCGCCGAGCGACTCGATCGCGGCCATTTCCTCGGGCGTCAGGAATTTCTCGGCAACCGCTTTCAGCCAGTCGGCGGGGACGTCGACCGGGTTCTGGCCATAGTCCGAGATGATGCCCTTGAAGACCTTGTTGAACACCTGGTCGAAACGGTCGAGCAGGCCCTCGTCCTTCACATAGATCGCGCGGCTGAGGTAATAGAATTGCTCGGGGCTGCGATCGATCACCTCGCGGTCGAGCGCCTCCAGCAGCATCAGATGCTCTTTCAGGCTGGCGGGAATGCCCGCGGCGCGAAGCTCGTCGAGAAAGCCGAAAAACATGGGGTAGGCGTATCGCGTTCGCGCGGCGCGTGCAATCACTTTACGTGAACGTAAAGCTGTCCCCGCCGATGAATATCGGCCCGAACCTCAATCGGGCGCGTAGGCGGCCGCATCGGCCGGCGCGATGAAGGCCGATGTCTCGGGATGCGCGACGAGGCCGTCGACCGTCGCGGCGAATGCTTCTTCGTTGGGTTTGCCAGCAAAGAAGCGGACGACGCCGCTTTCCTTCTTCGCCGACCACGACAGGCTATAAAGCGGCGCGCGCGCGGAAATCCGGCCGAATGCCTCCGCGAACAACGGTGCTATCTTTTCGTCGAGCGGATAGAGCGTCCAGCGTTTACCGCCCGCTTCGCGCGCATAAATGGGCTCCGCCGCATCGCCCAGCAACGCCTTGCCCTGACCGCTCGCGACGATCTTCGTCAGGAACATCTCTGCCATATGGTTGTTGAAGGGCATTGCCTGCTCACCGTCGCAGGCCGAACCGTTGCAGGCGCCGTTCGCGGCGAGGATCGATGCCCAGGGAAGCGCGCGGACGAAGGCGTCGATCTGGCCCTCCTCGGCGGGTTCCTTCGATGCCGGGAGCGTCGCTCGCACTTTCGCGGTCCATTTCCCCAATTCGAAGAAATAGAGATATTCGAGCAGGGTGTCGCCGCCGATGCCGACCTTGTAGGTGGCCTTGAAGCCCCGCAGCTTCTGCGGTGCTTCGATATCGAAGGGGCCATCGGCCCACAGAAATGTCATCACGTCGCGGCCATGGCCGAGCGAGGCAATCGCCCCCTTCAGCCGATGCTCGGCAAGATCGCCACGCTGGAACAGGAACGCCGAAATCTCGGTCGAGGCCGCTTCGCGCTTCAGCCGATAATGCAGCATGACGTCATTGCCATTGTCGACCGCCATAAGGCTGGTGCGCTGAAAGCCGTCGATGCTTTCGGAAAAGACGGTGCCCGTCGCGATATGGGTGATCGGCCCGCTCGTTTCGCTGCCCGACCAGATTGCGGGGTCCGCGGTACGGATGATGCGATGTCCGCCGACCATTTCCTGCGCCCCTGCGGGCAGCGCGGATATTGCGGCGACCGCCGCCAGAACCGGCCAAAGACGCATGATATTCCCCCCGTATTCCCCAACAGCCCGTCCGAAGGCGTAACGCGTCGCCGGGCGGTGTGCAATGCGCCTTCGATCCCGCGATCGGGGCCGCGAAATTGACGCCGCGTTAACCATTGTCCGCCATATCTCCTCGATCATTCAGGGACGTGGGCAAGCCAATGAAATATGATCCGATCAATCCGGCGGCGCAGATACTCGACCAGTCGGTCGCAAGCGACTGCGGCGAGCTTGCCGTCGGGTGCAGCGACGCCGCGGGGCGCATCGAGCGGGCGACCGATCAGATGGATCGCCAGATCGCCGAACTCGGCCGGCTCGAGGAATATGTCGTCAGCCTCGAGGCCGACCAGCGCCAGATCGCCGATTCGACCGACGAGGCCAAATTGCTCTCGGCGCGCGCGTGCGAACAGCTCGACACCGGCGCCGAGCGCGTCAACGCCGCGGTCTCCGAATTCCGTTCGGTGATCGACCTTGTCGCGCGGCTTGGCACGCATGTCACCAATTTCGCCGCGGTGATGGAACAGGTGCAGCAGGTCAGCCAGTCGATCGAACAGATCGCCAAGACCACGAACATGCTCGCTTTGAACGCCGCGATCGAGGCCGAGCGCGCCGGCGATGCCGGCCGCACCTTTGCGGTCGTTGCCGCCGAGGTGAAGAAGCTGGCGCAGAACACGCGCGGCGCGACCGACGAGATCCGCCGCAGCATCGGCAGCCTCGCCGCTGAAGCGAGCGGGCTCGTGACCGAAATCCAGTCGGGGGTCGAACAGTCGAGCCGCGCCGAGGCGCAGTTCGAGACGATCACCGACGCGCTCCACGACGCGACGCACCTCGTCGCGCTGCTCGACGACCAGAGCGACCGTATCGCGCAATCGAGCGCGATGGTGCATGCGAATGGCGCGAAGGTGCGCGAGGCGCTCGACGGCGTCGTCACCTCGGTGCGCGATAACAGTTCGACTTTGGTCGGCACGCGCGATTCGATCCTGTCGATGGAGCATGTGTCGAACCGCATGTTCAACGCGGTGATCTCGGCGGGCGTCTCCCCTCAGGATTCGGCGATCGTCGCCCTGGCGGCGAAGGTGCGCGACGAATTCGTCGGGCTGGCCGAACGTGCGGTCGCACATGGCGAACTGTCGATGGAGCAGCTGTTCGACACCGATTATGTGCGCGTGCCGAATTCGAACCCCGAACGTTTTCGCACGTCACTCTGCGACTGGGCCGACGCGCACTGGCGCCCGCTGTTCGACCGCATCGTGGCGCAGCATCCCGAGATCAAGATGTCGTCGGCGGGCGACATGAACGGCTTTCTGCCGACGCATATCACCGAATGCTCGCGCGCGCCGACCGGCGAACTTGAGCATGACACCGCGCATTGCCGCAACGGCCGCATCCTCTATGACGGGGTCGACGCCGCGGCGAAGCGCAGCACCGCGCCCTTTTTCATGACGGTCTATCGGCAGGAAGGCGACGGCATCAATTATGTGACCGTGCGCAACGTCTATATGCCCGCGATCATCAACGGCCGCCGCTGGGGCGACGTCGAGGTGGCGTATCAGCTTTAATTAGATCCTCCCTGTCGCGAAGCGATGGGGAGGGGGACCGTCCGCGAAGCGGATGGTGGAGGGGCCGCGACGGTGCGCCATTGGCCCCTCCGTCAGCGCTTCGCGCTGCCACCTCCCCATGGCTTCGCCACAGGGAGGACAAGAATCAGCTACCCTGACGGCGCGCCATAAACGCCAGCTTTTCGAACAGCATGACATCCTGCTCATTCTTGAGCAGCGCGCCATGGAGCGGCGGGATCGCCTTGCCGACGTCGCGGTTCTGCAGGACTTCGAGCGGCATATCCTCGTTGAGCAGCAGCTTCAGCCAGTCGATCAGCTCGCTCGTCGACGGCTTTTTCTTGAGCCCCGGGACGTCGCGGACTTCGTAGAAGATGTCCATCGCGCGGCTGACCAGCGTCTTCTGGATGCCCGGGAAATGGACGTCGACGATTTCGGCCATCGTGTCGCGGTCGGGGAATTTGATATAGTGGAAGAAACAGCGGCGCAGGAAAGCGTCGGGCAGTTCCTTTTCATTGTTCGAGGTGATGACGACGATCGGGCGTTCCTTCGCGGTCACCGTCTCGTCGGTCTCATAGACATGGAAGGCCATGCGATCGAGTTCCTGGAGCAGGTCGTTCGGGAATTCGATGTCGGCCTTGTCGATCTCGTCGATCAGCAGCACGGGGAGCTTGGGCGACGTGAATGCCTCCCACAATTTGCCCTTGCGGATATAGTTGCGGATGTCGTGGACGCGCTCTTCGCCGAGCTGGCCGTCGCGCAGGCGCGCGACCGCGTCATATTCGTACAGGCCCTGCTGCGCCTTGGTGGTCGACTTGATGTTCCAGGTGATCAGCGGCGCGTCGAAGGCCTTGGCGATTTCTTCGGCGAGCACGGTCTTGCCGGTGCCGGGTTCGCCCTTCACGAGCAAGGGGCGGCGCAGCAAGGTCGCGGCGTTGACCGCGACCTTCAGGTCGTCGGTGGCGATATAGGCGCTGGTGCCTTCGAAACGCATCGGCTCTTTCCCTTAACGTGAACGTCAAGCTGGCATAGCGGGGCGAGGGGGAGGGTGCAAGCGGACGCTTCTTCTCCCCTCCCGCTTGCGGGAGGGGGGACTTATCGCGTCGAGTTGCTCGTTATTTACGGATGCGCCCGGCTTGCCGCCCGCACGGCCATCAGGTCCCACAGGCCGCTGTGCTGGGTGATCAGCTGCTGCGCACCGAACACCATTGCGCGCTCGACCGCTGGGGTATCGGCGACCGTGGCCGCGAGCCGCGCGGTGTCGCGGAGGTCGGGGAGGGTGCAGGTCGGTGGGCTGAGGTCGAGCCGCAGCGCGCTGATGTCGAGCAGGACGCGGATCGTCCGCCAGTCGAGCGTCAGCGCGATCGCGGCGCCCAGCGCGCAGCCGTGGCGGTCCGACTCGGCGAGCATGTCGATCGCCTTGCGCTGCGCGGCGACCGCGGCTTCGCACTGCGCCTGCCCCTGGGTGCTCGGCACCGGGCCGACCGCCGAGGCGATCTTGGTCAGGAAGGCGCGTTCCTGGACGAAAGCGTCGGCCGCTTCGCCCATCCACCGGCGCGACGCGGGGTCGACCGCCTTGCGCGCGGCATTGTCGATCACGCCGGGATAACGGCCGTGGAGCAGGCAGAGAAAATGCACCGCGTCGGCGAGGTTGCGCATCGCTTCGGGCCCGCTCGACAGTGCGCCCGAGCGGACGTGCGGATGCGCGCCGGTGCCGTCGCTGGCGACCAGCGCATCGAGCAATTCGGCGACGCCGCGCGTCTGTGCTTTGGGCTGGGGCGACTGGCTCAAGGCTTGATCCTCGCTGTGGCGGGGCGCCGGAGCCCAAGCCAATGGAATTACAGCGATCGGTCATAGATCAACGTCGTAAACGACGCGTTTATGCGCGGCGATTGATTTGCCTCCGATTTGCCCATGTTTGTTCCAGCCGGGGACAAAAGCGCTCGGGGATCAAGGCAATCGGGAACAAAAAAGCAAAGGGACCGGCAAGCCCCGGGGAGAAGCTTGCCGGTCCCATCTATGGCGCCAGTGGACGCCATAAAGGACGGGGTTGGCCGGACTTGGAGGGAGAGAGCGTCCGGCCGTTCCGCTTAAGCTGCGAGGGCGAGTTCCCCGGCTTTTTCAGCCTGCGGCGCGGCGACGTCGATCGCGTTCGGCGCGGGCTGGACCGCCGCCTTGGCGGGGAAGATCAGGCGCGATGCAAGGACGACCAGGCCAAGGGCGAAATAGCCGATGAAGGTCTGGACCGGGAAGAAGAAGAGCGGCGCGACGAAGGCGAGGCGCAGCCACAGCGGGTTGAAGCCAAAATCCTGGCCAACGGCCTCGCAGATACCGAAGAAGGTATCGCGGCGGCGGAAGAGGTTGGTGGTTTCGTTTTCCATCTTTTTTGTCTTTCCCTTTGGCTGCAGGCACTGCCCCGCGCCGATGCCGAATGCATCGCAAAGGTCGTGCCAATTTTTGCGAGCCCCAGATTTCCGAGCTTTTTTATATCAGCCGCGTTGGGCGGCCTGCTCTGGATCGTGAATCAATCCCATCTTGTGGGAATGATTGCCATTTGATGGGTGGCGCCTGAACGGCTGATGAAGCCCCCGCATCGCGTAACGAGCGCTATCTGGTGGGCAAATATGAAGATTAAAAGATCAAGGAGCAAAAAAATTGTGCAGCGCAGCATTTGGGCGTGGCTGGTCTCAACCTGAAGGGACTTATCAATCATCGTCACCCCGGACTTGATCCGGGGTCCAGCTTGAAGTCGAAGCCAGTCGGTGGCTCAAAAAGCGGGATCCCGGATCAAGTCCGGGATGACGAAGGAGGTGAAGCAGCGACGGCTTCCAATCTCGCAAAGGCATGGAAAAGGGGCGGCCCGTTACCGGACCGCCCCTCAAATTTCGCCGTCTTCGGCCTTACTGGTCGAGGAAGCTGCGCATCTTGCGGCTGCGCGACGGGTGCTTCAGCTTGCGGAGCGCCTTCGCCTCGATCTGGCGGATGCGTTCGCGCGTCACGCTGAACTGCTGGCCGACTTCCTCCAGCGTGTGATCGGTGTTCATCCCGATGCCGAAGCGCATGCGAAGCACGCGCTCCTCACGCGGCGTAAGCGACGCCAGAACTCGCGTGACCGTTTCCTTGAGGTTCGACTGCACCGCGGCGTCGACGGGGATGACCGCATTTTTGTCCTCGATGAAATCGCCGAGGTGGCTGTCTTCCTCGTCGCCGATCGGCGTTTCGAGGCTGATCGGCTCCTTGGCGATCTTCATCACCTTGCGGACCTTTTCGAGCGGCATCGACAGACGCTCGGCCATTTCCTCCGGGGTCGGCTCGCGGCCGCTCTCATGGAGGAACTGGCGGCTGCACCGGACCAGCTTGTTGATCGTCTCGATCATATGGACCGGGATGCGGATCGTGCGCGCCTGATCGGCGATCGAGCGGGTGATCGCCTGACGAATCCACCAGGTCGCATAGGTCGAGAATTTGTAGCCGCGGCGATACTCGAACTTATCGACCGCCTTCATCAGGCCGATATTGCCTTCCTGGATCAGGTCGAGGAACTGCAGGCCGCGGTTCGTGTACTTCTTGGCGATCGAAATCACGAGGCGCAAATTCGCCTCGACCATTTCCTTCTTGGCGATGCGCGCTTCGCGCTCGCCCTTCTGGACCATGTTCACGACGCGGCGGAATTCGGTCAGGCTCATGCCCGCGGCTTGCGCGATTTCCGAAATCTCGATGCGAATGCGGTCGACCGCGCCGGCTTCATTCTCGGCGAAGGCGGCCCATTTCTTGTCGAGCCCGCTGACGCTCTCGATCCAGTTTTCTTCGAGCTCGCGCCCGACATAATTGTCGAGGAACGACTTGCGCGGCACCTTGTGGCGCTCGGCGAGGCGCAGCATCTGGCCGCCGAGTGCGGTCAGACGGCGGTTATAGCTGTAGAGCTGGTCGACGAGATATTCGATCTTGGTGCCGTGGAACTGCACGCTCTCGACCTGCGCGGTGAGTTCCTCGCGCAGCTTGTGGTACTTCTTTTCCGACGCCGCGGGGAATTCCTCGCCGCCCGAGAGCGCTTCGAGGCGCGCTTCCTGCAGCTTCGAGAAGGCCTTGAAGCTCTTGGTGATGTTCGCGAACTTTTCGAGCGCGTCGGGCTTCAGCAGCTCTTCCATCGCCGCGAGGCTGAGGGTGTTGTCTTCCTCATCCTCTTCGAAGCTTTCGCGCTTGCCCGATGAGCCTTCGCCATCCTCGTCGTCGCCGTCGGCCGCGGGTTCTTCCTCGACCTCGTCCTCGTCCTTGAACGAAACGCCGGCGGTCTTCTCACTGATTTCGCCGTTGTCGTCGGCGCCTTCTTCCTCAAGATTCTCGGGCGCCGGGTCCTTCGACAGCATCGCTTCGAGGTCGACGATCTCGCGCAGCTGCATGTCGCCATTGTTCAGCGCGGTCGACCAGTCGATGATCGCGTTGAAGGTCAGCGGGCTTTCGCAAAGCCCGAGGATCATCGTGTCGCGGCCGGCCTCGATGCGCTTCGCGATCGCGATTTCGCCTTCGCGGCTGAGCAATTCGACCGCGCCCATTTCGCGCAGGTACATGCGAACGGGATCGTCGGTGCGATCGACCGTTTCCTTCTTCTTTTCGATCGCGGGGTTCGAAACCGAACCGGTGCCGGCGCTGACGTCGACTTCGTCGTCGGGCTCCTGGTCGGCCTCTTCCTGCACATCCTCGTCGCTTTCGACGATGTTGATGCCCATGTCGGAGATCGCCGACATGATATCCTCGATCTGCTCGGACGACATCTCGTCCTGCGGCAGCGCCGCATTCAGCTCGTCATAGGTCAGGTAACCGCGCTTCTTGCCGCGCGCGATCAGCTTTTTGACGTCGGCCTCGTTGAGGTCGATCAGCGGGCTGTCGGTGTCGGTATCGGTGTCGGCGGTGCTTTTGGTGGCCATTCGTGGTTCCTGCCTAAGGGCGTAATCGTTCAGCTCTGGTTGCTGTCTTCGGACAGCGCAGCCAGGCGGCGGGTCAATTCTTTATCCATGGCGGACAGCTTCTGCTGCCGCGCGAATCCTTCGTCGTCCATCGTGCGCTGGAAATCCGCGGTGGCTTCGGCAAGCCGCTCCCGGATTTCGGGCTGGGTCACCAGCACGCCGATATATTCGTCAAGGTCGCGAAGCGCCGTTTCCCGCGCCGCTGCGGCCTCTTCCTTGCTTTCCAGCCTGCGATTGAACGAGAAGTGCATTCCGTCGGCTCTGAGCAATGTCATCGCCCTATTATACACTTTCATTGGCTCCAATATGGCAAGCAACCCCTCGCAATCAAGCCCTTCCTGACGCATTGCGCTGTCAAGCATTACGCCGAGCAGTTCGGCGTCGCCTGAATCGCTCACCGGCAGCCGCGTCAGCGCCTCCTCGTTGCGCCGAAGCGCTTCGGGGTAACGCAGCAATCCGCCGATCAACGCCGCGACATAAGGCGCCGAAATCCCGGCCTGCCCGATGGAACGCGTCTCGTCGGCCGGAGGTTGCAATCGCGGGTCGGGACCAAAGCGGCGATTGCCGCCCCCGCGCGGCGGATTCGGCGTCCATGGCTGGCGCTGCGCGCGCTCGGGCTGTTTGCGCGCGAACAGCATATCGAGCCGCTCGCGGAACGCCTCGCGATAATGGTGGCGGACGTCGGCGTCCTCGATTGCATCGGCATGCGCGAGGAGGCGCGTCTTGAGCGCGGCGCGTTCCTCGGGGGTCGCGAGCGGCCCCGCCGCGACCTCATGCGCCCAGAGGCGCTCGACGAGCGGCTGCGTTTCGCTCAGGATCGCGTTGAACCCCTCCGCACCGCGCGCACGCACGATATCGTCGGGATCCTGCCCCGCCGGCAGCGTTGCGAAGGCAAGGCTGAAGCCCGGGCGGAGCAGGGGCAGCGCGCGCATCGCGGCGCGCATCGCCGCCTTCTGCCCCGCGGCATCGCCGTCGAAACACAGCACCGGCACCGGCACCATCCGCCAGATCAGCCCAAGCTGCGCCTCGGTCAGCGCGGTGCCGAGCGGTGCGACGGCGTCGGCGATCCCCGCCTCGGCGAGTGCGATCACGTCCATATAGCCTTCGACGACTATGATCCGGTTCGTCTGCCGTGACGCCGGGCTCGCTTTGTCGAGATTATAGAGGACGCGGCCCTTGTCGAAGAGCGGCGTGTCGGGCGAGTTCAGATATTTGGGCTCGCCGTCGCCCAATATGCGCCCGCCGAACGCGATCACGCGCCCGCGCGCATCGCGGATCGGGATCATCAGGCGGCCACGGAAACGGTCGTAGGGTTCCTTGTCGTCGACCGCGATCAGCATCCCCGATTCGACGAGCATCGCGGTCGGAAATTTCTTGAGCGCCTCTTTCAGCGCGCTGCGGCTCTCGGGCGCGAGGCCGAAACCGAAGGCTTTGCGCGTCGTCTCCGAAATCCCGCGCTTGGCCAGATATTCGCGCGCGGGGGCGCCGTTGCTGCTGCCGAGCTGCTGCGTGAACCAGTCGGCGGCGCCCTGCACGACATCGCGCAGGCTGGCAGCCTCCTCGGCCTTTTTCGCGGCGCGCGGGTCGGCGGCGGGGACCTCCATCCCGGCCTCGGCGGCAAGCTCCTTCACCGCGTCCATGAAGCTGAGGCCGCGCTGGTCGGTCATCCAGCGGATCGCATCGCCATGCGCCGAGCAGCCGAAGCAGTGATAGAAGCCCTTTTCGTCGTTGATCGTGAAGCTGGGGGTCTTCTCGTTATGGAAGGGGCAGCAGGCTTTGTATTCGCGGCCCGCACGCGTGACCTTCACCGTCCGCCCGATGAGGGTCGACAGCGTGATCCGCGATCGCAATTCGTCCAGCCATTGCGGGGTGAGGGTCACTTAAACTCCCCTCCCATTTATGGGAGGGGTCGGGGGAGGGCATGTTTCCAGATCAGCCTCGATCTCGCTCACGACGCCCTCGATCCGGTCCAGCACATCATTGTTCCAGAACCGGATCACTCGATATCCCTGTGCTTCCAAATAGGCCGTGCGGGCTTGGTCTTTTTCTACATCAACCGCGTGTTGCCCGCCATCGACTTCGATGACGAGTTTGACCGACCGCGAGACGAAATCGCAAATGAACGGGCCGATCGGAAATTGGCGATTGAAGCGGACACCGGCTATCTTGCGAGCGCTGAGCTGGGCCCAAAGCTTCCGTTCCGCGTCAGTGGCGTTCAGCCTCAGCTCGCGGGAGCGCATCGTCGGTCGTTTGTAGCCCTTGTCCAAACAGACCCTCCCCCGACCCCTCCCGCAAGCGGGAGGGGAAAATATACGCTCGCGGCCGACCAGTCCCCCTCCCGCTTGCGGGAGGGGTTAGGGGAGGGCATGTCTCAGGAGAGCGCCGCCTTAACCCACCCGCTCGCCTTGCTCATATCGAGCTGGCTCCCAAGCCGGTCCTTCACCGCCGCCATTACCTTGCCCATATCCTTCAGGCTCTCGGCGCCAAGCTCCACCACGATCGCCTTGATCGCCGCCGTCGCCTCATCGTCGCTAAGCTGCGCGGGCAGGAAATCCTCGATCACGACGACTTCGGCCGCCTCGATGTCGGCGAGTTCCTGGCGGCCGCCCTGTTCGTACATGGTGATCGATTCGCGGCGCTGCTTGACCATTTTCTGGAGCACGTCGGTGACGAGCACATCGTCGTCGGCCGGCGCGGTGCCGGTGCGGAGCTCGATGTCCTTGTCCTTGATCTTGGCCAGCATCAGCCGGATGGTGCCGAGCCGCGCCTTGTCGCCGGCTTTCATCGCGGCGACCTGCGCAGCCTTGATGTCGTCACGAATCATGCGTGTCCCCATGCGCTGCAAATTTCGGAAAGGCCCTCTCTAGCGAGAAGTTTCCTAATCCGATAGCTTGTGAATCACTTTTTTGCCTCCTACTTGGTCGGCCGTTTAGCCCCCCGTCCGGAGCATGTTGAATGGCACCTGCCAACCCCTCTGCCGCGCCCAAAAGCCAGCCATCTGGCGCGACTGGCGTCCTCGTCCTTGCCGATGGCACGATCCTGTGGGGCGTCGGCTATGGCGCTGCGGGCGCCGCGGTGGGCGAGATTTGTTTCAACACGTCGATGACGGGCTATCAGGAAATCCTGACCGACCCCTCCTACGCGGGGCAGATCGTCACCTTCACCTTCCCGCACATCGGCAATGTCGGCGCGAACCCCGAGGATATGGAGCGCGGCGTGCATGGCGCGCTTGGCGCCATCACGCGCGAGCTGCCGACGCAACCCAGCAACTTCCGCAGTGTGCAGACCTTGCCCGAGTGGATGATCGAACAGGGAGTCATCGGGCTTGCGGGCATCGACACGCGCGCGCTGACGCGCCGCATCCGCGATGCGGGTGCGCCGAACGGCGTGATCGCGCATAGCCCCGACGGCAAGTTCGACGTGGACGAGCTGCTCGCCAAGGCGCGCGGGTGGGCGGGGCTTGAGGGCATGGACCTTGCGAAGGCGGTCAGCCGCACCGACACCGGCGACTGGACCGGCGGCGCGTGGACGCTGGGCCATGGCTATGCGACCGAAGAAGGCGGCGAGCGGCCGCATGTCGTCGCGATCGACTATGGCGCGAAGGACAATATCTTCCGCAACCTCGTGAAAGCCGGCGCGCGCGTCACCGTGGTGCCCGCGACCGCGAGCCTCGACGAGGTGCTGGGGCACAAACCCGCGGGCGTGTTCCTCTCGAACGGTCCCGGCGACCCCGCGGCGACGGGCGACTATGCGGTGCCGGTGATCCGGGGGCTGCTCGAGCGCGACGTGCCGATCTTCGGCATCTGCCTCGGTCACCAGATGCTGGGCATCGCGGCGGGCGCGAAGACGGTGAAGATGCATCAGGGCCATCGCGGCGCGAACCATCCGGTGCAGCGTGCGGAAGATGGCGTCGTCGAGATCACCAGCATGAACCACGGCTTCGCGGTCGACGCCGCGACGCTGCCCGCCGGCGTGGTCGAGACGCACAAGAGCCTGTTCGACGGATCGAACTGCGGCATCGCGATCACGGGCAAGAACGCATTCAGTGTGCAATATCACCCCGAGGCGAGCCCGGGGCCGCAGGACAGCTTCTATCTGTTCGAGAAGTTTGTTGGTGGGCTGAAGTGAGGCTTGCTGCGCCTCTTCAGCTTGCTGTTTTTCCAGTCGTCTTGGCTGGCTGCGCGCCGGCTGCGGAAAAGGCGACGAGGGACGACAACATCGCAAAATACGACAAGGCGTTTGATAGCGGGAATGACCTTCTTACCTTTTGGATCGAGGATTTGTCTGGCGGACCAATAAAGGGAGCCGTGGCGACCGACGATGCTTTGCTAAAAGTCGGATCTGCTGATCTGCTGCTTCAGGCTTTGTCGAGATGCGGCGAGGCAAGATTCTTAGTCGATCACGGTTGGACTCATCACGAATATGTTTCCGTTCCCGTAAAAACGAATAACCCAATTCGAAAGCTCAACGATTTCGAACTTGTTGATTGCGTTCGGAAAACTGTTTCATTTTCATTTGGTGCCGGAATTGGTCGGGTTGCCGATGTAGATTCCTCATCTTTTAAGAGTTTGTATGCCCAAAAGAACTGACATCCAATCCATCCTCGTCATCGGCGCCGGCCCGATCGTTATCGGTCAGGCGTGCGAGTTCGACTATTCGGGGACGCAGGCGATCAAGGCGCTGAAGGAGGAGGGCTATCGCATCGTCCTCGTCAACTCCAACCCGGCGACGATCATGACCGATCCCGACCTCGCCGACGCGACGTACGTGGAGCCGATCACGCCCGAGATCGTCGCGAAGATCATCGCGAAGGAACGCCCCGACGCGGTGCTGCCGACGATGGGCGGACAGACCGCGCTCAACACCGCGCTGGCGTTGTTCAACGACGGGACGCTGGAGAAATATGGCGTCGAGATGATCGGCGCCGATGCCGAGGCGATCGACAAGGCCGAGGACCGGATCAAGTTCCGCGACGCGATGGACAAGATCGGGCTGGAAAGTGCGCGCTCGGGCATTGCGCACACGCTCGACGAGGCGTTCGCGGTGCTCGAACGCACCGGCCTGCCGTCGATCATCCGCCCCAGCTTTACCATGGGCGGCACCGGCGGCGGCATCGCGTATAACCGCGAGGAATTCGAACATATCGTCCGCGGCGGCCTGATCGCCTCGCCGACCACCGAAGTCCTGATCGAGGAATCGCTCCTCGGCTGGAAAGAATATGAGATGGAGGTGGTGCGCGACCGCAAGGACAATTGCATCATCATCTGCTCGATCGAAAATGTCGATCCCATGGGCGTCCACACGGGCGATTCGATCACCGTCGCGCCGGCGCTGACGCTGACCGACAAGGAATATCAGATCATGCGCAACGCGAGCATCGCGGTGCTGCGCGAGATCGGGGTCGAAACGGGCGGGTCGAACGTCCAGTTCGCGGTCAATCCCAAGGACGGCCGCCTGATCGTGATCGAGATGAACCCGCGCGTGTCGCGTTCGTCAGCGCTCGCGTCGAAGGCGACGGGCTTCCCGATCGCCAAGGTCGCTGCGAAGCTCGCGGTCGGCTACACGCTCGACGAGATCATGAACGACATCACCGGGGTCACCCCCGCGTCGTTCGAGCCGACGATCGACTATGTCGTCACCAAGATCCCGCGCTTCGCCTTTGAAAAGTTCAAGGGCGCCGAGGCGACGCTGTCGACCGCGATGAAGTCGGTCGGCGAGGTCATGGCGATCGGCCGCACGATCCATGAGTCTTTGCAAAAGGCGCTGCGCGGGCTGGAGACGGGTCTTAGCGGCTTCAACTTCGTCGACCGCCTCAAGGGTGCGACGCACGACCAGCTCCGCAGCGAACTCGCGAAGCGCACCCCCGACCGGCTGCTCAACGCCGCGCAGGCGATCCGCGAGGGGCTTCCGCTCACCGAGATCAACCGCGTCGCGGGTTACGACATGTGGTTCCTCGAACGCATCGCCGAGATCGTGGCTGCCGAACAGGATGTGTGCGAAAACGGCCTGCCGCGCGACGCCGAAGGGCTCCGCAAACTCAAAGCCATGGGCTTCTCCGACAAGCGCCTCGCCTATCTCGCGCTCCAGTCGGCGAACCTGCGCCCCGGCTCGAAGCGCGCGACTGCGCGCGGTTCGGGCCTGATCCACGAAGCGGTGAAGGCGATGACCGGCGGCGTCACCGAGGCCGAAGTGCGCGCGCTGCGCCACAAGCTCGGCGTGCGTCCGGTGTTCAAGACGATCGACACCTGCGCCGCCGAATTCGCTGCAAAGACGCCGTATCTTTATTCGACCTACGAAGCCCCGACCTTCGGCGAGCCCGAGTGCGAGGCGAACCCGAGCGACCGCAAAAAGGTCGTCATTCTCGGCGGTGGTCCGAACCGGATCGGGCAGGGGATCGAGTTCGACTATTGCTGCTGCCACGCCTGCTTCGCGCTCGAAGAGGCGGGCTATGAAACGATCATGATCAACTGCAACCCGGAGACGGTTTCGACCGATTATGACACGTCGGACCGCCTCTATTTCGAGCCGCTGACCGCCGAGGACGTCCTCGAAATCCTCCACGTCGAAATGTCGAAGGGCGAACTCGTCGGGGTGATCGTCCAGTTCGGCGGGCAGACGCCGCTGAAGCTCGCGCAGGCGCTTTCGGACGCAGGTATCCCGATCCTCGGCACCTCGCCCGACGCGATCGACCTCGCCGAAGACCGCGAGCGGTTCGCGGCGCTGGTTAACAAGCTCGGCCTGAAACAGCCCGAAAACGGCATCGCGCGCAGCCGCGAGGAAGCCGTGGCGGTCGCGGCGCGCATCGGTTATCCGGTGCTGACGCGCCCGAGCTATGTGCTTGGCGGCCGCGCGATGGAGATCGTCGACGATCAGGCGCAGCTCGAAAATTATATCGAGACCGCGGTGCAGGTGTCGGGCGACAGCCCCGTTCTGATCGACCGCTATCTGCGCGACGCGATCGAGGTCGACGTCGATGCTTTGTGCGACGGCACTGACGTCGTCGTCGCGGGCGTGCTCCAGCATATCGAGGAAGCCGGGGTTCATTCGGGCGACAGCGCCTGCTCGATCCCGCCGTACAGCCTGTCGGCCGACATCGTCGCCGAAATCGAGCGCCAGACCGAAGCGCTGGCGCGCGCGCTCGAAGTCCGCGGGCTGATGAACATCCAGTTCGCGGTCAAGGGCGACGAGGTTTATCTGATCGAGGTCAACCCGCGCGCCAGCCGCACGGTGCCCTTCGTTGCCAAGGCCGTCGGTTCGCCGATCGCCAAGATCGCGGCGCGCGTGATGGCGGGCGAAAAACTCGCCGACCTGCCGAAGATCAACCGCGACATCGCGCATGTCGCGGTGAAGGAAGCGGTCTTCCCCTTCGCGCGCTTCCCCGGCACCGATCCCGTGCTGAGTCCTGAGATGAAGTCCACCGGCGAAGTCATGGGAATCGACAGCAATTTCAACCTTGCCTTTGCCAAGGCGCAGCTCGGCGCGGGCGACCGCCTGCCGACCGAGGGCCGCGTCTTCGTGTCGGTCAAGGACAGCGACAAGCCGCGCATCATCGGCGCGGTGAAGCAGCTGACCGACTGGGGCTGGAAGGTGATCGCGACCGGCGGCACCGCCGACTATCTGATCGAGCAGGGCATCGAGGTCGAGCGCGTCAACAAGGTTGCCGAAGGCCGCCCGCATATCGTCGACCGGATCAAGGATGGCGACGTCCAGCTGATCTTCAACACGACCGAAGGCTGGCAGAGCCTGCAGGACTCGCAATCGATCCGCGCGTCGGCGTTGGCGGCCGATATCGCCTACTACACGACGGCTGCTGCGAGTGATGCATCGACGCAGGCGATCGGGGCGCTCCGCTCGCACTCTCTTGAAGTGAAGCCGCTTCAGGACTATTATTGAACCACCGCTCCACCCCCCGACATTGACGGATCAGCGGCGCAGCCGCCCGGCGAAACTTCGCTGGCGCTGGATTATTGACGAAGGACAACAGGATAATGGCAAGCGTTGAAAAGGTGCCGATGCTGGCAGAAGGCTATGAGAAGCTGAGCACGCAGCTCACCGCGCTCAAAGCCGAGCGACCGCTGATCGTCGATGCGATCGAGGAAGCGCGCGCGCATGGCGACCTTTCGGAAAATGCCGAATATCACGCCGCGAAGGAGCGTCAGGGCCAGGTCGAAGCGACGATCGGCGACCTCGAAGACAAATTGTCGCGCGCGCAGGTGATCGACCCGACGATGCTGTCGGGCGACCGCATCGTGTTCGGCGCGACCGTCACGCTCGCCGACGAGGACGACAAGCCGGTGAAGTATCAGATCGTCGGTCAGGCCGAGGCGGACGCCAAGGATGGCAAGATCAGCTATAATTCGCCGCTCGGCCGTGCGCTGATCGGCCGCCGCGTCGACGACGAGATCGAAGTCACCGTGCCCGCGGGCGATAAATATTATCTGGTGAAGAAAATCGAATTCATCTGATGGGTTTTTGACGATGAAGCCGCACGAAGCGCCGCTGGTCACGGGCTATGCGCTCGTCTGCGTCATCGTCTTTGTCCTGCTGTCGATCACGGGATTTCAGGTCGACGCGATCGTGCGCGCGGGGTTTATCCCTGCGCGTTTCGGTAACGAGCTGATCCTTCCGCCGGGGACGATGGTGCCCTTCATCCTGACCCCGCTGACGTCGGCCCTGCTGCACGGCGGGGTGCTGCACATCGTCTTCAACGTCATCGTGCTGCTGTTCATCGGGCGCCAGCTCGAAGCGCCGCTCGGGGCGAAGGCGATGGCGGTGGTGCTGCTCGCCGGCGCCTATGGCGGCGCGCTCGCGCAATTTCTTTCCGACCCGCAGTCGGCGGTGCCGATGATCGGCGCCAGCGGCGCGATCTCGGCGCTGATCGCGGTGTACGCGCTGATCTTCAGCCGCTCGCAGGCGCCCGCGATCGGACCGATCCCGGGGCATTGGGTGCGCGCTTTATGGCTCGCTGCGGCGTGGATCGGGCTTCAGCTGCTGCTTGGTTTCGCCGGCGGCGGCGGTTTTGGCGCGGTCGCGATCTGGGCGCATGTCGGCGGGTTCCTTGCCGGATTGCTGCTTGCGCGCCCGTTGCTGCGCTGGCGTTTCGGGGCGCGCTAGCTTTCTCCAAAAGATCCCGTTCGCATCGAGCGAAGTCGAGATGCCCCTCGGGGTAGCGCAAGGCTGAGGGGTGTCTCGACTTCGCTCGACACGAACGGGTTAGAGGTTCCCCAGCAATCCGCCCGCCAGCAGCATCGCGACGCGTACATCGATCCCGCAGCCTTCGGCGCGCTTTGCCGCGACGAAATCGGCGACGCTGTTCAGCGGGACACGGTGGACGATGATATCCTCCCCATCGACCCCGCCGCCTTCGCTTATCTTCGTCAATCCGGTCGCGATCAGCAAGGTGAAGCTTTCGCTGACCATGCCTGGCGAGCTGTAGAATTCGCCGACGACACGCCAATGGTCGGCGCGATAGCCGGTCTCTTCTTCGAGTTCGCGCTGCGCCGCGATCTCCGATGCCTCGCCGGCGGTGTCGTCGCCGACCAGCCCTGCGGGCAGCTCAAGGCAATTCACCTTTAGCGGCACGCGATATTGTTCGACGAGGATGACGTGGCGGCCGTCGGCGCCCTCGTCGATCGCGAGGATCACCGCGGCGTGGATGCCGCGGGCGCGCGAGACATATTCCCACGTCCCCTGCTGCTTGACGGAGATGAAGCGGCCTTCCCATCGCGTCTCGATGGGGGCGTCGGGGGAGGGGCGGGTCATATCTGTCCTTATCGTCATTGTGACCCCGGCGAAGGCCGGGGGAAGCAATCCAGAGCGGCCTTGCACCGCTCTGGATTGCCACGCGCCTTCGGCCCTCGCAATGACGATGGGATTAAATCTCGATCAGGCGGTCGGGAAGTTCGTTGGGATTTTCATCGCCCTTGGGGAAATGTTCGGCGAGCACGATGCCCATCTGGCGCACCGCCTCGGCCATGCCTTCGCCGGGCTTGCCGACGCGCACGCGCTCGATCAGCGCGGCCATCGCATTGCCCCAGATTTCGGGGGTGACTTTCGCGGCGATCGCTTCGTCGGCGACGATGTCGGCGCGATGCTCTTTCAGGCTGAGGTAGAGGAGGACGCCGGTGCGGCCGAGCGTCTTGGCCTCGGTGCCGACCTTGAACAGGTCGATCGCGCGCGCGCGGACGCGCTGCGCCTTGATCGCGCGGGGGGTCAGCGCCATCCGCAAGGGGCGCCACAGCAATATCAGCCACATGCCGATCCATTTGAGCACGCCGACGGCAATCACCGTTCCAAGCCACTGATTGGCGGTGAGATCGTGCCCCCAGCCGCCGGTCAGGCGGTCGTACACGCCGCGGTAGAATTCGGGGAACAGCGCGATCACCGACATCGCGATGAACGCGATGACGCTCGCCCAGACGAGCGCGACATCGTCATAATCGTTCGACTTCGCCGCGACGACGGTGACGATCTCACCGCTGGTGTGCGCCTCGGCCGCGGCGACCGCCGCGGTCACGATGTCGTGATCGGCCTCGCTCACATGGCTGACTTTATGTGGCATATCTTGCGTCCCCTACCAGCCGCCCGAGGCGCCGCCGCCCCCGAAGGAGCCGCCGCCGCCCGAGAAGCCGCCAAAGCCGCCGCCCCCGCCGCCCCATGACGAACCGCCGCCACCGCCCCAGCCACCGCCGCCCCAATGGTCGTCGTCGCC
Source organism: Sphingopyxis sp. 22461 (assembly GCF_052044915.1). Taxonomy (NCBI): domain Bacteria; kingdom Pseudomonadati; phylum Pseudomonadota; class Alphaproteobacteria; order Sphingomonadales; family Sphingopyxidaceae; genus Sphingopyxis; species Sphingopyxis sp. 22461. Next base: position 179,259 of record NZ_JBQENY010000005.1, read on the forward strand.
GCCGCCCCAGATGATGATCGGCGCATCCCATGGCCGGCCCTTGCCCCGCTTCTTGCCCCGCCGCCCGAGGCGCGAGAGCATCGGCAGGACGAAGAAGATCAGGATGATGAAGCCGACGAAGAAAAGCCCGCCGAAATTGCCGTCGTTGGCGCGGTCGCGTTCGGCGGAATCCGCCGCGGCCGCCCGCGCCGCGGCCTCTTCGGGCGGCAGCTGGATCTGCTGCGCGATCGCATTGACGCCATCCTGGATGCCGCCGGGCATGTCGCCCGCCTTGAATTTTGGCGTCACGACGTCACGGATGATCCGCCCCGACAGCGCGTCGGTCAGCACCGGTTCGAGCCCGAGGCCGACCGCGATATTCATCCGCCGCTCGTTCGGCGCGATCAGGAAAACGACGCCGTCGTCCTTCGCTTCGTCGCCGATCCCCCAGGCGCGGCCCAGCTTGTAGCCATATTCCGAAACATCATTGCCTTCGAGGTCGCTGACCGTCGCGACGACAAGCTGGTGCCCCGTCGTCTTCTCGAGTTCGAGGAGTTGCGTGTTGAGCGCCGCTTCCTCGGCCGCCGGGATGATGTCAGCCTGATCGACGACCGGATTGCCCGCGAGCTTGGGAAAGGTCTGCGCGGCGGCGGGTCCCGCCAGTACCAGCAGCCCGGTCAGGGCCGCTGTTACCAGTGGACGCAAAAGGGCGGTCAGGGCCACCTTATTTGCCGAAATCGACCTTCGGCGCCTGGTTGGCGTTCGGCGTGATCGCCTTGTAGGGGGTCATCGGCTGCGCGCCATGGACGATCTTGGCGCCGATGATGTCGGGGAAGGTGCGGATCGTCGTGTTATAATCCTGCACCGCGCCATTATAATCCTGAACCGAGACGTTGATCCGGTTTTCGGTGCCCTCAAGCTGGGTCATCAGGTCGGCGAAGCGCGCCTGGCTCTTGAGGTCGGGGTAGGCTTCGACCGTGGCAAGAAGGCGGCCGAGCGCGCCGGACACATTGCCCTGCGCTTGCTGGAACGCCTGCACCTTCGCGGGATCTTCGAGGTCGTCGGTGCTGAGCTTGACCTGCGTCGCCGAGGCGCGCGCCTGGATCACGCCTTCGAGCGTCGACTGCTCGATCTGCGAGGCACCCTTGGCGGTTTCGACGAGATTGGGGATCAGGTCGGCGCGGCGCTGATACGCGGCTTCGACATTCGCCCACTTGGCTTTGGCGGCTTCTTCCTTGGTGGGAACGCTGTTGATGCCGCAAGCGGACAGCGACATCGCGGCAACGGGCACAATCAACCAACGGGCGGAACGCAAAGTCATGGTCGGACACTCCCTCCGCGCGGCAGGGCGCCGCGCCAACTGGTTTAATATAGTAAGACGCTTCGCACCCCGCAATCATTGACGCGGATAATCGTGTCATGCAGTCTGGAATGACAGGCGCAGCGACCAAAGGGGTTGGTACATGATCAAGGATTTCAAGGCATTCCTGAACCAGGGCAATGTGATGGGGCTGGCCGTCGGTGTGATCATCGGTGCGGCGTTCGGGACGATCGTCAAGTCGCTGACCGACGATGTGCTGATGCCCTTCATCGGCTTCGTCACCGGCGGCGGGGTCGATTTCACCAATCAATATCTGGTGCTGTCGGGCGGCGACAAGGTGGCTGCGGGCATGACGTTGGCCGCGGCGAAGGCGACGGGCGCGAATGTGATGGCGCTCGGCAGCTTCGTCACCGCGGTGATCAATTTCATCCTGCTCGCCTTCGTGGTGTTCCTGCTGGTGCGGCAAGCGGCCAAATTCATCAAGCCGGCCGAGGAGGCGCCTGCCGGCCCGACCGAGATTGATATCCTTACCGAAATCCGCGACGAGCTGAGAAAGAAGGCGTGACCTATCCACGATGAATTGCACGCGCGCCCTTTCCATCGGCGCGCGGGCACCCTATATCACTCGTGCCGGTTTCGGCCGGCTATGGTGATAAATGGTGTCGTGGAATAGACACAGCGGACCCGGGGGCAGTACCCGGCGGCTCCACCACAAACCCGCGTTTCTTTGATGGGCGCGCGGGTTTCTGACGGGGCCGAACCAGGATCGACGTGTGTTCAAAGACGATATTTTTGCCCGGGCTGAGTAACCCGTTCAAGGCTCAAAACCAATAGGTGCTAACGATAACGAAGCACTCGCTCTGGCTGCCTAACCGATAAGCCTCACGGCCTAAGGTTAGACAAATAGAACGCGGTTCGGACCGAACCGGGCAACAGAATCGGATACCAGCGGCTGGGGACGAGCCGGGCAACAGAATCGTCCCACCTTATTTTCCCAAATCAGTGTGCGCTTTCGCAGTGGCTATGGTCGCCGAGCGCCTCGATCACGCGGCAATCGGCGGCAACACCCCCGCGGCAGCGCCCGACGATGCGCGTGAGCTCATCGCGAAGCAGCGTAAGCTGCGCGATCTTTTCCTCCACCTGTTCCAGATGCCGCGTAGCGATCCGGTCGGCCTCGCTGCAGTCGCGCGCCGGATCGTCCGACAGGTCGAGCAGTGAGCGGATTTCCTCAATCGTAAACCCCAGATCGCGCGAATGGCGCACGAAGCTGAGCCGCGACCGGTGCGCATCGCCATAGCTGCGATAATTCGCAGCGGTGCGATCGGGCGCGGGAAGCAGCCCGATGCGCTCGTAATAGCGGATGGTTTCGATATTGGTCCCGGTCGCCCGCGACAGTTCGCCGATTTTCATCGCTTGACCCTGTAGTTGCTACGGGGTGCATATAGGGTGCCGACTCGAAGATAACAGGAGCTTTCGACGTGGCCGATCAATGCTGTGCCGGCAAAAGCGGCAAGACCGCACTCAATGACCCCACATGGCGGCGTATCCTTTGGATCGCGCTCATCATCAACGCCGCGATGTTCGGCGTCGAAATCGTCGCGGGCGTCGCGGCGGATTCGCGCGCGCTGCAGGCCGACGCGCTCGATTTCCTCGGCGACAGCGCCAATTATGCGATCAGCCTCGGCGTCGCTGGCATGGCGCTCGCCTGGCGCGCGCGCGCCGCGTTGCTGAAGGCGGGGACGATGCTGGTCTTCGGGCTATGGGTGTTCGGATCGGCGGTCTGGGGTTTCGTCAGCGGCTCGGCGCCGCACGCCGAAACCATGGGGCTGATCGGCGCGCTCGCGCTCGCCGCCAATGTCGTGGTGGCGCTGATGCTCTATCGCTACCGCACCGGCGACGCGAACATGCGCTCGGTGTGGATATGCTCGCGCAACGACGCAATCGGCAATATCGCGGTGATGGGCGCGGCGCTCGGCGTTTTCGGCACCGGGAAAAGCTGGCCCGATCTCGCGGTCGCGGCGATCATGGCCGCGCTCGCGATCTGGGGCAGCGTCGAGGTGTTCCGGCAGGCGCGCGGCGAACTCGCCGCCATGCCTGCCTAGGAGGGGTCAGGCGAGGCTGTTGCCGAGCCCGATCACGACGGTCGAGGCCATCAGCACCGCGATCCCCAGCCACACCAGCGCGCGCGTGCGCTGGCCCGCGGGCGCCCATTCCTTGAGCGCAAAGCCCCAGAGCGTCGAGAAAAGGATGATGCTCGCCATGTGGAGCGTCCAGCTCGAAAAGCCGAAGCGCCCCATCTGGCTTTCGCCCATCGTGTAGAAAAAGAACTGGAAATACCAGAGCGTGCCGCCGAGCGCGGCGAGGCCATAGTTGAGCGCCAGCGGCGGCTTTTCGGTCGCGCCGGGCGCGGCCTCGCCGGCGAACTGGCGCACGCTGCGGTTGCGCGCGATCAATATGCCGCACCAGATCAGGTTGGTCGTCAGCCCGCCGAGCAGCACGACGCAGAGCACGGGCAGTCCCTGCCATAGCGGATCGGTCCCGGCCTTGAGCGTCAGCTCGCGGATCGGCGCGCCGGCGTCGAGGCCCCAGGCGAAACAGCCCGACATGATGCCCGAGAAGACCGCGATCGCGAGGCCTTTGCGCAGGTTGAACTCGGACTTGTCGGCCTCGGCGATCGTCGCGCCCATCTCGCGTTCCTTGCGCCGCCCCGCCTGCGCGACAATGACAATCCCTACAAGCGTGATCGCGATGCCAAGGAACACCGTCTGCCCGCTGCTCGTCGCGAACAGCTCGCCCAAGGTGCCGCGAAAGATCGGCGGTCCCATCGTGCCGATCACCGTCGTCAGTCCGAGCGCCACAGCCATGCCGAGCGAGAGGCCGAGGTAGCGCATCGTGAGCCCGAAGGTCAGCCCGCCAAGCCCCCACATCGCGCCCCAGAACCAGCACCAGAACCAGATATCGCCGGGCGTGCGGCTGAGCACGCCGATCAGGTCATGCGTCTGGATCGACGCGAACAGCCAGGGCGCGATGAGCCACGAAAAGATGCCGCCGGTGATCCAGAAAATCTCCCACGACCAGGCACGGATGCGCTTGTACGGCACATAGAAGCTCGCCGACGACAGCCCGCCCAGCCAGTGAAAAAACACGCCAAGCAGCGGGTTCGCATCCATCCTTCTTCTCCCCTCATAACCGTCAGGCGGCTAATGTCTCCGGCCCGATCCTGTCCACCCCGGTCACCCCGGTAAGCGCCATCGCGACGCGCATTTCGGCCTCGATCAGGTCGAGCACATGACGGACGCCGCGTTCGCCGTCCGCGGCCAGCGCAAACGCCCATGCGCGGCCGAGCAGCACGCCTCGCGCTCCGAGCGCGAGCATGCGCACGACGTCGAGCCCCGATCGTACCCCGCCGTCGGCCAGCACCGTCAGCCGGTCGCCGACCGCATCGGCGATCGCGGGCAGCGCACGCGCGACCGACGGCACCCCGTCGAGTTGGCGCCCGCCATGGTTCGACACGATGATCCCGTCGACCCCGGCCTCCGCAGCGCGGCGTGCGTCGTCGGCGTCGAGAATGCCCTTGACGACGATCGGCCCTTTCCAGTGCGAGCGCACGAAATCGAGGTCGGCCCACGTCACGCGCGGATCGAAATTATCCTTCATCCAGCCGAGGAAATCCTCGAGCCCCGATTTGGGACCGAGCAAAGGCGCGACATTGCCAAGCTGGTGCGGGCGGCCGTTGAGCCCCACGTCCCATGCCCAGCCGGGGCGGGCCATGGCCTGACCCACACGCCGCGCCTGTCCGCGCCAGTTCGCGGCGCCCGAAAGCCCCGAACGGACATCGCGATAACGCGCGCCGGGCAGCGGCATGTCGACGGTGAACGCCAGCACCGGGCAGTGCGCGGCGCTCGCCTCGTCAAGCAGCGACCGCATGAAGCCGCGGTCGCGCACCATATAGAGCTGGAACCAGAAGGGCGCCGACGAGCCCCGCGCGACCTCGGCGAGCGAGCAGGCCGAAACGGTCGACAGCGTAAACGGCACGCCCTTCGCTGCCGCCGCGCGCGCCGCCTGCACCTCGCCGCGCCGCGCCGCCATGCCGACGAGGCCGATCGGGCCGAGCGCAACCGGCATCGCGAGTTGCTGGCCGAACAGGCTGGTCGACAGGTCGATCGCCGAGACGTCGTTCAGCACCCGCTGGCGGAGCGAAATATCCTGCAGATCCTCGATATTCGCGCGCAATGTGCGCTCGGCATAGGAGCCGCCGTCAAAATATTCGAACAGGAAATGCGGCAGGCGCCGCCGCGCGGCTTCGCGATAATCGCCGATCGATGCAGGTCTCACGCGGCTTCTTCCACCCGTTCGGCTTCGCGTCGCCAACGGTCGCGATAGGGCGCAAGATCGACGTCGAGCGGCGCCACCAGTTCGAGCGGTTCGGCCGGCGGCAGCGCGGCATCGATCAGGCGGAGCGCACCATAGGACACATCGTTGTGCGCCTTGCCGATATAGATGCGCAGGTCAGGCCGCAGCGCCGCGAGCGCGCGCACGAAAACCTGACCCTCGGCAAAGCGCCCTTCGATCAGCAGCCGTTCGCGGGTGCCGATCAGGCCCAGCGACGCGTCGGTGACCAGCGCGGCATAAAGCGACACCGCGGCGCGGCGTGCGGCGTGATCGTCGGGCCTCGCGATCCATCGCCCGCGTCCGTGCGGAAAGGGGCCGAAGCCCGGCGCGAAGGTCGGCAACACCATCGCGCCGCTTGCCAGCACATCGGGAAGCGCCGCGAGCAGCGCGGGCTGGTCGGGCGCGATATCGATCTGCCGCGTGTCGAGCCCGATCAGCGTCTCGATCTCGCGCCCGCCCATGAAGCGCGCCGACGGGATCGGTTTGCCGAACGCATCGACATTGATCAGGCAGTCGCGCGCCTCGTCGAGGCCGCTTGTATCGATCGACGCCGCGTCCTTGGGCGATCGCATCGCAACGAACCAGGTGCCCGTCGATAGCACCGTCGATTCCCTGTCGGCAATCTCGGCAAAGCCGCGCGCCGCGAGCAGCGCGGCGTTCGAATCGTGCAGCCCGCAATGGACTTCGGTGTCGGCGGGAAGGCCGGTGCGCCGGACCCATGCGGGTGTTAGCGTGCCGAGCACCTCGCCCGCTCCGCGCAGTGGCGCGAGCCGCGCGGCCCAGCCGCGCCGTTCGGCTAGCGCCGAAGCCGTGCCGGTCAGCGGGTTCCAGAGGTCGGTGTGACAGCCGAGGCTGGTCACCTCCGACGCCGCGACGCCGCAGAGCAGCCAGCTCCAATATTGCGCCCAAGGCAGGATCTGCGTGCCGTGCGCAAGATCGGGGTCGAGCGCCTCGAGCCGGAAGATTTGCGCGCCGAGGTTCAGGCCGTCAGGCAGGCAAGGCGAGCCGCTGTCCGAAAACGTACCGCGCTCGGCTTCATACTGTACCCGCAGGTCCGCGGGCATTGCATCTTCATAATCGACCGGCGGGCAGGCGAGGCGGTCGCCGCGGATGATCGCCGCCGCGGCGCCATGCCCGACGGGGATGACCGCGCCGACATCGGCCAGCCTGGCAAAGTCGCGCAGCACCTCGGCGACCCAGGCTTCGATCCCCGCGGCGTCGAGCGCGAGATAGGCGCTCGTTTCGATGCTCGCATTGGCGCGGACGCGGCGTTCGATCATCACGCCATCGGCGGACCAAAGGCTCAGCTTTGCCAAGGTTTTCCCGCTATCGAGGACTATGGTTGCGCGACCCTTCATCCCTCTCCCTTTGCTTCGTTGCGACCGAATTTGATCGAACTTTATCGAAACTGATTGCAGAGCGCCAGCGATTTCGATACACATCCTCGCATAGTCGAAACAACGAGTTTCCTTCATGCCCGATCTTATGGACGTCACGCCCCGATCCAACGCCGCCGCGCTGCTGTTCGCCATTCCGGCGAATCGCTGGTCGGACGAAGAGGCGCGGGGGAAGGCGCCCGAAGATCTGCTCCTCTATCGCTCGAACCGCCTTGGTTCGGACCTCACCGTCACCAATTTCGGCGGCGGCAACACCTCGGCCAAGCTCGAAGCGCGCGATCCGCTGACCGGCGAAACCGTCCCCGTCCTGTGGGTCAAGGGTTCGGGCGGCGATATCGGTTCGATGAAGCTCGACGGGTTTTCGACGCTCTATCAGGACAGGCTGCTCGGCCTCGAAAAACTTTATCGCGGGCTCGACCATGAGGACGAAATGGTCGGCTATCTGCCGCATTGCACCTTCGCGCTCAATCCGCGCGCGGCGTCGATCGATACGCCGCTCCACTCTTATCTGCCCTTCGCGCATGTCGATCATGTCCATCCCGACGCGATCATCGCGCTCGCCGCATCGAGCGAAGGCGAGGCTGCGACCAAGGCGATCTGGGGCGGCGCGGTCGGCTGGCTGCCCTGGCAGCGCCCGGGCTTCGATCTCGGGCTGAAACTGCGCGATTATGTCGCCGCGCATCCGGGCCTCCGCGGCGTGATGCTCGCCGGGCATGGCATCATCTGCTGGGGCGACAGCGCCAAGGCCTGCTATGACAACACCATCGCGCTGATCACCGACGCGGCGAATTATCTGAACGCAAAACTGGCCGGGGGGCCAGCGTTTGGCGGCGAGGTCGCACCGCCGCGCTCCGCCGCCGACCGCGCATCCGCCGCGGCGAAGTTGATGCCGTTGCTCCGCGGGCTGATGGGTGGCCGCCGCGTCGGGCATTTTGCCGACGATGCCGAAACGCTCGAATTCACCTGCAGCCGCGACTTTGCGAAGCTCGCCGCGATCGGCACCTCGTGCCCCGACCATTTCCTGCGCACCAAGATCGCGCCGCTCGTGCTCGACCCGGCGCGGATCGAAGACAGCGCCTATCTCGCCGAACGGATCGAGGCATATCGCGCCGACTATGCCGCCTATTACCAGCGCTGCGCGCGTCCCAATTCGCCCGCGATGCGCGATCCCAATCCCGTGGTCGTGCTCGTCCCCGGCATCGGCCGCATGACCTTTGCCGGCGACAAGACGACCGCGCGGCTCGCGGGCGAATTCTACGCGAACGCGATCAACGTGATGCGCGGCGCCGAGGCGATCGGCGCCTATGTCGGGCTCGACGAACAGGAAGCGTTCGACATCGAATATTGGCTGCTCGAGGAAGCGAAGCTCCAGCGCATGCCCAAGCCGAAGCCGCTCGCGGGGCGCATCGCGCTCGTCACCGGCGGCGCGGGCGGCATCGGCGCAGCGACCGCCGAGCGGCTTGCCGCCGACGATGCGTGCGTGCTGCTCGTCGACCGCGACGCCGATGCGCTGGCGAAGGCGGCGCACGAACTCGAAGGCCGCTTTGGCCGCGACCGCATCCGCTCGGCGGTGTGCGACGTGACCGATGAGGCGCAGGTGGCGGCGGCGTTCGCGGCGTGCGCGCGCGAATTTGGCGGGCTCGATATTCTCGTCGCCAATGCCGGGATCGCCTCGTCGGCGCCGATCGAGGACACGACGCTCGAGCTGTGGCAGCGCAATTACGACGTGCTCGCGCAGGGCTATTTCCTCACCGCGCGCGCGGCCTTCCCGCTGATGAAGGCGCAAGGCAGCGGTTCGATCGTCTTCATCGGGTCGAAGAACGGCATTGCCGCGGCGACCAATGCGTCGGCCTATGCTTCGGCGAAGGCGGCGGCGCTGCACCTCGCGCGCTGCCTTGCGCTCGAAGGCGCGCCGTTCGGGATCCGCGTCAACACGGTCAATCCCGACGCGGTGATCAAGGGATCGCGCATCTGGGACGGCGACTGGCGCCGCGAGCGCGCGGGCGCGCACGGGATTGATTCGGGCAGCGAGCTTGAGGAACATTATCGCAACCGCTCGATGCTCAAGCGCGACGTGCTGCCCGAGGATGTCGCCGAAGCCGTCTATTTCCTCAGCAGCGATATGTCGGCAAAGTCGACCGGCAACATGATCAACGTCGACGCGGGCAACGCGCAAGCATTCACACGCTAAGGTACGGAGAGTTTTATGGCTGGCGACCTGCCGCTCGCACAGGATGACATCGAGCGGCTGAACGCCGGTCTGACCGACGCGCTCGACGATGATTATGGCAGCCTGGGCCGCCAGCTTGGCCGCCGCGGGATCGACATCGATGGTGTGAAGGCGAAGGTCGCGGGCTTCTCGGTCGCGGTGCCGAGCTGGGGCGCGGGTCGCGGCGGCACGCGTTTCGCCAAATTCCCGATTCCGGGCGAGCCGACGAACATCCACGAGAAGCTTGAGGATTGCGCGGTGATCCAGCAGCTCGGCCGCGCCACGCCGCGCGTCAGCCCGCATTTCCCGTGGGACAAGGTCAGCGACTATCGCGGTTTGCGCGAAGAAGCCGCGGCGCTTGGCCTCGGTTTCGACGCGGTGAACAGCAATACATTCCAGGACCAGCCGGGACAGGCGGAGAGCTATGCCACGGGCTCGCTCTCCTCGACCCGCGCCGAGGTGCGCGATCAGGCGGTCGCGCATAACATCGAATGTATCGAGATCGGCAAGCAGCTCGGCGTCACCGACCTGACGGTGTGGGTCGGCGACGGCACCAATTTCCCGGGGCAACAGGATCTCGGCCGGAGCCTCGATCGCTATCTCGATGCGGCGGCGGAAGTCTATGCCGCGCTGCCCGCCGACTGGCGGATGCTGATCGAGCACAAGATGTTCGAACCCGCCTTCTATTCGACCGTGATTTCGGACTGGGGCAGCTCGATCCTCGTCGCGCAGGAGCTTGGCGACAAGGCGAAGTGCCTCGTCGATCTTGGCCATCATGCGCCGAACGTGAACATCGAGCAGATCGTCGCGCGGCTACATCGCTTCGGCAAGCTTGGCGGATTCCACTTCAACGACAGCAAGTACGGCGACGACGATCTCGACAGCGGATCGATCAACCCGCACCAGCTGTTCCTCGTCTTCAACGAGCTGATCGAGGCCGAGATGAACCCGCGCGGCGATTTTTGCCCCGCGTACATGATCGACCAGTCGCACAATGTCACCGACCCGATCGAGTCCATGCTTTCGTCGGCCGAAGCGATCGTCGCGGCCTATGCCAAGGCGCTGCTCGTCGACCGCGAGGCTTTGCTCGCCGCGCAGGAAGCGAATGACACGATGATGGCGTTTCAGGCGCTGCGTGCCGCGTACCGCACCGACGTCACCCCGATCCTCGCGGCGGCGCGCGCCGAAGCGGGCGGGGCGATCGACACGATCGCGGCTTATCGTGCGAGCGGCTGGCGGGATCGCAAGGCGCAGGAACGGCGGGCAGCGGGGACCACGGCGGGGATTGTCTAATCATTCGATTGCAACTCGGCGCAGCTCCCGTCAAATAGAGGCATAGAGACAGGGGCCCAAATGCACGCAGCCGAACGCGAAAAAATGATCCTCGACAGCCTGGGCGAGAGCGGTTTCGTCTCGTTCCGCGATCTCGAAAGCCGCGTTGCCGCGTCACCCGCGACCATTCGCCGCGATCTCGACCGGCTCGAAGAAGCGGGTGTGATCACGCGCGTGCGCGGCGGGGCGAAGCGCATCGGAGGAGGGAGCGCTTCGCCGACTGGGTCCGAAGACGGCCTGTCGGGCATTCCCTTTCACGAAAATATCGGCCGCAATCGCGCCGCGAAGGAAGCGATCGGACGCGCGGCAGCGGGGCTCTGCATCCCCGGCGAGGGCGTGATGATCGACGGCGGCTCGACGACGCTCCAGATGTGCCCGCATCTCGACGGCCTCGCGCTGCAGGTGCTGACCAACTCGCTCCATATCGTCAGCGCGCTGCTGCCGCAGCCGACAACGCGCATCCTCGTTCCCTCGGGGCAGGTGTTTCGCGAACAGAATATCGTCCTGTCGGCGGCCGGCGACGACGGCATGCCGCGCTTTCACGCGCCCAAGCTGTTCATGGGCGCGGCGTCGATGGGCCCCGCCGGGCTGATGCAGGCCGATGTCATTCTCGTCGCCGCCGAGCGCCGCCTGATCGAGCGCGCCGACGAGATCATCGTGCTGGTCGACAGTTCCAAATTTTCGGGCCCCTCGGGCAATGTCGTTTGCTCGCTCGACGAGATCGACGTCGTCGTCACCGACTCCGGAATCGAACCGCACCATGTCGCGATGATGGAAGCCGCCGGTATCCGCGTCATCATCGCCTGAAATTCCCAAAGCCTCCGAACCAAAACCGCGGCCCCGCCGTGGCGTTCGGGTTCGAATGATTGAATTTGATCGTTGACGTGATTGATAAAGACAAATAATGAGCAGTGATGCAGAAACGCTCACCGAAGCGTGGCATCGGAGGAACAAGATGGCCGGACAGGCACCTCCGTCAAAAGGGACAACTCGCGAGGGCGAGTGCAGGGAGGATGCGATGAAGGCGATGACGACGGCGGGTCTGGATTTTGCTGCGCGGCGGAACGCGTGGCGGCGGGGCATTTCGGTACTGGCGTGCGCGGGTACGCTGTTCGGCGCAGCGAGCGCCCATGCGCAGGAGGCCGATTCCGACGCTCCGGCCGATGCCGACATTGTCGTCACCGGCACCCTGCTGCGCGGCGTCGCGCCGGTCGGCACCAATGTCGTCGCGGTCAGCGAAGCCGATGTTGTCGCCTCGGGCGCCGCGTCGGCAAACGACCTGCTCGCCTCGATCCCGCAGGTCGGCAATTTCGGGACGATCCCGGCGGGGCTCGGCAATTTCGGCAATCCGATCGTGCGCCCCAATATCCGCAACCTCGGCAACAGTGGCGGCTCGACGACGCTCGTGCTCGTCGATGGCCACCGGATGGTCGGTGCGGGCATCCTGCAGACGAGCTTCGATCCCTCGGTCATCCCGCCCGACGTGATCAAGCGCGTCGATGTTATCCCCGACGGCGGTTCGTCGATCTATGGTTCCGACGCGATCGGCGGCGTGATCAACTTCATCACGCGCGATCGTTATGACGGCATCGGCGTCAACGCGCGCTATGGCTTTGCCAAAAATTACCAGACGATCGACGCCAGCGTCATTGCGGGCAAGGATTGGGGTTCGGGTTCGGCCTATATTTCCTATTCCTATGCGTGGCACGACGACTTGATCGGGCTCGACCGCGATTATGCGACCGCGAACCAGACCGACCGCGGCGGCGGCGATTTCCGCAGCACCGCCTGCGCGCTCGCCAACATCACGGTGGGCACGACGACCTATGCGCTTCCGGGCCGCGCGCCGGGGGTCAATCGCTGCGACCAGACCGATTATGCGGCGATCTATCCGCGCGAGGAACGCCACAGCGTCTTCGCCGGACTGACGCAGGATCTCAGCGATTCGGTTGCGTTCAAGCTCTCCGCCTATTGGTCGAAGCGCGACACGCTGCACCGCAGCGCGCAGAGCAGCATGAGCGGGGCGATCACCGCCGCGAACCCCTTCTTCCGCCCGATCGGGACCGAGCTCGCGCACAGCGTCGCCTTCGCATTCGACGATGTCTTCGGGCCGAGCAACGACAGCCCGTCGAGCTTCACCTCCTATGGCATCACCCCCAGCTTCGATTTCGAGCTCGGCGGCGGCTGGCAGCTGCGCACGATGGCCAACTTCGGACGCAGCGAGAATGAATCGACCGAGCGCTCGTTCAATTCGACCGCGGCGACGATCGCGCTCGCGGGCCGAACGACAGCAACCGCGCTCAACCCCTATAATCTCTCGGCGACGTCGCCCGCGGTGCTCGCGGCGATCGACGATTTCGTCAATTATGGCGAAGCGACGCAGGAACTCGCCGAAGGGCGCGTCGTGCTCGACGGCCCGCTGTTTGCGATGCCCGGCGGCGACGTGCGTCTCGCGGTCGGCGGCGAATACCATTATGAGAATATCCGCTCGTTCACCGGCAGCGGCCCCGAAACTGCGGTCACCGGCTCGAACGCCTATGCGGCGCGTAACGTCAAATCGCTGTTCGGCGAATTGCTCATCCCGATCTTCGGCGCCGACAACCGCACCCCGGGCTTCTACAGCCTCGAACTGTCGGGATCGGTCCGCTACGACGATTACAGCGACGTCGGCAGCACGACCAATCCCAAGATCGGCGTGACCTGGCGCCCGTTCGAGGCGCTGACGATCCGCGGCAATTACGGCACGTCGTTCCATGCGCCGAGCCTTGCCGACCTCGGCAATTCGGTCGATGCGCGCGTGCAAGTGCTGCCGTTCAGCCCGTTCCGCGCGCCGAACAGCTCGCCCTTCGACGCGCTACGCCCGACGATCGCGATCGCCGGCGGCAATGCCAATCTGAAGCCCGAAACCGCGGACACCTGGTCGCTCGGCTTCGATCTCAAGCCCGCGGGGCTCGAAGGCTTCGTCGCCAGCGCGACCTATTTCAACGTGAAGTTCAAGGACGCGATCGCGGTCCCGCCGTTCACGTCGCCCTTGCTGTTCACGACGCCTGCCTATGCGGATTTCTTCATCCTCAACCCGACGCTCGCACAGGCGCAGGCGGCGGCGGGGAACCTCCGCGTCGACGGCGTGCCGAACCTCGCGACCTTGTTCGCGATCAGCTCGCCCTATGTGCTCTTCCTCGCGCAGCGTGCGAACCTCGGCGCAGTGAACGTCGACGGCATCGACTTCAACCTCGCCTATAATCGCCCGACCGGCTTCGGCTCGATCCATGCGAATTTCACCGGCAGCTATCTGCTCAATCGCGAGACGCAGGTGGTGCAGGGCGGCCCGGTCAACGACGATCTCAAGAACGGGACGGGCCGCTTCCTCTTTACCGCGGGGCTCGGCGCGACGGTCGGCGATTTCACCGCGCGCGCGTCGCTCAACCATCGCAGCGGCTATCCGATCATTGGCCTCCCGCCGCAGACGCGCATCTCGGCGTTCGACACGGTCGATCTCTTCTTCAGCTATGATCTGGGCGATATGCTCGCAAACACGCTGCTGACGCTGAACGTCGACAATGTCTTTGACCAGGATCCGCCTTACTTCAACAATGCGGCGGGCTATACCAATGGCAGCACGCTGGGCCGGCTCGTGTCGTTCGGTATCCGTACCAAATTTTAAGGGAGTAGGGTGTTGCCGCTGATCGGAAGTCTGCGAAGCCTGCTATTGGGCGTGCTCGCGGCGGCAGGTCTGGTGGCGACACCGCTCTATGCCGCCGATCAGGCGCCGGCGGAGCTGCGGACCGAATATGCCGCGGCGCCGCTGGGCCTCGACACCGCCGCGCCGCGTCTCGCGTGGCGCTCGCCGGTGGCGCGGCAGAGCGCATACCGCATCCGCGTCGCGACGTCGGAAGCCGATCTCGAGCGCGCGCCGCTCTGGGACAGCGATAAGGTCACCTCGGCGGACAATGTCCAGATCGCCTATGCCGGGCCCGCGCTCGCATCGCGCCAACGCTATTGGTGGCAGGTGCAGGTGTGGGACGCCGATGGGAAGGTCACCGGATGGAGCGCGCCCGCCTGGTGGGAAATGGGACTGCTCGGCGCATCCGACTGGCAGGCCCAATGGATTTCGGGACCCGCGCGCCGCGACCATGACTGGGGCGACCTGACCCTCGACGCCGATCTGACGCTGACCGGCAAGAGCGTCGACATATTGTTCCGCGCGCTGCCCAACGGCAAAACCTATGGCGACGCCTATGTCTGGACGCTCGCCGACGACAAGAACGGGCCCGAACTGATCCAGACTATCCGCCGCTATCCGGGCGGGATGAGCTCGGCGATCAAGATGGAGCGGCTGGGGCAGGTCAAGCTCACGGCGCCCCTGAAAGGACGACGCATCGCGCTGTCGATCCGCGCCGAGGGCGGGCATATCGTCACACGCATCGACGGCGCGGTTGTCGCGACGGTCGACAATGACGCGCACAAGCATGGCACGATAGGCTTTGCGGGCAAGGAGGCCGGCGCCGCTACAATTCACGCCGTCCGGGTATCGGGCACCCAAAGCCCCGCAGTCGCCTATGATTTCGCGGGCGGCGACAATCCCTTTTCCGGCGGCAGCGTGTCGAGGGACGGGCTCGTCGTCGCCAGCGGCGTTCCGGGGGTCGATCTCGTGCTCCCGATCGAAGCGCCCGCGCCGCTCGTCCGGCGCGCCTTTCGTCTGGCGAAGCCGGTGGGCAGCGCGCGGCTCTATTATGCGGGCGCGGGCATGCCGCGCCTGTCGGTCAACGGCAGTGTCGTCGGCTCGTCGCTCGGTGCGGGGTTCACCGCCTATGACAAGCGCGTTCTCGGTTATGCCCTCGACGTCACCAGCCTGCTGCGCCGCGGCGAGAATGTGCTCGGCGCCGAACTCGGGCGCGGCTGGTACGGGCTGACCGATCCGAACGAATGGTATTTCCACGCGGCGCCCTGGCACGCCGAACCCGCGCTCAAGGCGCAGCTCGAAGTCACCTACACCGACGGCACCCGCGAGACGATCGCGACCGACGGCAGCTGGCGTACCCTGTCCGGCCCGACGCTGGGTGACTCGGTCCATCGCGGCGAACGTTATGACGCGCGACTGGTGCCGGCGGGCTGGGACCGCGCAGGCTTCCGCGACCGCAAATGGCAGGCTGCGCCGGTTGTTGCAGGACCGGCGGGGCAGCTTGTCGCCGCCAACTCCGAAGCGATCGAACCGGTCGAGAATATCGCCCCCGTGGCCGTCAAGGAAGTCGCCCCCGGCGTCCACGTCTATGACTTCGGCCGCATCGTCGCGGGCTGGCCGGTGCTCAAGGTCAGCGGTCCGCGCGGGCTCACCGTGTCGATGGTGGCGAGCGAGCGCGTCGCCGAGGACGGCAGGGTCGTCCCCGCCGCGGGCCTGATCGATGCGCAGCTCCAGACCGACCGCTACACGCTCGCGGGCAAGGGTGCCGAGCAATGGGAACCGCGCTTCGGCTACCGCGGCTTTCGCTATGTACAGGTCGACGGGTTCCCGGGCACACCGGGTGAGGGCGCGCTGACCGCCCGTATCGTCCATTCGGCGGTCGCGCGCACCGGCAGCTTTGCGAGCGCCGATCCGCTGCTGAATCAGATCGATTTTGCTGCGATCGCGTCGATCCTCAACAATCTCCACGGGTTCCAGACCGACACGCCGACTTACGAGAAGAACGGCTGGAGCGGCGATGCACAGGCGTCGGCGGGCGCGGCGGCGCGCAGCCTCGACATCGCGCGCGTCTGGACGAAGTGGCTCGCCGATTTCCGCGATGCGCAGTCGGAGAAGGGTGAGGTGCCCGAAATCGCGCCGACGACGCCTTTCTATGGCTATGAAAACACGCCGGGCTGGAATGTGATCTGGGGGCCGACGACGCCGTGGGATGCCGCAGCCATGATCCTGCCGTGGGAACTTTACACCACCTATGGCGACACGCGCATCCTCGCCGACAATCAGGACATGCAGCGCCGTCTCGTCGATTATACCGCGACCTTCATCAAGGCGCCCGATTTCCAGCGTTCGGCGGGGCTCTCCGAATGGGCGTCGGCGGGCGGGATGGATTACAGCAACGCGCGCGGCGGCGGGATCGATGCGGTGACCACGGCCTATTTCTTCCATCAGGCCGACCTGCTCGCCAAATCGTCGGCGATCGTCGGAAAGGCCGACGATGCGGCACGGTACACGAAGCTCGCCGAGGATATCCGGACCGCGTACAACACGCGTTATTGGGATGCGACGAACGGCTGGTATCGCACCGTCGAGACCAAGGGCGTCGCGGGTCCGCCGACGCAGGTGCAGAATATCCTGCCGCTCGCGTTCGGCATGGTGCCGCCGGGCCGCGAGCAGGGCGTCGCCGACACTATCGCGCGCGATGTCGACAAACAGGGGCTGCGCACCGGCGTCTATGGCGCGCGCTACCTGCTCGAAATCCTCAGCGATTATGGCCATGCGAACCTCGCCTACCGGGTCGCGACGCGCACCGACGAGCCGAGCTGGGGCTGGTGGATCAAGAACGGCCACAAGACGATGTTCGAGACGTGGAGCCTGAACAGCCGCTCGCGCGACCATCATTATTTCGCCTCGATCGCCGACTGGATGCGCCAGCGGCTTGCCGGGCTGCGGCCGGGCGCGCCGGGGTACAAGGTCGTGCTGATCAAGCCTGCGATCCCCGACGGGCTCGCCAGTGCCGAAGCCGCGATGGACACGATCCATGGCCGCGCCTTTTCGGGCTGGAAGGTCGATGCGGGCAAGCTGACGCTGACCGCCGAAGTGCCGGCGAACACGACGGGCGAGATTTGGGTGCCCACGCGCTTCGGAACCATGGTTCCGCCTGTGGGCGCCCAGCGGCTGCGTGAGGACGAGGGCTATGCTCTTTATCGCACCGGCCCCGGCCGTTTCATCTTCACCACCGGAGGCAAATAATGATCCGCGGCATATTGGTTTCGGCTGCACTTTTTGCGTCGCCGGTCGCTGCGCAGCAGGTGGCGATCGATGGTGGCGCCGTCGTGGGTGCGACTACCGAAGGCGTCGCGGCGTTCCAGGGCATTCCTTATGCCGCCCCCCCGGTTGGCGCCCTTCGCTGGAGCGCACCCGCGCCGGTCCAGCCGTGGAGCACACCGCGCGAGGTGGCGAGCTACGGCCCCGACTGCATGCAAAATCCGCTGCCGGGCATCCAGCCCGGATCGCGGCCGATGAGCGAGGATTGCCTGACGCTCAACGTCTGGACCCCGAAACCCGCCAAGGGCGCCAAGCTGCCGGTGATGGTCTGGATTCATGGCGGCGGCTTCGTCGGCGGATCGGGCACGCTGCCTGAAACCGACGGCAGCCTGCTCGCGGAGCGCGACGTCGTGATCGTCAGCTTCAACTACCGCCTCGGCCGCTTCGGCTTTTTTGCGCATCCCGCGCTGGGGCAGGACGGCAATTGGGGGCTGATGGACCAGATCGCTGCGCTCAAATGGGTTCAGCGCAACATCGCCGCATTCGGCGGCGATCCGGCGAAGGTCACGATCTTCGGTGAAAGCGCTGGCGGGGAGTCGGTGTCGCGCCTGATGGCGTCGCCCGCTGCAAAGGGCTTGTTCGCACGCGCCATCGTCGCGTCGGGAGGCGGCCGCGACGACTGGCCGACGCTGGTTGATGCACAAGCGAAAGGGCAGGCATTCGGCACGCGGGCGGGCGCCGTGGACGCTGCAGCGTTACGCGCGCTGCCCGCCGACAAGGTTCTCGGCAGCCTCGCTCTGATGAGCAAGGAAGAGGATCGCTATTCGGGGCCGATGACCGACGGGACGATCGTTCCCGCAGGTGCCGAGACGATCTTTGCCGAGGGCAAGCAGGCGCGCATCCCCTATATCATCGGCAGCAACGACGACGAACTCGGCTTCATCCCCGCGCCGTTCCGCGCAATGGTCAACGGCCCGGTCGAAAAGGCGCTGGGTGCTGCTGCCGCAACCGTAAAGGCGGCTTATGCGAGCGAAGACGAGGCGAACCGGCGGCTGGGCGGCGACGCGATCTTTGCCGAACCCGCGCTCACCTTTGGTCTGCTGCAGGCCCGCGCCGGGGTGCCGACCTTCCTCTATCGTTTCGGCTATGTCGCCGAGGGCCAGCGCAAACCCGGTGTCGGCGCGGTGCATGCGTCGGATGTCGCGTTCCAGTTCGGCAACCTGCCCGCCGATGCGACTGCCGCCGACCGTGCCACGGCGAAGCAGCTCGGCGATTACTGGACCAATTTCGCGAAGACCGGCGATCCGAACGGCAGCGGGCTGCCCACTTGGTCGCGGCTCAATCCCGCGGCGCCGCAACTGCTGTCGATGGGGATCGAGACAACCGCAATGGCGGCCGCAACCACGCCCGCGCTGACCGCCATCGCTGCCGCACGGGACGGAAAATAATGAAAGTCATCACCATGCGCCTCTCCTCCGCCATCGCCGGTGCGCTTGCCATCGTCGCAATCCCCGCCTGCGCGTGGGAGGTGATCCGCCTCTCTTCGGACCCGGTGCCCGCGACCTCGAAGGAGGTGCGCGAAACAGGGCCGTTCGGCACGATCGTGCGCAATGTGTCCGACGCGACGCTCACCCCCTATGTCGCCGAAAAGCCCAACGGCACCGCGGTGATCGTCGCGCCCGGCGGCGGCTTTCACATGCTGTCGATCGACAATGAGGGCGAGGCGGTTGCCAAATGGCTGAACAGCCAGGGCGTCACCGCCTTCGTGCTCAAATATCGCCTGCTCGAAACCGGCGCCGATTTTCCGCTCCAGATGATGCGTTACCTCGCCAATCTCCCCTCCTTGCGCACCGCGGTCGAGCCGCTGCGCCCGCTCGCGACCGCCGACGGCGAGAATGCGGTGAAGTGGGTGCGCAAGAATGCCGGTCGCTATGGCATCAAACCGAATCGCGTCGGGCTGATGGGGTTTTCGGCGGGCGGCGCGGTGACGGTGTGGACGCTCGCGGCAAACAAGCCCGCGAGCCGCCCCGATTTCGCAATCGCCATCTATCCCGGCCTGCTGCCCGACGCGATCGCGGTGCCGAAGAAGGCGCCGCCGCTGTTCGTCGCGGCGGCGAAGGACGACAAGCTGGCATATGCCGATAGCGTCCGCCTTGCGGCAGCGTGGAAGGGCGCGGGCGCGAGCAGCACGATCGTCACATACGAGAGCGGAGGCCATGGTTTCGGCATGAAGAAGAGCGGCAAACCGAGCGACGCGTGGACCGACGCGATGGCCGACTGGATGCGCGGGCAGGGACTCGTCGGCAAATGAGGGCCGCATCATTCCTCCTGCTCGCTGGCGGATCGCTGCTCGCGGCTTGCACCGCGAACGAACCCGCTCCGGCGCCGACGCCCGCCGCCCAAAAGGTCGGCAGCTGCGAAGCTTTGAACGGCCTTGCGCTGAAGGACGGCAAGGTCGATGCCGCGACCTCGCTTGCGGGCGGCGCGATGGTCAATTTGGAGGCCGGCAAACCCGGCCTTCCTGCACCCGCCGCGTTCTGCCGCGTGCAGGCGACGCTGTCGCCGGTGCCCGGATCGTCGATCAAGGTCGAGGTCTGGCTGCCCGAACGCGCGGGCTGGAACGGCAAGCTGCTCGGCGCGGGCAATGGCGGGTTCGGTGCGAACATGCTGCTGCCGTCGCTGCTGATGCGCGGCGCGGTGCAAAAGGGCTATGCCGCGGTCGGCACAGACATGGGGCATGTGAGCGAAGCCGACGTCGACGCGAGCTGGGCGCTGAACGCGCCCGAAAAGATCCGCGACTATGGCTGGCGCGCGAACCATGTCGGCGCGGAGACCGCCAAGCAGGTGATCGCGGCCTTTTATGAAAACCCGCTCGCCGCGAGCTATTTCCACGGCTGTTCGGACGGCGGGCGGCAGGCGCTGACGCTCGCGCAACGTTACCCCGCCGATTATGACGCGATCATTGCCGGCGCGCCGGCGATGCCGTGGACGCGCATGGCAAGCGCCTTTGCGAACAATGCCGTCGCGGCGGGCAAGCCCGGCGGCGACCTGTCCATGGCCAAGCTCAAGCTGCTCCAAACGGCGTCGCTCGGCCAGTGCGACGCGCTCGACGGCGTGAAGGACGGTGTGATCGACGACCCGCGCGCGTGCCATTTCGATCCCGCGAAGCTCGCGTGCAAGGGCGGCGAGGACGCCGATTGCCTGACGCCGGGCGAAGTCGCGACCGCGAAGCTGTTCTACGAGGGCGCGAAAAGCGCCGATGGCAAAAGCTTCTACCCCGGCTTTGCGCCCGGCGCCGAGGCCGAAGCCGGCACCTGGTCGCAATGGCTGACCGGCAAGACGTCGCAGCATGTAAAGTTCGGCACCGCCTTTTTCCGTTATTTCGTGCACGCCAATCCCGAGTGGCAGCTCTCCGACTTCAACCTCGATCGCGACTATGCGCTGGCGAAAGGGCGCGTCGGCGGCGATCTCGACGCCGACCGCACCGACCTCGGCGCCTTCTACAAGCGCGGCGGCAAGCTGATCCTGTACCACGGCTGGAATGACGCCGGGATTCCGGCGCAGAACACCGTCGATTATTATGAGCGTCTCGTCGCGGCGAACCCGCGCGCGGCAGCGACCTCGGTGCGCCTGTTCATGGTTCCCGGCATGTCGCACTGTCTTGGCGGACCGGGACCGAACAACTTCGACCCGCTGGCGGCGCTCGATGGTTGGCGGCAGGGCGGACCCGCGCCCGAACGCATCATCGCGACCAAATATGACAATGACCTGTTCGCCTATATCGGCCTCCCCGCCAAGGCCGGGCGGACGCGGCCGCTCTGTGCATTCCCCAAGGTCGCGAAATGGGACAGTAAGGGTTCGACCGACGATGCGGCGAGCTTTACATGCGAGGCACCCGGAAAATGACGAGCCATGTTCACGGAGCAACCGAACCCCCGTTGATCGAACACACAATCGGCGACGCGCTCGCGCTCGCAGCCGAACGCTGGGGCGACCGCGACGCGCTCGTTTCGGTCACGCAGGGCATAAGCTGGAATTTCGCCGAACTGCTCGAACGATCCGACGCCTTCGCGGCGGGGCTGCTCGCGCTCGGTCTCAATCCCGGCGACCGGATCGGCATATGGGCGCCCAATTGCGTCGAATGGACGCTGACCCAGTTCGCCGCGGCGCGCGCCGGGCTGATCCTCGTCACGATCAATCCCGCCTATCGCCTCTCCGAAGTCGAATATACGATCAACAAGGTCGGGCTGTCGGCGCTGGTCGCGGCTACCAGCTTCAAGACGAGCGACTATCCGGCGATGATCGAAGAGCTCGCGCCCGAAGTTGCCGCGAGCACGCCGGGCGAGCTTCGCGCCGCGCGCCTGCCGACGCTGCGCTCGCTGATCCTGATCGGTGCGGACGCGCGTGCGGGCTGGCTGCGCTTCGACGATGCGGCGGGGCTGGCGACCGACGCCGACCGCCAGCGCCTCGCCGCGATCGGGCCGACGCTCGACCCCAACGACGCGATCAACATCCAGTTCACCAGCGGCACCACCGGCCTGCCCAAGGGCGCGACGCTCAGCCATCGCAACATCCTCAACAACGGCTATTTCGTCGGCCGCACGCAGGGGCTGGGGCAGGGCGACCGCATCTGCATCCCGGTGCCGCTCTATCACTGCTTCGGCATGGTGATGGGCAACCTCGCCAGCATCACCCACGGCGCCGCGATGATCTATCCGTCCGAGGGTTTCGACCCCGAAGCGGTGCTGCGCGCGGTCGAGGCCGAGCGTTGTACGTCGCTCTATGGCGTGCCGACGATGTTCATCGCGGTGCTCGCGCATCCCGATTTCGACCGCTTCGACGTCTCGTCGCTGCGCACCGGCTGCATGGCGGGCGCGATCTGCCCCGAGCCGCTGATGCGGCAGGTCGTCGAGCGGCTCAACATGCGCGATGTGACGATCGCATACGGGATGACCGAAACCAGCCCGGTAAGCTTCCAGACCGCGCCCGACGATCCGTTCGAGCGCCGCGTCGGCTCGATCGGCCGGGTGCAGCCGCACCTCGAATGCAAGATCGTCGATGCGGGCGGCAACATCGTCCCCTCGGGCGAACCGGGCGAGCTTTGCACGCGCGGCTATTCGGTGATGATCGGCTATTGGGACGAGCCCGAACGCACCGCGGATTCGATCGACGCCGACGGTTGGATGCACTCGGGCGACCTCGCGACGATCGATGCCGAAGGTTACGGCAATATTGTCGGCCGCCTCAAGGACATGGTGATCCGCGGCGGCGAGAATATCTACCCGCGCGAGGTCGAGGATTATCTCTATCGCCACCCCGCGGTCGAGGATGTCGCGGTGGTCGGCATCCCCGACGAGCGCATGGGCGAGGAACTGTGCGCATGGGTGCGTTTGAAGCCCGGCGCGGATGTCAGCCCGGACGATATACGCGAGTTCTGCCGCGGCCAGATCGCCCACTATAAAGTCCCGCGCTACGTGCGTATCGTCGGTGAATTCCCCACCACGGTGACGGGAAAAGTCCAGAAATATCTGATCAGAGAGGCGATGGTCGCCGATCTCGGAAAGGAAGAAGCACAATGAAAACTGCCATATTTGTTGCGGCGCTGATGGCCGCCGCCCCCGCTTTTGCCCAGGCGACCCCCGCGCCTGCGCCCGCAGCGCCCGCACCGGCTGCGCCAGCAAGCGACGCGAAATTCAACCTCGACACCCCGCTGCAGGACATCGTCGCCGACGAAAAGGGCAAGGCGGTGATCGAAAAGCATTTCCCCGGTATGATCGCATTGCCCGAATATGAGATGTTCAAGGCGATCAGCCTGACGCAGCTCCAGCCCTATTCGAACGGCAAGATCACCGACGAGATGCTCGCCGCGACCGCCAAGGATCTGGCGGAGATCAAGTGATGAAGAGCCGGACAGCCTATCTGGCGGCAAGCTTGCTGTCTTCCACGGTGGCGCTGTCCGGCGCACAGGCGCAGGATATGATCTACAAGGACAAATCGGCGCCGCTCGAAGCGCGCGTCGACGACCTGATGGCGCGGCTGACGCAGGACGAAAAGATCCTGCTGCTCGCGGGCGAAAGCTCGATGACGCTGAACCCGATTCCGCGGCTCGGCATCCCCTCGATCCGCATGACCGACGGGCCGACCGGGGTGCGCTCGCCCGAGGGCAAGCCCGCGACGGTCTTCCCCGTCGGCGTCGCGATGGCGGCGACGTGGAACCCCGATCTTACGGCGAAGGTCGGCGCGGCGATCGGCAAGGAAACGCTCGCGCATGGCGCCGACGTGCTGCTCGCGCCGACGGTCAACATCGTGCGCACCCCGCGCTGGGGCCGCAATTTCGAAACCTATTCCGAAGACCCGTATCTCGCGGGCCAGATCGGGCTCGGCTATGTGAAGGGCGCGCAGGGCGCGGGCATCGGCGTTTCGCTCAAGCATTTCGCCGCGAACAATCAGGAAACCAACCGCTTCATCGTCGATTCGGTGGTCGACCCGCGCACGCTGCGCGAAATCTACCTCCCGGCGTTCGAGACCGTGATCAAACAGGGCGATCCCTGGTCGGTGATGGCGGCGTACAACAAGATCAACGGCACCCACGCGGCCGAGAACCGCTGGCTGCTCACCGACCTGCTCAAGAGTGAATGGGGCTATAAAGGCTTTGTCGTCTCCGACTGGGGCGCGGTCCATTCGACCGCGACCACCGTCAACGCCGGCATGGACCTCGAAATGCCGGGGCCGCCGAACCATTTCGGGCCGAAGCTCAAGAAGGCGGTCGAGGAGGGCAAGGTCACGGCGGCGCAGCTCGACGACAATGCGCGCCGCATGGTGCGCCTGATCGTCCGCAGCGGCGCGATCGAACGCGGTGTCGCGCGTCCGGTCGCCGAACAGATGCCGCGCAATGCCGCGCTCGCGCAGAGCGCTGCGGAAGAGGCGATCGTCCTGCTCAAGAACAGCGGCGTCCTCCCTCTGCCGGCGTCGATCAAATCGCTCGCGGTGATCGGCCCCAACGCCGACGTCGTTCGCATTCAGGGCGGCGGCAGCTCAGCCGTCGTGCCGTTCGAAACGAGCACGCCGCTTGCCGCGCTCAAGGCAGCACTGCCGGGTGTGAAGATCGACTATGCGCGCGGCGTCGACAATGAAGAGACCCCGCCAGGCGCGAACGCCAAGCTGTTCAGCCCCGGCAACGACCGCAGCGTCACCGGCCTCGCGGCGACCTATTACGCCAACGCCGATATGAGCGGCGAGCCAGTGAAGCGCGAAACCGCGACGAGCTTTTTGAAGCGGATCAGCGGCAACATCGCCGGGCCGCAGGTGACAGGTTATGCGGCGTTCCGCTGGGAAGGGCTGTTCTGGCCCGACAAGAGCGGCACCTATGAATTCAGCACGCGCGGCACCGGCAATGCGACGATCACGCTCGACGGCAAGACGGTGCTCAGCAAGGCGAGCGCATCGAAGCCCGACATCCGCGACGTGCTCGGCTTCCCGATCCCGCGCCGGACGGTGTCGGTCCAACTCGAAGCGGGGCGGAGCTACCCGATCCGGCTCGATTATGTGAACGGCCAGACCCCGTACGAATATCTGAGTTTCGGCATTCGCGAGCCGCTGCCCTCGTTCGACGAGGCAGTCGCCGCCGCGCGCGGCGCCGATGCGGCGCTGGTGTTCGTCGGCTCCTCCTCGACAACCGAGGGCGAGGGCTATGACCGTACCTCGCTCGACCTGCCGGGCGACCAGAACAAGCTCGTCGACGCGATCCTCGCCGCCAATCCGAAGACCGCCGTCGTCGTCAACGCCGGCGCCGCGATGACGATGCCCTGGTCCGACAAGGCACCGGCGATCGTCGACATGTGGTTGCCGGGCGAGGGCGGCGCAGCGGCGCTCGCGAACGTGCTGACGGGCAAGGTCAATCCGTCGGGCAAGCTGCCCGTCACCTTCCCGGTGCGGACCGAGGACGATATGATCAACCTCAAGGGCGCCAAGACGCCTTATTCCGAGGGGCTGCTCGTCGGCTACCGCGGCCATGTCGCGAAGGGCGTGACGCCGCTTTTCGCCTTCGGCCACGGGCTCAGCTACACCAGCTTCGGCTATTCGGCGCTGTCGGCCCCCGCGCGCGCTAAGGGCGGCGACGCCGTTTCGGCGAAGCTCACGCTACGCAACACCGGCAAGCGCGCCGGCAAGGAAGTGGTGCAGATCTATGTCGCACCGCTCGCGCCCGGCGCCGGCGATCCGCCGATCGCGCTGCGCGGCTTTGCCAAGGTCGATCTCGCGCCCGGCGCCCGCCGGACGGTCAACGTGACGCTCGACCCCCGCGCCTTTTCGCAATTCGACGCCGAACGCGGCCAGTGGCGCGTCGTCCCCGGCCGTTACCGGATCATGGCCGGATCGTCCTCGGCCGATATTCGCCAGCAACGCGAGATCGACGTGACGGCCGATTGAGGAGATTTCCGCGGCCGGGCCATGCGGAAATCTCCCTGATGGTCAGTCCTCAACGTAGAGATATTGGGTCTGCTGGCCGTCGTTGATGTTTAGCGTGCGCTTGCCATCCTTGGTGCCGACCAGCGCATCGACGCCGATATTGCCGGGGCCGACCGAGATGATCGACATGCTGCCGTCGGCATTCTTGCGCGTCGCGATCGGCCCCTCGACGAAGCCCGCCTTGATCCATTTCTGGCCGTTCTTCTCGCTGACCGTGATCTGACCCACCGACGGATCGCGATAATGGCCTGCAAGATTGGCGAGCACCGCGGGGTCGCCCGGATAGGTCAGCCGCTCGCGCTTTGCCGTGGCCTGCGCCTTGATCCGCGTCGCCGCCGCAGTGATGTCGCGCGCCGCCTCGGGCTGGCCGTCATAGAGTATTTCGAGCAGGCGGCGGAGTGTCGGCGCCAGCATCGACGCGCCCGGATCGCTGTTGGTCAGGATCACCATGCCGACGCCCGACTCGGGAAGCGCAAACCAGGTGCTGTGATAGCCCAAAAGCGTCCCGCCATGGGTGACGACCTGCACCCCCAAGGCGTCGCGCTGGAACAGGCCCATGCCGTACCAGCTGTCGGGTCCGACCTGTACGCCCTTCTCGCGCCGCGCGAGCAGGTTCTTTTCGCTCACCACGCGCTTGCCGTCGAGCATGCCCTTGCCGAGTTCGAGCTGGACATAGCGCACCATGTCGGCGGTGGTTGAGAAGGCCGCGCCCGCGGGACGATAAGGATAGGGCGACCAGTTGAAGTCGTTCGACATCAAGGTCACCTTGCCGTCGATGTCGAGGCCGTGCGGCGCCGCCCAATTGCCCGCCATGCCCTCGGCATAATCGAAGCTGCTGTCCTTCATGCCGAGCGGTTTGAAGACCTTTTCTTCCATCGCGCGGTCATAGGCGGCGCCGAACTCCATCTTCGGATAGAGGATGTGCCCGCCGACATAGCCCGCCGCCGAGGCGAGCTGGTTGTTATACTGGAACAGGTCGCCGAACTTGCTCGTCGGCATCGTCGCGGCGAGCTGCTTGAAGGTGTCGGCAGCCGGCTGCCCCTTGTCGGCGAGGATGAAGCTGAAGTCCTTGCGCGGCAGGCCGGTGCACGCGCAGATCAGATGCTTGACGAGCACCGACTTGGTGACCTCGTCGTTGCCGAGGCGGAACGCGGGATAGAGATCGACGACCTTCTCGTCCCAGCGCAGCTTGCCCTCGTCGGCGAGCGTCGAGAGGAGCAGCGTGGTCATCCCCTTGGTGTTCGAGGCGATCATGAACTTGGTGTGCTCGTCGACCTTTTCGGGCGAGCCGAGCGCGCGGACGCCGAAGCCGCCCTGCCACAGCACTTTGCCGTCATCGATCAGCGCGAAGCCGACCCCGGGAACCTCAAGCTCCTGACGGCTCGCCTCGACAAAGTCGGTGAGCAGCTTGACGCGCTCGGGGGTGAGTTCGTGCGCGGTCTTGCCGGCGAAGCTTTCCTTCTGGAAACCCGCGGGGCGCAGCCCCTGCGAAACCACCGACATCGCGGCGGACCGCTTGGCGGCGGTGCCCGCCGACCCGTCGACGATCAGCACGGTCCAGGCACTGCCCTTGCGCAGCGCGGATGCGGAGCGCGCGGCGCGCTCGGTCGGCAGCGTTTCATAGGCGAAGCTCACGCGTTCGTCCCAGCCGTCGGCCGGGGGCGCGGCGGTGCTGGTGCGCTGCGTCGGCACGGCGCCCGGACGGATGACCGCCCACGCCTTGGCGGCCGCATCCGCGGCATCGGCGGCGGTTCCGATCTCGGCGACGACGATGCGCAGGTCACCTTCGGGCGAGGTGAAGACGAGCGCGGGGCCCTGCTTCGACGCGGTCCAGTCCTTGGGCTGGACATATTGCACGCCGCTGGCGAGCTTGCCGGGCGTATCGGCCGCGACGGTCTGTGCAAGGGCAGCGACGGGCGCGCAGGAGAGCGCGAGGGCGATCAACAGCTTCATGATGGCTTCTCCTCAGGGCTGAACGAAATGATAGAGAACATGCGGTTGTGACGTGAAGGACAGGCGCCAGCGCCCCTCGGCGCCATGGAATAGTAATTGCTCATAAGGGCCGCCGGCGCGGGCGCCGGTCGCCTGTTCGAACCGCATCGGGCCGATACGTTCCCAATAGGTGGTTTTCCCGTCGTTGGTGACGGTGACGGCATTCGGGCCCGCCGCGGCGATCTTCAGGTCGCGCTCGGGATCGGGCGCGCGCGCATAGTCGCGCCGGTTCACGCGATAGGCGCCGAGCGGCAATGTTTCGTTCGCGGGCGCAGCGACGCGCGGGGCTGGGGCGACGGGGAACAGCCGGCCGATGAGTGCCTCGGTCAGTTCGGTGCGCCCGCCATAGCTGCCCTCGCCGCCGGTCTCGGAGATGAAGAAGCCCAGCCCCGCCTCGGGCGCCAAAATCATGTTCGAATGGAAATCGCCGGTGTTGCCGCCATGCCCGACCATGCGCGGGCCTTTTTCGCGGACGACGAAAAAGCCGTGCGCCATGCCGGGCAGGCCGGGGGCGTTGGCGACCGAATTGGTCATCAGCAGCTTAACCGAGGCGGGTTTCAGGATGCGCGCCTTGCCGAGCGCGCCGCCGTTCATCATCGCCATCATGAAACGTGCCATGTCGGGGCCGCTGCTCGTTCCCGATCCCGCGGGCATCACCGGGCTGAACAGCTCGAACGGGTCGGCGACCAGCCGCCCGTCCTTGACCTGATAGCCCGACGCCATGCGCGGCGCGAGCGCGGCGGGCAACGGTTCGCGAAAGGTGGTCGAGCTCATGCCGAGCGGCGCGAAGATATGCTTTTCGACATAGTCGGGAAAGGCTTCGCCCGACACGCGCTCGACGATATAGCCGGCGAGAACCGAGCCATAGTTCGAATAGGAGGTCTCGGTCCCCGGGGCCCAATGGCGCACCGGGATATGCGTCTTCATCCATTCGACATAGGGTTGAATCTTGTCGGGCGTCGGCGCAGTCAGCCCGCCGACGTCGCTCATCCCCGGCGTGTGCGACAAGAGGTCGCGCACGCGGATCGGCTTGCCCTCAAACTCTGGGATTTTGAAATCGAGATATGTGTTCACATCGGCGTCGAGATCGACGCGGCCCGTCTCGACCTGTTGCAGCAGCGCGCTCCAGGTGAACATCTTCGACACCGACCCCGGCCGGAACAAAGTCTGCTGCCCGTCGACCGCGATGCCCTTGTCGATATCGGCAAAGCCGTAACCGCGGGAAAAAAGGACCTTGTCGCGATAGACGACGGTGACCACCGCACCCGCGACCTCGCGCGTCGCGATCTGCTGCGCCATCACGCCATCGACGAAATCGGCGAGCCCGCCGATCCGGTCCTGCGGGATGCTGTAGCTGGTTTCGGCGGCGGCCTGCGCCACGGCGGCGGAGGGCAGGGCGATCGAGCCGAGCAGCGCGGCGGCGAATGCGGTGCGGCGCAGGGCCGGAAAACGGGTCATGCAAGTCTCCGTAAAATCGGTGGATATCGCGCCGGTCATGCGAGGCAGCTGTCGACTAGTGCGTCGAATGCGGGTCCGCCGCGGATCGGATCGGCGACCGGCAAGCCGAGCCGCACGCTCTCGCGCGCCATCAGCTCGGTTGCCGCCGCTTCGCCCAGCGCCGAGGTGTTGAAAGCAAAGCCTCCGCATCGGATCGCGGGATTGGTCCGCCGGCCGAGCAACATCGTGAGCTCGACGATCTCCTCGACGCTGGTCAGCGTATAGCCCGCGGTGCCGAGCATCTCGGTACGGCCCGGCTCGTGGCAGACGACGAAGACATCGGGCTGGCTGCCGTGGAGCAGGCCGAGCGACACCGCGGCATAGGATGGGTGGGTCAGCGCGCCCTGGCCCTCGATCACGTCCCAGTGGTCCGCGGGCGCGTCGGGCGACAACAGCTCGGCCGCGCCCGCTTCGAAATCGGAGACGACGGCGTCCATCGCGATGCCGCCGCCCGCGATCATGATGCCCGTCTGGCCGCTCGCGCGGAAATCGCTGTCGATGCCGCGCGCCATGAAGGCGCGGTGCAGCGCCAGCGCGGTATATTTCTTGCCGAGTGCGCAGTCGGTGCCGACGGTCAGCAACCGCTTGCCGCTGCGCTTGCGCCCGGTGCCAACCGGGATCTGTGGCGGCGGCACGCGCACGTCGATCAGCTGGCGGCCGAGCCGGTGCGCGGCTTCGGCGAGTTCGGGGATATCGGAAAGGCGCATGTGCATGCCCGCGATCAGGTCGAGCCCCGCCTCCAGCGCCTCGACCAGCGACGCGCGCCAGTTCGCGGGGATCACGCCGCCCAGATTGGCGACGCCGATCACCAGCGCCCGCGCTCCGCGCGCATGGGCTTCGGCGGCGGTGAGCGCCTCCAGCCCGGTGGTGACCGTGGCGCCCGGCAGCCGCAGCTCGCCGACACATTTGTCGGGCGCCCAGTCCTTCAGCCCGAAGGCGGTCTTTGCGAAACCCGGGATCGTCGTGTCGCCAAGGAACAGCACATAGGGTTGCGGCAGAACAAGCGCGCCCGCGAGGCGGTCGGTCAGCGCGTTCATCAACCGCCCCACGTCGCGGTCAGGAGGCGCTGGAAATTGCCGCCGAGCACCGCAAGGATATTCGCATCGGAATATTTGCGGCGCAGCAGTTCTTCGGTCAGGTCGAACATCTTGAGCGGATGATCGAACCCGTCGACGTCGATCTTCTCGCGAAAGGCGTAGCTGTCCTTATAGGCGCCGCGCAGCATCTTGTTCATTTCGGGCGAGGTGTCGTCATAGCCATAGAGGTCGGAATCGGTGCCGACGCCGACATGGTCGATCCCCACGAGCTTCACGACATGGTCGATATGGTCGACATAGTTCACGATCGTCGTCGGGTCGGTCTTGCTCACGAAATTGCGCACCCCCGTGATGCCCATCACCCCGCCCTTGGCGGCGAGCGCCTTGATCGCCTCGTCGGTCTTGACGCGCGGGTGATCGATCAGTGCGCGGCAATTGCTGTGCGTGATCGCGATCGGCTTGGGCGAAATCTCGATTGCATCCAGGGTGGTGCGGTCGCCGCTGTGCGACACATCGACCAGCATGCCGACCTCGTTCATCGCCTTGATGATCTCGACGCCGAAATCGCTGACGCCGCCATCGACGCGCTCGGTCGATCCCGATCCGATGCGGTTCTGCGAATTATAGGTGAGCTGCGCACAGCGCTGGCCGATTTCGTAGAAGGTCTTGACGTCGGCGGGGCGGTTGAAATGGTCGGCGTTCTGCAATCCCATGATCACCGCGACCTTGCCGTCCTTTTTGGCGCGCAGGATGTCGGCGAATTTGTCGACGCCGGTGAAGACATGGCTGTTGCGCGCGACGAAATTGCCCCAGATCGCGAAGAAGCTGAGCGCCTGTTCCTTCGCCGTCGGGCCGCCGATGCCGACCGCGTGGTGGATGGCGTTGATGCCGCTGGCGCGAAAGTCAGCGGTTTCCTTTTCGCTCAGCGCCTTGGTGTAATAGCTGGGGTCGAAGTCGATCTTGATCGGCGCGAGCATGTCGACGACGACCGCACGCTGGACCAGCTCGATCGCGTGCTTCGAATAGGCGCGGTTCGTGAAGGGGCTGATCTGGATATTCGCGCGCGCGACATAAGGCGCGGCGAGGGGAGTAGCGAGCGCCGCGCCCGCGGCGCAAATCGCCTGCCGTCGAGAAAATAGCATCATCATCCCCTGTCTATTTTTGATTTTCTGATTAGGACGATATTATCCTGACAGGGCTTCGTCAATCCATCGCTTTCGAATCCTGAAAAACCTCTTCGCGTTCCAAGTGAGCGGCGAGCGTGTGTGCCATAGCCGCACCGCCGTCTTCCCGATTTTCGGCCCGATTCGACACCCGCGGCCGACGGGCGTCAGGGGGGCGAATGGCAGTTATGAGCCTATTTTCTCTCAAAAGAAATATATTGTCCTAAATAGGACATTGTGGCAGCTTCCATGGGGGGAACCAAAAAGGGCCGCCATCGAGCGGCTCAGCACAAAGGGGTGGATGAGATGCGTAAGGACAGTGATAAGCTCGGTTACCGGCTCGCGCGCGGCAGCAGCATTGCGGCGTTGGCGGCCGGATTATGGCTCGCGGTGCCGGCCGCGGCGCAAACCGTC
This sequence comes from Sphingopyxis sp. 22461, assembly GCF_052044915.1. Taxonomy (NCBI): domain Bacteria; kingdom Pseudomonadati; phylum Pseudomonadota; class Alphaproteobacteria; order Sphingomonadales; family Sphingopyxidaceae; genus Sphingopyxis; species Sphingopyxis sp. 22461. The sequence continues at coordinate 211,404 of NZ_JBQENY010000005.1, forward strand.
GCCGAGACCGAGGCCACCGCCGATGAGGAAATCCTCGTCACCGGATCGCGTATCGCGCGCGCCGGTTTCGATCAGCCGACCCCCACGACGGTGATCGGCGAGGATGAATTGCGCCTCGGCGCGCGTCCGAACATCCAGCAGGTGCTGAACGACCTGCCGCAAATCCGCCCCACCACGACGCCGACCGTGTCGAACGGCAACACCTCGACCGGCACCGCGCCCGTCGACATGCGCGGCCTCGGTTCGAACCGCACGCTGGTGCTGCTCGACGGCCGCCGCTTCGTCGGCGAGGGCAATCTGAACTTCATCCCGACAAATCTGGTCGAGCGCGTCGAGGTCGTGACCGGCGGCGCCTCGGCCGCCTGGGGCTCCGGCGCGGTCGCGGGCGTCGTCAACATCCTGCTCGACAAGGATTATGACGGGCTGTCGATCGGCGGCAATGTTGGCGTTTCGTCGCGCGGCGATGGGTTCCGCTATGGTTTCGACGCGAAATTCGGCACCGGCTTCGCCGACGGGCGCGGCCATTTCATCATCGGCGGCGAATATGTCAAAGACAGCGGCGTAATCAACCGCAGCACGCGCCCGAACCTCAACAGCCCCGATTTCATTCCGTCGGGCACGGGGTCGGAACTGGTCCGCGATGTGAACTTCGGCAATGTCACGCTGGGCGGCCTGATCACCAGCGGCGTGCTCGCGGGACAGACGTTCAACGCCGACGGCACGCTGCGCGCTTTCGGTCGCGGTACGAGCGTCGGCGCGGGCGCTTTCCCGCTGCGGATGGTCGGCGGCGCGGACGGCATCAACCTCTATGATACGATTCCCGTCTCCTCGCCTTTCGAACGGCTGAGCACCTACGCCCGGCTGAGCTATGAGGTCGGCGACGCGACCTTCTGGGTCGACGGCAGCTATGCGCGCTCGCTGTCGAACGCGCCCTTCTTCGGCGACTATACGGTCGGCGGGGCGCTTGGTCTGCCGTATCTGACGATCCAGGCGAACAACCCCTATCTGTCGACCGCGGTCCGCGACCGGCTCGCTGCCGCGGGCGAGACGAGCTTTACCTTCGGCCGCTATTTCAACGACATCCTTCAACTGCAGTTCCGCGGCGAGCGGGTCAGCAAGGAAGGCGCGATTGGCGTCGACGGCACGTTCGGCAACGGCTTCCGCTACAAGGCCTGGTACAGCCATGGCGAGGTCGAGAGCGAACAGTCGATGGGCAACTCTCGGCTGGTCCGGCAGTTCAGCAACGCGATCAACGCGGTGTCGAGCGGCGGGCAAATCGTCTGCGCGATCAATGCCGACGCCAACCCGGCGAATGACGATCCGGCGTGCCGCCCGCTCAACCCCTTCGGCGCATTGAACGCGTCGCCCGAAGCGCGCGACTATGTCACGGGGGCGCAGCAATCGTTCGGCACCACCAAGCTCGATTCGGTGGGCGCCGAAGTGCAGGGCGATCTCTTCTCCTTGTGGGCCGGCCCGGTGACCGTCGCGATCGGCGCCGAGGCACGCTGGGAAGAACAGATCTCGTCGCGCGATGATTTCACGATCGCGAACGCCAGCAACTTCGGCATTCTCGTCTTTTCGACGCCCACCTCGGGCGGGTTCAACGTCAAGGAAGCGTTCGGCGAAGTCCTGTTCCCGCTGCTCAAACTCGAAAATGCGGTCGAAATCGACCTGAGCGGCGCGGCACGCTATTCGGATTACAGCACCAGCGGCGGCATCTGGACGTGGAAAGCCGGCGGCACCGCGCGGCTGTTTGGCGACCTGCTGCTGCGCGCAACGCGCTCGCGCGACATTCGCTCGCCGGGCATCGGCGAATTGTTTGCGCTCCGCGCGATCAACATCGGGCCGCTCAACGATCAGGACAGGGCCGGGCGCGCCGCGGCCAACCCCGCCTATAATCCGCAGCCCTCGACCGTGACGACATTCACCGGCGGCAATCCCAATCTGGTGCCCGAAGTGAGCTATACGACGGCCATCGGCGCAACATATTCGCCGTCCTTCCTGCGCGGCTTCAGCGCTTCGGTCGATTATTACAAGATCAAGATCGACGGTGCGGTCACGGCGCTGAACGGATCGAACCTCACGCTCTTGTGCTCGCGCGGGGTCACATCCGCCTGCGACAGCATCACGCGTGATGCGACGGGGACGGTTACGCAGGTGGCCGCCACCCAGCAGAATATCGCGAGCTTCGAGACGAGCGGGCTCGACATGGAGGCATCCTATGTCGTCAACCTGTCGAACGTCAGTGCGGGCCTGCCGGGCAGCCTGCGCATCCGCGCGCTGGCGACCTATGTCGACAAGCTGGTGTTCGATACCGGCGTTACGCGCGTCGAGACCGCCGGCGATGTCGGCGATTCGGTGCTGCGCGCGACGCCGAAATGGCGCGGGACGCTCAGCGCGACCTATGAGGATGACAATGTCGGGTTCGACATCCGCGCGCGGTACGTCGATGGCGGCAATTTTGACCGGACGCGCACGACGCTGATCAACAACAAGATCGCCTCGCGGACCTATGTCGACCTCGGCGCGCGGTTCAAGATCGACGATCGCTTCATGCTGTTCGGCAATGTGAACAATGTGTTCGACCGCGATCCCCCGCTCATCACCGTCAACAGCACGCTGTACGACGTCGTCGGCCGCTACTTCACCGTCGGCGCGCGGGTCGATTTCTAATCGGATCCGTTTTCGGGGCAGTTCGAAGCAACGCCACGCAGTCCCGGCCTTGCTTCGACTGCCTCGAGAAGTTTCTGCGTCAGGGCCGGGCGGCGGTGACGATGATTTCCACCCGGTAATCGGGGGTTGCCAGACGAACTTCGCCGGTCGCCCGCGTCGGCGCATTGGCGCCGCCAATCCATTCTTCCCAAACCACGTTCATGGCGGCGAAATCGGCCATATCGGCCAACCAGACCATGGCCGTGAGCAGGTGCGACCGGTCGGTGCCGGCCTCGGCGAGCAATTCGTCGATCGATGCGAGAATGGCGTGCGTTTGCGCGGTCGCGTCCTCGCCCGGTGCGCCAACCTGGCCGGCAAGATAAACGATGCCGCCATGGATCACGGCCTGGCTCATGCGCGGGCCCGAATGCAGGCGTTCGATGCTCATATAAATCTCCTTCGGTGGGGTCGGGTAAAATGAAATCATGGCTGTGAGGCGGCCGCCGGGAAAGTGATTCCGCGCCAGCTCGCCGAGGGGCGGATGACAGGTCAGGGCCGCTTCGGCAATTTGATCGTGCGCACGGTGCCGTCGCGTCGCGCACCGGCGGCGCCTGTACGGCGCTTCTGAAGGCACTGAAATATGCTGATGGTGCCGGCTACAGGATTCGAACCCGTGGCCCCCTGATTACAAATCAGGTGCTCTACCAACTGAGCTAAGCCGGCACGGCTGACCGCCCCTTAGCATTTTTCGGCCGGATGGAAACATCCGACGTTGGGAAAATGCGGCAAGCAGGAAATCGTCAGATGATGCCAAAGGTCCAGCCCTCGGTTCGCGCAAGGCGGTCCGGCAGCGGCGACGGCGACCAGGGGGCGGCGTCGCCGGCGATCGCGCGCAGCCAGGCGGCGGTCAGCAGCGCGTCGCTCGCATGGTCGCTGACCGGCCCTGTCAACCGGCACGGCGGCGAGCCCAGCGCCGCGAGCGCCGCATCGAGCGCCGCGCCGTCGCGGATCTTGCTGCGCCCCGGGGGCAGCCCGGCCGCGCGCGCGGCCAGGCTGGTGTAGATTTCGACCAGCATCGGACCCGCTCCCGGCACCGGATCGCCGGGCCACAACGGGATGCGGCGCGACAGCCGGTGGAGCAGGCGCATGCCCGACAGGCTGGCCTTGCCGACCTGCGCCGCACCGACGAGGTTGAAATTGCTGACGCTCGCCGCCTGCTTCGTCGCGCGCTGGTGATGCTCGACGACGCGCAGCCGCCCGGCGCCCGCTTCGAACAGGTCGCCCGCCTCGCCGCGCTGCCGGAAATGCCGCCGCGCCTCGGCGTGCGCCAGAAATCCCCCCGCTTCATAATGCGGATCGCCGCCCGCCAGCCGTTCGACGAGTGCCCACAGCGTGCGCATGTCGGCCGGGCTCTCCGCCCAGCCGGGGAAATAGGCGCCATGGTCGGCAAAGGCGAAGGCGGCCGAAAAGTCGAAACCGATCAGCATATTCTCGCCCGCCGCCGCAACACCCTCCAGCCATTCGAGAATTTCGCTCCGCGACCAGATATGCCCCGGCCGCACCAGCGCGGGCGCCGCGCTGCCGCTCGCGACCGCCAGGGCGATCCCGCGCTGGCGCGGGCCGCGTGCGCCCGACCAGTCGAGCGCGGCAAAATGGGTGAAAGGACGCATCGCCGCGCCTTAGCGCATCCATGTCGTCTTGCACAAAGCCTCGCTCGGCCCCACATGCACCCCATGCTGATCGAAACCGAATCGACGCCCAATCCCGCGACGCTCAAATTCCTGCCCGGCCGGGCGGTAATGGAGGCGGGAACCCGCGACTTTGCCAGCCCCGAAGAGGCCGAGGCGTCGCCGCTCGCCAGCGCGCTTTTCTCGCTTGGCGACGTGACGGGGGTCTTTTTCGGCCGCGATTTCGTGTCGGTGACGATCGCGCCCGGCGCCGAATGGGCCGATGCAAAGCCCGACGTGCTCGGCATCGTGATGGATCACTTCCTCGCCGACGTGCCGCTGTTCAACGCCGCAAGCGCGGGTTTTTCGGTGCCGCCCGAGGATGAGGCCGGTTTTGCCGACGATCCCGCCGACGCCGACATCATCGAGCAGATCAAGGAACTGATCGAAACGCGCGTCCGCCCCGCGGTCGCCAACGACGGCGGCGACATCGTCTATCGCGGTTTCGACAAGGGCAATGTGTATCTGAAGATGCAGGGCGCGTGTGCGGGATGCCCGTCCTCGACCGCGACGCTCAAGAATGGCATCGAGTCCCTCTTGAAACATTATGTGCCTGAGGTAACGGCAGTCCACGCCGTCTGATCAAAAATCATTTCAGGAGATGCCCATGAGCGAGCCGCTTTCCGACAGCGCTCTCGACCAGCTGTTTCGTACCGCGCGCACCTATAACGGCTATCTCGACAAGCCCGTTTCGGAGACGCAGCTGCATGCGATCTGGGATCTGGTGAAGTTCGGCCCGACCAGCGCCAACAGCCTGCCGGCGCGGATCGTCTGGTGCGTGACCGACGAAGCGAAGGCGAAGCTCGCCGCGCACGCGATACCGGGGAACGAGGAAAAGATCCGGAAGGCGCCGGTCACCGCGATCATCGCGAGCGACAATGAATTTTACGAAAATCTGCCCGAATTCTTCCCGCATACCGACGCGCGCAGCTGGTTCGCGGGCAACGAGGCGCTGGCGCAGACGACCGCTTTCCGCAATGCCACCCTCCAGGGCGCCTATTTCATCCTCGCGGCGCGCGCGCTCGGGCTCGATACCGGGCCGATGTCGGGGTTCAACAACGCCGGGGTGGACGAGGCCTTCTTTGCCGACCAGCCGAATGTGAAGAGCAACTTCATCTCGACCCTCGGCTATGGCGATGCGGCAACGATCTTCGATCGCAGCCCGCGCCCCGATTTCGCCCGCTTCAACCGCATCGTCTGAGCGAGCATCCTGCCTCGATGCGGTATCTGGTCATCGATTCGGCGAGCGAAGCCTGTTCGGTGGCGCTGCTGGAGGCCGGGGCGGTCGTCGACCATCGTCACGAGGTGATCGGCCGCGGCCACGCCGAACGGCTGGTTCCGCTGATCGCCGAACTTGCAGGCGGCGGCCGCGCCGACGTCATCGTCGCGGGATGCGGCCCGGGCAGCTTTGCCGGGGTCCGGATCGGCGTTGCGGCGGCGCGTGCGCTGGCGCTCGGGTGGCAGGTGCCGGTGCATGGCTTTTCGACGCTCGCGCTGGTTGCGGCCGGCGCCGCCGACGAGATCGCAGCCGCCGGCGGCGCGCTGGTGGTGATGGAGGGCGGCCACGGCCAATACTTCGTCCAGCCGTTCGCGGCGGACCTGACGCCGCGCGGCGAGATTCGCTCGCTGCTGCCCGACGACGCCGTCCTGATCGGCGACGAACTGGTCGTCGGCAATCGCGCCGAGCCCTTTGTCGCGCGCCGCGGCACCGGACGCGCGCTGGCGGCGCTGCCCGACGCGCGCGCCTTCCTGCGGTTGCCGCCCGCTTTGCTGATCGATGGGCCCAGCCCGATTTACGGCCGCGCGCCCGATGCCAAGCCGATGGCGCCGGCATGAGTGGCGCCATCCGCCTCGCCACCGCCCGCGTCGGCGATCTCGCCGCGGTGATGCGCGTGATGGAGGCCGCGTTCGAGCCCGCCTATGGCGAAGCGTGGAGCGGCGCGCAGCTTTTGACCTTGTTCGCGCTGCCCTCGGCGCGCGTGTGCCTCGCGTGGGACGGCGATCACGCGTGCGGTTTCTCGGCGGCGCGCATCGCCGGGCCCGAAAGCGAATTATTATTGCTCGCGGTCGACCCGCAGTTTCGCGGCCGCGGTATCGGTGCATTACTGATCGACGACTGGCGGGCATGGGCCGCCGAACAGGGTGCCGAAGACTATTTTCTTGAAATGCGCGCCGATAATGACGCGGTTCATCTCTATGAGAGCGCAGGTTTTGCAGAGTGCGGCCGACGGCCGGCCTATTACCGCGGTAATGATGGGGTGGTTCGCGACGCAATTACGATGCGCCGGTCGGCACGCGGTGAAAAGGCGGACTGATCGGTCATTGCGGAATTCCATCCAAAGTGGCAGTATTCTGGCTGGCGGAAGAACAAATCCAATATTCGCCGGCATGTCTTCTGGGTAATAAGAATCAAGGAATAGTCTCATGTCCGACCAAGCCGATACCAACGAGATGCTCGTTACGCTTACCGCTGACATCGTCGCCGCACATGTCAGCAACAACAGCGTCGCGATTTCGGATCTCTCCATTTTGATAAATAATGTTCACGCCGCCTTGTCGGGTCTCGGCAGCGAACCGGTCGTCGAGGAAAAGCTGGTGCCGGCGGTGTCGATCCGTACCTCGGTCAAGCCCGACTTCATCGTCTGTCTCGAGGACGGCAAAAAGCTCAAAATGCTGCGCCGCCACCTGATGACGCATTATGGCATGACCCCCGACGATTATCGCGCAAAGTGGGGCCTGCCCGCCGACTATCCGATGGTCGCGCCGAACTATGCCGAAAAGCGCCGCGCGCTGGCCAAGGAAATCGGCCTCGGCACCAAGGGCCGCGGCGGCGGGCGCAAGCGCAAGCCCAAGGTCTGAACCTTAGGGTCAGGGCCTAAGATAAATCGCTCCATCCGGAGCAGGGAAGGGCGGCGTCGTAGGGGTGCCGCCCTTGTCCTATCCGCGGGGCGTGCCTATACAGTTTGTAACAAAGACAGACACGGCTGCATCTGCAGGAAAGGCAAGCATGTCCGGCAATATCGATCTCGAAGCATTGTGCCACGAAAAGGGGCTCCGTATCACCGAGCAGCGCCGCATCATTGCGCGCGTCATTTCGGATTCGGAGGATCATCCCGACGTCGAGACGCTGTATGAGCGCGCGTCAAAGGTCGACAGCGGCATTTCGATCGCCACTGTCTACCGCACCGTCCGCCTGTTCGAAGAGGCGGGCATCCTCGACCGCCACGATTTCGGCGACGGCCGCTCGCGCTACGAAGCCGCGCCCGAGGCGCATCACGATCATCTGATCGACGTCGAAACGGGCAAGGTGATCGAATTCGTCGATCCCGAGCTTGAGGCGTTGCAAAAGGTGATCGCCGAACGGCTGGGCTTCCGCCTCGTCGACCATCGCATGGAGCTTTATGGTGTCGCCATCGATCGCAAGCGCGACTGATCGCGCCTCGATCACCTGGCGGACGGTCGCCCGTCTCGCCTTGATGGTGCTGACGCTGCTTTTCCTGATCGTCCCGCACCTCCTCTACCGCGCCGCCCGGCGCCCGTCGCCGATGGTGATGGCCTTCCTCAACGCCGTCGGCTGGATCGCAGGGCTGCGCATCCGCACGACGGGCACGCGGCTCCGGCGCAACGTCCTGTTCGTGTCGAACCATGTGAGCTGGCTCGACATTCTCGCGCTCGGCGGCGCCGCGCGCTCGGCGTTCGTGTCGAAGGCCGAGGTCGGTGAAACCCCGCTCGTCGGCTGGCTCGCCGACCAGAACCACACCGTCTATGTCCAGCGCGAGGCGCGGCGCGAAATCCACAATCAGGCGAACGAGCTGCGGGGTGCGCTCGCGCGCGGCCGCCCGGTGACGCTCTTCCCCGAAGGCACGACGGGGCCGGGCGACGGCCTGCTGCCCTTCCGCGCCTCGTTGTTCCAGGCGGTGATCCCGACGCCTCCGAACCTGCGCGTGCAGCCGGTGTTTCTCGATTACGGGCATGAGGCGAACGATATCGCCTGGCTCGATCCCGAATCGGGGCTCGACAATTTCAAGCGGCTGCTCGCGCGCAAGCGCCCGGTCCACCTGACGATCCACTATCTCGATCCCTTGCCCGATATCGTCGAGGGCGACCGCAAGCTGCTCGCCGAGGCCGCGCGCGCCTCGATTGCGGAGGAAATTGCGCGGTCTTCCGCCGGCGCGCCGCATCGCCTATAGCGCGCCGATGAAATCCGACTCTCCCCCAAGTCCTCAAAAGACTTTTCACGTCAAATCCTTCGGCTGCCAGATGAACGTCTATGACGGCGAGCGCATGGCCGAGATGCTGGGCGCCGAAGGCTATGTCGCCGCCGCCGACGGCGCGGACGCCGACCTCGTCGTGCTCAACACCTGTCACATCCGCGAAAAGGCGGCCGAGAAAGTCTATTCGGACATTGGCCGGCTGAAGCGCGCCGACGGCAGCCGCCCGACGATCGCGGTCGCCGGCTGCGTCGCACAGGCCGAGGGCGCCGAAATCGCACGCCGCGCTCCGACCGTCGATGTCGTCGTCGGTCCGCAGGCATATCACCGCCTTCCCGACCTGATCGCCCGCGCCGCGCGCGGCGAAAAAGCCGTCGACCTCGACATGCCCGCCGAGAGCAAGTTCGGCGCGCTGCCCAAACGTGCGGGCGGGCAGCGCCCGACCGCTTTCCTGACCGTCCAGGAAGGCTGCGACAAATTCTGCACCTATTGCGTCGTGCCCTACACGCGCGGCGCCGAGATCAGCCGGCCGTTCGCCGACCTGATCGCCGAGGCGCGCGCGCTGGTCGCGGGCGGGGTGCGCGAAATCACCTTGCTCGGCCAGAACGTCAACGCATGGGACGGCGAGGACGACAAGGGCCGGGTGATCGGCCTCGACGGGCTGATCCGCGAACTCGCGCGCGAGGACGGGTTAGAGCGCATCCGCTACACGACCAGCCACCCCAACGACATGACCGACGGGCTGATCGCCGCGCATGGCGAGATCGACAAGCTGATGCCCTTTCTCCACCTGCCGGTGCAGGCGGGCAGCGACCGCATCCTCGCCGCGATGAACCGCAGCCATTCGGTCGAAAGCTATCTCAAGATCATCGAACGCGTCCGCGCGGTGCGCCCCGACATCGCGATCTCGGGCGACTTCATCGTCGGCTTCCCCGGCGAGACCGACGCCGATTTCGAGGCGACGCTCGATATCGTCCGCGCCACCAATTATGCGATGGCGTACAGCTTCAAATATTCGCGCCGCCCCGGCACCCCCGCCGCGACGATGGACGATCAGATCGACGAAGCGGTGCTCAACGAGCGCCTCCAACGCCTCCAGGCGCTGCTCAACGAACAGCAGCAGGCGTTCAACGAAGCGACCGTCGGTCGCACCACGCGTCTGCTCCTCGAGCGCAAGGGCAAGCTCGACGGCCAGCTGATCGGCAAGTCGCCCTGGCTCCAGTCGGTGCATGTCATCGCGCCGGGGCTCAAGATCGGCGATATGATCGACGTGCGGATCACGTCGGCCGGTGCCAACAGCGTTGGCGCCGAAGCGCTGATGGAAGAGGTCGCCTAGTGGGCAGGACGGAAGCTGTCTCCCCGAAGACACACTCCGTCTCCTTCCGTCCTATTTGCAGCCCGCAAGTCATGGACTCCCGCCTTGACGGGGCTACAGTCATGTCGTCGATCGAAGGAGCCTTGCTTATATGTCCAAACGCCCGCTGACCGCCTCCGCCCCCGCCGAACCCGGCGACCGCGTCCGACTGACGGCGGAATTTGAGCGAACGCAGCTTTTGGGCATCCTCTTCGGCGAATTCGACCGCAACCTCGTCGCGATCGAAAACCGCCTCGGCGTCTATATCTCGGCGCGCGGCAACCGCGTGCAGATCGAGGGCGAGGCCGAGGCCGCGGCGCGCGCGCGCGACGTGCTCACCGAACTCTACAATCGGATCGAACAGGGGCAGGAGGTCGACACCGGCCTGGTCGACGGGGTGATCGCGATGTCGGCGCAGCCGACGCTCGCGGGCATCATCCGCCACGACAAGGACGAAGCGCCGCCGATCATGATCCGCACGCGCAAAAAGACGATCGTCCCGCGCGCGCCGTCGCAGGTGCCCTATATGCAGGCGCTCGCCCGCGACGACGTGATTTTCGCGCTCGGCCCCGCGGGCACCGGCAAGACCTATCTCGCGGTTGCGCAGGCGGTTGCGCAGCTGATTACCGGCAGCGTCCAGCGCCTCATCCTGTCGCGCCCCGCGGTGGAAGCGGGCGAAAAGCTCGGCTTCCTTCCCGGCGACATGAAGGAAAAGGTCGATCCGTACCTCCGCCCGCTCTACGACGCGCTCCACGACTGCCTGCCCGCCGAGCAGGTCGAGCGCCGTATTGCGTCAGGCGAGATCGAGATCGCGCCGCTCGCCTTCATGCGCGGGCGCACGCTCGCCGACGCCTTCATCATCCTCGACGAGGCGCAGAACACGACGATCCCGCAGATGAAGATGTTCCTCACCCGCTTCGGCATGAACAGCCGCATGGTGGTCTGCGGCGACCCCAAGCAGGTCGACTTGCCGATCCCCGCAACCTCGGGCCTCGCCGACGCGGTCGGCCGGCTCGAAGGGCTGGAGGGCATCAACGTCAGCTATTTCACCAGCGCCGACGTCGTTCGCCACCCGATCGTCGGGCGGATCGTCGATGCCTATGAAGGGCCGGGGGCTTAGCGCGCGGAACAGCGTCGGCTTTGGGGTCGGAAGCGGACGTTACTTGATTCCCCTTCGTCATCCCGGACTTGATCCGGGATCCCGCTTTTTTGACGCACTCATTGTCTTTGACCTCAAGCGGGACCCCGGATCAAGTCCGGGGTGACGATGAGTGATGGAGCGCTCCCGGTCGCTGCCCGCCTTTCATCATTCCGAGCTTGTTTCCGCGTTCACGGCACTTGCGGTCGGATCGTCGCGCGCTGCCACCTGCTGCTAATTTTCGAGAACGATTCTCAATAGCATATTGACCCTCTGAAATTCCCCGCCTAGACGACCGCTATTGCGAGTCAGTCGCAATCAATCAGGGGAAGAAAATTGAACATCCGAAATTTGCCGTCGATATCCCGCCTTGCCGCAGGCAGCGCGCTGGGCCTCGCGCTCGCCGCGACGGCTTCGCCGGCCTTCGCGCAGGACAATGACGGCGAATATTGGGTGTCGCTCAAGAATCGCATCGTCGTCACCGCGACGCGCACCGCGGTGAAGGCCGAAGACGTCCCGGTCACCGTCACCGTGAAGAGCGACGAGCAGATCGCCGACGAGATGGTCACCGACATCCGCGACCTCGTCCGCTTCGAACCCGGCGTCAGCGTCCAGCGCCAGCCCGCGCGCTTCGGCGCCGCACTCGGCGCCACCGGCCGTGCAGGTAACGACAGCTTCAACATCCGCGGCATCGGCGGCAACCGCGTGCTGATCCAGGTCGACGGCGTCCGCGTTCCCGACGGCTTCAGCTTCGGCGCACAGGCATCGGGGCGCGGCGACTATGTCGACCTCGGCCTCGTCAAATCGGTCGAGATCCTGCGCGGCCCGTCGTCGGCGCTTTATGGCAGCGACGGCCTTGCCGGCGCGGTCAGCTTCATCACCTCCGACCCCGCCGACTTCCTCGAACCCGGCAAGAGCATCGGCGGCCTGCTCCGCGCCGGCTATAACAGCGCCGACGAGGAATTCAGCGAAACCGCGATCCTCGCGGGGCGCAGCCGCGACTGGTCGGTGATGGCGGCCTATACGCGCCGCGATTACAAGGAGCTGGAGAACCAGGGCAGCCTCGGCACGGCGAACGGCATCGGCGCGTCGCGCACGCGCGCCAACCCGCAGGACGGACGCTCGGACGCCGCGCTCGCGCGCATCGTCTACGACCCCGCCAACGGCCACAAGCTGCGCCTGACCGGCGAATATCTCGACACGCGCCTCTATACCAACGGGCTCAGCGGCCTCGGCCCGAACGGGCTCGGCGCGACCGTCGACCGCCTCGAAGGCTTCGACACCGGGACGCGCAAGCGCGTCTCGCTCGACTGGAGCTGGGAAGGCGAGGGGGCGATCGATTTCGCGCGCGTCGCGCTCTACTGGCAGGACGGCGAGGATCGCCAATATACCGAGGAAGACCGCACCCCGTCGGCCGACCGCACGCGCCTCAACACCTTCGAGAACCGCGTCTTTGGCGCCTCGGCCGACGCGCGCGCCGATTTCGCGACGGGTGCGATCACGCACCGTCTCGTCTTTGGCGGCGACATCAGCCAGACGCGCCAGCGCGGCCTTCGCGGCGGCACCGTCCCGCCGGCGGGCGAAACCTATCCCACCCGCGCCTTCCCGAGCACCGACTTCACGCGCGCGGGACTGTTCGTCGGCGACGAGATCGCGATCGCCGACGGCCGCTTGCTGCTCTACCCGGCGCTGCGTTTCGACTGGTACGACCTGTCGCCCGACAACGACCCGCTGCTGCCGACGTTCCGCGGCGCCAAGCAGGACGGCTCGCGCGTCTCGCCCAAGTTCGGCGCGGTGTGGAAAATTACCGACGATGTCCGGTTGTTCGCCAATTATGCGACCGGCTTCAAGGCGCCCGAGCCGGGGCAGGTGAACCAGTTCTTCGAAAACCTCACTTCGCCCTTCTTCTCGTACCGCACGCTTCCCAACCCCGACCTCGGACCCGAGCGTAGCGAAAGCTTCGAGGGCGGTGTGCGCTTCTCGAACGATGCGGTCAGCCTCGACGTCACGGCCTTTTCGGCGCGGTACAAGGATTTCATCAGCCAGGAACAGGTCGGCGGCACCGGCACGATCGCCAACCCCATCCTCTATCAATTCGTGAATCTCGATCGCGTCCGGGTCAAAGGGGCCGAGGCGCGGTTCGAGGGGCGAGCGTCGTCCGGCCTGTATACGACGCTCGCCCTATCCTATGCGAAGGGGGACATCATCGACCCCGACGGCGTGCGGTCGCCGCTGTCGTCAATCGATCCGCTCAAGCTCGTCGCCGGCGTCGGCTATCGGGAATCGTCGGGTCGCTTCGGCGGCCAGATCATTATGACGCACGCGGGCCGCAAGGAAGCGTCGCGCACGACGGGGCTTTGCACCCCCACATGCTTCCGCCCCGATGCTTTCACGATCCTCGACGCGACGGCGTTCGTGCGCGTGATGGATGCGCTCACGCTGCGCGCGGGTGTCTTCAACATCCTCGACAAGAAATACAGCTGGTGGAGCGATGTGCGCGGCCTCGCGATGGGCGGAACGGCAACCGCGCCCACCGTCCCGGCGAGCGCCGACGCCTACACCCAGCCCGGCCGCAACGCGAGCGTGTCGCTGAGCTTCCGCTTTTAAAACAGAAAGAAGGACTGCACCGATGAAAACATATCGCAAGATCGCCGCCAGCCTGTTGCTGCTCTCCGCCGCGCTCCCCGTCGCCGCCTCGGCGCATCCGCCGATCGCCGCCGAGGCCGCCGCCGCCAATTTCGAGCAGGACCGCGCCGACATCCTCGCGATGGCGGGCAACTACCGCGTCAGCTTCAACATGCAGGAATCGACGCGCTGGGATCCGGCGTACGAGGTTCTCGAACCCAAGCGCTCGGGCGGCAACGAGGTCGTGCGCGTGATCGAGGATAGCGGCCGCAAGATCAGCCTGCAGCATATGCTCGTCATCACCGGCGACGACGACAAGAGCATGATCATCAAGCATTGGCGGCAGGACTGGGAATATGAACCCGCGAAGGTGCTGATCTACTCCGACCGCAATGCTTGGACGTGGGAAGATGTGCCTGAAAAGATGCGCACCGGCCGCTGGTCGCAGACGGTCTATCAGGTCGACGACAGCCCGCGTTACGGCGGCTGGGGCCAGTTCGAAACGCAGGGCGGTGTCCGCCGCTGGCGCTCGAACTGGACCTGGCGCCCGCTCGCGCGCCGCGATGCCGTGCGCAATCCGGTCTATGACCGCTACCTGTCGATCAACCGCCACCAGCCCTCGCCCGATGGCTGGGTCCACTGGCAGGACAACACCAAGATGGGGACGAAGGACGGCAAGCTGGTGCCGATCGTTCAGGAATATGTCCTCAACACCTATATCAAATATGACCAATATGACGTGAAGGCGGCCGACGATTATTGGGCCGCGACCAGGGATTATTGGGCCGCCGTGCGCGCCGAATGGGACCGCGTCGCGGCGGCCAAGGGCGGCATCGCGATCGACGAAAAGGCCGATACCGGCACCGTGATCAGCGGCCGCCTGCTCGAAATGGCCGACGACATCCAGGAAAAGAAGCTGACCACCGCCAAGGCGATCGCCGAGGCGAAGAAGCTGATCGAAACGAACACACGCAAGCTTTGACGACCTTCACCATGTGAAGCCCGAAACTGGGGGCGGTCCGAAAGGGCCGCCCCCTATTTTGTTGTGTGGGCGGTGAGACAGCAAAGGGATGGGAAGCGGACGTTGCTTCATTTTCGTTCGTCACCCCGGACTTGATCCGGGGTGACGATAAATAGGATCTGCAACTAGTGGCCGCGAGATAATGATGGAACCTCTATTTCCTCGCGCCGTCGACACTCCAAATCCCCGCGCCGCGCGTCGCGATGAACAGGAAGATGAAGCAGTAGAGGATGATCGTCTCGCCGCCATTGACGATCGGATAAAGCCCTTGCGTTGCGTGTGCGGTCCAATAGCCGACAGCCGCCATGCCGCTCGCGATGAAGGCCGCGGGGCGAGTGAACAGGCCGATGACGATCAGGCCGCCCGCGATCAGCTCGATCGCCCCAGCGGCTTGCAGCATCGGGGTGAGTTCCATCGGGAACTTGACCGGGAAATTGAAGAATTTCTGCACGCCATGCGCCATGAACAACAGGCCCGCGACGATGCGCAGCAATGCATAGGCCTGTTCGCCGAAACCATCGAGAAACTTCATGATTTTCCCCCTCATTCCGATTGTCGAGGCGGGCAGGCTAACCGATTTTCCGTCCGGTGCGAATTTTTTTCGCATATCATGTCACACGCGCCGATCCTGTCTCGTCATGTCGGTACAACCCCTTAAAGGAGACATGACATGACCAAGGTAACCGACCCCTTCGCCGCCTCGCCGCAGCTCATGAAGCAGTGGATGGCGGTCAGCCTCGCGGCCGAAAAAAGCCTTGAGACGAGCCTGATCGAGCTGGTGAAGATCCGCTCGTCGATCCTCAACGGCTGCGCCAACTGCATCAACATGCACACCGCCGACGCGCGCGCGAAGGGCGAGACCGAGCAGCGCATCTATCTGCTCGCGGCATGGGCCGACGCCCCGGTTTATACGCCGCGCGAGCGCGCCGCGCTCGCGTGGACCGACGCCTTGACCCGTCTTTCGCAAGCACACACGCAAAAGGAAGCGCACGCGGCGCTCGACGAGCATTTCACGGCGGAGGAACAGATGAACCTGACCGTGATGATCAACGTCATCAATGGCTGGAACCGCATCGCGGTCGGCTTCGACCTCTGGTACGAAGGCGGCGCGCCCGCGAAGGCCGCCTGATGACCCCCGAAGGCATCCACGGCGACACCGGTGCGGCGGCGGACGCGGCGGCGAGTTTCGACCCGCTGCGTCCGCTGCTCACGCGCGTCGCGTACCGCATGCTCGGCTCGGTCGCCGACGCCGAGGATGTGGTGCAGGATGCCTTCATCCGCTGGCTCGCCGCCGACCGCGATGCGGTGCGCGAGCCCGCGGCGTTCCTCCGCCGCACCGTGACGCGGCTCTGCCTCGACCAGATCAAGTCGGCGCGAAACCAGCGCGAGACCTATGTCGGCCCCTGGCTCCCCGACCCGCTGGTCGAGGAGGAGGAAGCGGACGACGTCACACTGCCGCTGATGCTCGCGCTCGAACGGCTCTCCCCCTTGGAGCGCGCCGCGTTCCTTCTGCACGACGTCTTCGGCGTCGAGTATGACGAGGTCGCGAAGACGATCGACCGCGATCCCGCCGCGACGCGCCAGCTCGCGGCGCGCGCGCGCACCCACGTCCGCGACGCGCGCCCGCGCTACAAGCTCGAGAAAGAGCAGGGGCTGCAGATCGCCAACGCCTTTTTCGCGGCCTCGCGCAGCGGCGATATGGGCGCGCTCGGCGCGCTGCTCGCCGCCGATGTCGGCATGTGGGCCGATGGCGGCGGCAAGCGCCCCGCCGCGATGGGACCGGTAATCGGATACGACATCGTGCTGAAACTGCACCGCAGCCTTGCGGTGCTCTTCGGCAAATATGGCTCGACGCTCGTCCACGCCGGAATGATCAACGGCCTGCCGGGCTTCGTCACGCGCGAGGCCGATGGCGAGCTCCAGACCACCGCGCTCGAGATTGCCGACGGCAAGGTCACCGCCATTTATGTCATGCGCAACCCCGACAAGCTCAAGCACATGCACTGAAGCTCAGGCGGCGCGGCATACCCCCGCGGCGACGAACAGGATCGCGGCGGCAAAGCTCGCCGCGGTGCGGACCGAGTTCCAGAAGGTCCAATCCTTGAGATAACGCGTCCACAGCGCCGCGCCCTCGGGCGTGCCGACCGGCGCCCTGGCGAGCGCATTGTTGAGCGGGACGTTCAGCGCCATCGTGACCCCGTCGCAGCCGATGACATAGAGCAGCGCCGCGGCGAGGATCAGCTTGCCGTCGAGCGAACCGAGCGATCCCAGCGCCATCGCCGCCGCGATCAGGCACAGCAGCCCGGTGCCGAACAATGCGGTCATGAAGGCCGGGTTGATCACCGTGACGTTGATCGAATTCATCGCACTCGCGCCCTGCTCGGGCGCGAGCCGTCCAAGCCCGGCCATGATGAAGCTGGAAAAGCCGAAGAAGACCCCGCCGACCAGCGCCGCGCCGCCCGCGGCGGCGAAGCTGAGGCCGGTCAAAAGATTATCGGCCATGCTGCCCTCCCGAAATCTTCTTCGATACAAGGCGATAGGTGATGCGGTACAATTCCATCGATTGCGCTCCTCCCCGCTGGCTCGAAAAGGTCAGCCGGTCCGGTGCCGACCAGTCGAGCATCGGCCCATAACTGTCCTTGACCGGATCGTTCACCGCGAGGGGTAATATCATTCCCGCACCGTAGCGGCCACTCTGCGATGTCGCGGCGAACAGGTCGATGCGATCGTCCTTCATGCTCGGCGCGCGCGCGAAGACCAAGGTCCGGCTGTCGGCGAGAAAGCTCGCGTCGAATTCGTCGGCGGGGGTGTTGATTGCGCCGGGCAGCGGCACGGCGGCGGCAAAGCCGCGCGCTTTCGGTTGCGCGGTGTAAAGGTCGTGGCGCCCCGCGCCGCCCGGCCGGTCGCTCGAAAACAGCAGCCGCCGGCCGTCGGGCGACAGCATCGGCGCATATTCGTTCGCCGCGCTATTGACCTGCGGCCCCAGATTTTCGGGCGTGCCGAACCCCTTTGCGGTCACGGCAACGCGGTAGAGGTCATCCTTGCCCATCCCGCCGGGCCGGTCCGAACAGAAATAGACGAAGCGTCCGTCGCGCGAGAAAGCGGGGTCGAAATCGCGCCCCGGCGAATTGAACGAAACCGGCGTCGCGGGCGCCCACTCGTTTCCCTCGCGGCGTGCGATCCAGATGTCGTAGCCGCCGGGCCCGCCGGGCCGGTCGCGGCTGAACCACAAAGCGGTTCGACCGTCGGGGCTGATCGTCAGGCGAATGTCCGAATGACCGGTCGAGGCGATCCCCGGCGCGAACAGCTCGGCCTCGACGACGATCTCGACCGCGGGCGCCGCGGCGAGCAGCGAAAGCGCGAGGGCAAATGCCGCCATCTCACGCCGTCCGTTCGAAATCGCTGATCCAGTTGGTCTCCCAGCTCTGGCCGCCGTCGGCCGACGATGCCTGCTCCCAGCGCGCCGAGGTCGCGGTGATGCGCGACCATAAAACGCGCGTCTTGATCGGCCGCCCCTCGAAACTGTCGTCGCCGATAAAGGTGCCGACCCCGCCCGCAAAGCCGCCGCGCACCGGCGGCGCGATGCTCGTCGGACTGCGCCCGTCGAGCCACCAGCTCAGCCATTCGCCCGTCGCCGGATCGAGCGTGCGGATGCCGACCCCGCGGAACGGCGCGCCGGGAAAGTTCATCACATTGTCGCCGACGTTACCGCGCCCGCCGAGCACGGGCCAGTTCACCAGCGTCCCGTCGAAATCGATCCAGTCGCGGCTTCCGGCGAGCCGCGTCTTCAGCTTGCGGTGCCTGACTTTCCATGCGCCGACGAGAAAAGCGAAGTCGTCCGCATTTGGCGCCTTTTCCGCGAGCATCGGCAATGGCTTTGGCGTTGCGCCGGTGCGGGTAAAATAGTTGCGCCAGTTGATCTCCCACGTTTTGCCGCCGTCGGTCGAAAACCCCTGGTCCCAATGCGGGCGCGGGCCGTGGACCTCGTGCCAGCGGAAGCGGACGGCGATCTCCTGTCCCTTGAACGTGTCGTGCCCCGTAAAGACGCCTTCGTTGCCGTCGAACCGTCCGATCACGGGCGGGTCGATATGCGTCGGGTTGCGGCCGTCGACCCACCAGATCGCCCATCGCCGCGTCGCGGGGTCGAAGGCGCGGATGGTGAAGCCGCGATATTCGCCGTCCGGCAAATCGAGGATATTGTCGTCGATCGTCCCGAGCCCACCCAGCGTCAGCCAGCACGCGCTCCTGCCGCCGAATTCGGCCCAGTCGTCGCTGCCCGCGAGCCGTTCCTTGAGCCGCCGGTGCCAGACGTCCCAATTGCCGACCAGCCATTGCCAGTCGCGATGATGCGCGTCGTGCCCCCATGCGGGCGCGCCGAAAGCCGCCGCGCCACCGGCGAGGATCATCGTTTCGATCAGGCGGCGGCGGTCGAGCGAAGTGGGAAGATGGGTCATCGGGCCTCCAGCGAATGGGTGGCTTGGTCTGCTCCGCGCGCGACGCTTTGAGGATGCGAAGAATGGCTGTAGAGGCTAAGTCATATTTATGGTTCGCACCGACAAGCTTCCGCCCTTGCCCTCGATCCGCGCCTTCGAAGCCGCTGCGCGGCTCGAAAGCTTTGCCCGCGCCGCGCAGGAACTCGGCACCACCGCCGCGTCGGTCAGCTACCATGTCCGCCAGCTCGAACAGCAGACCGGGCTGCATCTGTTCGTCCGTCATCCGCACAAGGTCGTGCTGACCGCCGCCGGCGCCGCGATCGCGCGCGAGGCGACGGCCGCCTTCGCGGCGCTGCATGCGAGCTTCGTAAAGGCGCAGGACCGGGACGAGGCACGGCTGTCGCTGACGACGCTCCCGACCTTCGGGACGAGCTGGCTCACCCCGCGGCTTGGGCTGTTCCGCGCGCGCCATCCCGACATCGCGATCGAACTCGAACTCTCGGCCGAGCCGCAGGCGCTCGGCGATGGCCGTTTCGACGCCGCGATCCGCCACGGTCTCGGCGACTGGCGCGGCCTCAGAAGCGTCCGATTGTTCCCCGTCCTGTTCATGCCGCTTTGCGCGCCCGCACTGAAGGTCGCGGCCGCCGGGCTGGAGAATCCGGGCAAAGCGCTCGCTGTCCCGCTGCTCGGCCGGCCCGACTGGTGGGGACTGTGGTATCGCGCGCTCGGCGTCGCCCCGGGGCCGCCACCCGACCGCTTCGGCACCAGCCTCGCCGCCGAGCATATGGATATCGCCGCCGCGATCGCGGGGCACGGGATCGCGATCGGCTCGCCGATCCTGTTCCGCGACGAAATCGCCGCCGGCCGCCTCGTGCCCGCGCACGACCTCGTCGCGGGCGACGGCCGCGCCTTCTGGTTCGTCTATCCCGTCGCGCGGCTGCAGAGCCAAAAGATCGCGCACTTTCGCGATTGGCTAGCAGAAGCGGCGACCGCCGAGGTGGCGGCTGCGCAGACCCATATCAGCGATGCAATCATCCTTGAGCCGTGACCATGAGCAAATATCGCTGTCCTACAAAATCGTGGCGCGATAGCGTGGCGGCGATGACACGCCCTTGCCCCATTCGCGCCGTTGGCGCCCCGTCTCCCGGACAATATATGCGATTCCAGTGTGAAGTTACCCAGTTTTCTGCCGATTTTTGCGCCGAGCCGATCCGATGCTGAGCGTCGAAACCCACGCCGCGACGCCGTGGCCCGATCCGCTCGACTGGGAGGTGCGGGCGGGCGAGGCGGTCGCCGCCGCGCTCGCGCTGACGCCCTATGCCGAGCTTGCCGACGCCGCGCCGCTCGTCGAGGTGTCGGTGCGGCTGACCGACGATGCGGAGGTCCACACGCTCAACCGCGATTTTCGCGGCAAGGACAAGCCGACCAACGTTCTCTCCTTTCCGCAGGTCCAGGAGGATCTGCTCGAAAGCCTCGCGAACAGCGACGATGGCGAAATCCTGCTCGGCGACATCGTGCTCGCGCGCGAAACCTGCGCGCGCGAGGCGGAGGAGAAGGGGATTTCGCTTCCCGATCACGCGACGCATCTGATCGTCCACGGCACGCTGCATCTCGTCGGTTACGACCATATGGACGATCACTCAGCCGTGGCGATGGAGGCGCTTGAGGTGAAAGCGCTTGCATCGCTGGGCATCGCCAATCCATATGCGGAACTCGACTAGCAGGGAAACGACACGCACATGCCCGACGACCAGGGATCTTCGAGCCGATCGGAAGAGGACAGTAGTAGACCCGGACTATTGTCCGGGCTGAAGAATCTGTTGTTCGGCGGCGACAAGGAACCGTCGCTGCGCGAGCAGATCGAAGAGGTCATCGACGAGGCCGAGGAAGAGGGGCAGGAACGGCGCGGCAGCAGCGTCGTCGGCGACCTGTCGCAGATCGAGCGCAAGATGCTGCGCAACCTGCTCCACTTCGGCGAACAGACCGTCGACGATGTCGCGGTGCCGCGCGCCGACATCATCGCGATCCCCGAAAGCGCGAGCTTTGCCGAGATCGTCGCGTCCTTCGCCGAAGCCGGGCACAGCCGCCTGCCGGTCTACCGCGAGAATCTCGACGAAGTCGTCGGCATGATCCACGTCAAGGACGTGTTCGCGGTGCTCGCCGAAGGGCGCACCCCGCCGCCCTTGCTCGACCTCATTCGCCAGCCGCTTTACGTCCCGCAATCGATGGGCGTGCTCGACCTGCTCGCCGAAATGCGCGCGAAACGTACGCATCTGGCGATCGTCATCGACGAATATTCGGGCACCGAGGGGCTGCTGACGATCGAGGATCTGGTCGAGGAAATCGTGGGCGAGATCGAGGACGAGCATGACGACGAGCCAACCGCGCTGTTCGCGCCGGGCGAGGGCGGTTGCTGGGAAGCCGACGCGCGCGCCGAGCTCGACGACGTCGGCGAGGCGATCGACCCGCGGCTCGCCGAGATCGAGGAAGATGTCGACACGCTGGGCGGCCTCGCCGCCGTGCTCGCGGGCCATGTCCCCGAGGTCGGCGAAATCCTCGTCCACCCGAGCGGCTGGCGCATCGAGGTCATCGAGGCCGACGAGCGCCGCGTCCACCGCCTGCGCCTCCACCCGCCGGTGGTCGTCGATCTGGAAGCGCCGTCGGAAACCGGGGACTAGGTTCTTCCGCTAATCCGGATCGATGTTGACCACATTATATTTGAGCGCCTCTTTCCGCGTCAGGCATCGCCGTGTCGACCGGTCTTCCCCGGTCGCGATCGCTTTCTGCCGGTACATGATATCGGACAGCAGGTCGCGCGAGACATCGAGGCGGATGAGCAGGTCGTTATCCTCGGTCGCCATCAGCGCCGCCTCCCGCTCGACGTCGCTGATCAGCTCGGTGGTGGACTCGGCGCCCATCGCGACGCTCGACTGAATGGCGTTCTTGTCGCCGGTCATCGTGAACATATGGACCATGAAATATCCGCCCGGGTCGATCGTGCGCGCGCGGCCGCCCATGAAGACGAAATTGCACGCGCTGAAACAAGTCCACCCCGACGGAATGCGGGTCACCATCTGGCGCTCCTTGCTGAACTTGCGGATCAGCAATCCCGCGGCATTGCCGGCGCGCGCATCCCCGCCCGGCGACCGGATCCAGATTTCGCTGATCGACGGATTGTCGGTCAGCACCTTTTCGAGCCGCGCCGGAAGCTCGCTATCGACGCGGCCCTCGGCCAGCAGCACGGTTTCGCCGCTGCGCTGGAACGGGGTCAGTACCATCGTCTTATAGTCCGACCAGCTGGGATTGGCGGGGCAGGTCGGATTGTCGGGGTCCATGCCGGGCGGCGTCGCGGCGGTGCATACGAGCGCCCCGACAAGCGCTGTGACCGATTTGATCCAATGGTTCATACGATCATCCCCACATAAGGCGGACCCCTAACCGCAGATGCGATCATGCTATGTCATCGCCACGGCCAAAACAATATCACGGCATGGGCATTTGGCGGTGTGATCCGCGTCATTGACCCCGCTTGTGAGGCCGTCCATTCGGGCTTAGCCTTGGAGACAAGGGATGGGAGTCAGATATGCGGGCAAAACTGCGATATCGGTCAGGGATCGGCGCCATTTTTTTGGTGCTGCTGTCGAGCAGCGCTGTCGCCGCGGCCTGGCAAAGCGCGCCGAGCGAAGGCGACAAGGCCTTTGTCCCGGCGCCGGTCGCCGAACCTGCACTGCCCGCTCTCCCCGATCGACCTGTGCTCGACACACGCAGCTACCCCAGGTGCCGCGAGGATTATAAAAAGATCGACGCGCCGTTCGACAAAGCGGCTGCGATCAACCGCTGCACGGCGGCGATCGACACCTATTATACGCAAAAGATGCTTCCGTATCGCGAGGCGATGATCGTCTATCAAAATGCGTTGTCGTCGCTTTATACGGCCAGGGTCGGGGGCAATATGCGCTATTCTCCGGCGACCCAGGACCGTTTCTATAAAGCCGTGATGGCGGAACACGCCGCCTCCGATCCCGAGGGCGCGAACCTCGCCGCCTATCGCGGGCTGGAGGCGCAGTATCAGACCGATCGCGCCTATCTGGCCGACCGGTTCTGCTTCAACACCGGCTGCAACGGCTATCCGGTTCCCGCCTCCGCCGTCAAAGTCGCCGCGCCCGAAGCCACAGGGGCGCCGTCCAAAAAGAAAAGCGACGAGACGAAGCGCGCCAGCAGCGACGCCCCCGATCCGAAATGCAAGAAGGCGCGCAAGCGGGGCGGCGCGCTGGGCGGGCTGCTCGGCGGCGTCGCGGGCAGCGCCGTGGGGCTCAAGGGCGTGGGTACGCTTGTGTCGGGACTGGTCGGCGCAGTGCTCGTCGCCGAAATCGCCTGCCAGCTCGACGAAAAAGAGCAGAAAGTCGCCGCCGAGGCGACCGTGGCGGTCACGAAAAAGGAAGAGGTCGGCGCGACCGCCAACTGGACGAGCCCGACGCGCGAAGGCGTGGCGGGATCATCGACGATCACCGCGCTCAACACCGAGCCCAATGGCAGCAAATGCCTGTCGATCACCGACATTGCCATTGTCGAGGGCGAAGAGACGCGCGTCTCGAAACGCATGTGCCGTTCGAAACCGGGCGAACCCTATAGCATCATGGCCTGACGGCGGCGTTGCGTTTGCACCGCAAGGGGATTAGCGCAGGCGCGATGGACGTCTCCGACCTTCGCATCGCCCTGTTCAGCGGCAATTATAATATGACCACCGACGGCGCGAACAAGGCGCTGAACCGTCTGGTCGGCTATCTTCAGGACCATGGCGCCGCGGTGCGCGTCTATTCGCCGACCGTCGCCCACCCCGCTTTCGAGCCGACGGGCGATCTGGTCAGCGTGCCGTCGATCGCGATTCCGGGCCGCAGCGAATATCGCGTTCCGGTGTCTTTTTCGTCGCGTGTCCGCGAAGACATCGTCAATTTCGCGCCCAATATCGTCCATATCTCCAGTCCCGACCGCGTCGCGCGGCAGGCGGCGGCGTGGGCGCGGCGCCGGCGGCTGCCGGTCGCCTGTTCGGTGCACACGCGCTTTGAAACCTATGTCCGCTATTATAATCTGTCGTTCCTCGAACCCGTTATGGTCGCCTGGCTGCGCAAGCTTTACCGCAAATGCGATGCGCTGATCGCGCCGTCCGAAAGCTTTGCGCAGGTGCTGCGCGAACAGCGGATGAACTACGACATTGGCATCTGGACCCGCGGCGTCGAGCAGTCGGTTTTCAATCCCGCCCGCCGCGACATGGCATGGCGCCGCTCGCTCGGGATCGAAGACGATGTGCCCGCGATCGCCTTCCTCGGCAGGCTGGTGATGGAAAAAGGGCTCGACGTCTTTGCCGACGCCATCGACGTGCTTCAGCGGCGCGGCGTGCCGCACAAGGTTGTCGTGATCGGCGAGGGTCCCGCCGGCGAATGGTTCGAATCGCGCCTGCCCAACGCCAATTTCGTCGGCTTCCAGGGCGGCGCCGATCTCGCGCATGCGCTCGCCTCGTGCGACATTTTCTTCAACCCGTCGGTGACCGAGACGTTCGGCAATGTGACCCTCGAAGCGATGGCGTGCGGCCTGCCCGTCGTCGCGGCGCGCGCGACCGGCAGCGCCAGCATCGTCAAGCATGGGCAGACCGGTTACCTCGTCGCGCCCGGCTCGATCACGAGCTTCGCCGACCATCTCGAGCGCTATTGCCGCGATATCCAGCTGCGCGCCGAACATGGCGCGGCGGCGGTGCTCGAAAGCGGCTCCTATCAGTGGGATGCGATCAACCAGGCGGTCGCCGACACCTATATCCGCCTGATCCGCCAGAAACAGCGGCGCCGGAGCTGAGCGTCCGATGGCCGGGGACCTGTTCGGCGAGGATGCACCGGCGCAGCGCGAAGGCGCCGCTACCGGGCCCGTGCCGCTCGCCGAGCGACTGCGACCCCGCACGCTCGCCGATGTCGTCGGGCAGGAACATCTGACCGGTCCCGAAGGCGCGATCGGCCGTATGGTCGCGGCGGGCCAATTGTCGTCGATCATCCTTTGGGGTCCGCCGGGCACGGGTAAGACGACGATCGCGCGGCTGCTCGCCGAAGCCGTCGGTATGCGCTTTGCGCCGCTGTCGGCGGTCTTCTCGGGCGTCGCCGACCTCCGGCAAGCCTTTGCCGATGCAGAGAAGATGGCAGCGGCGGGCAAGCGCACCCTGCTGTTCGTCGACGAGATTCATCGCTTCAATCGCGCGCAACAGGACGGCTTCCTGCCCTATGTCGAACGCGGCACCGTCGTGCTCGTCGGCGCGACGACCGAGAACCCGAGCTTCGCGCTCAATGCGGCGCTGCTGTCGCGGGCGCAGGTGCTGGTGCTGGGCCGTTTGGGTGAAGAGGCGCTGGCAACGCTGGTCGAGCGCGCCGAGGCCGAGGTCAGGCGCAGCCTTCCCGTCACCGACGACGCCAGAGCGGCGTTGATCTCCAGCGCCGATGGCGACGGCCGCTTCCTGCTCAACCAGGTCGAAACCTTGTTCGCGACGGCGATCGATGCGCCGCTCGACCCTGCCGAACTCGCGCAGTTCCTGCATCGCCGCATGCCCGTCTACGACAAGGATCGCGACGGCCATTATAATCTGATCTCGGCGCTGCATAAGGCGCTGCGCGGATCGGACCCGCAGGCGTCGCTCTATTGGCTCGCGCGCATGCTCGTCGCGGGCGAGGAGCCGCTTTATGTCCTGCGCCGGATCGTCCGCTTCGCGAGCGAAGATATTGGCCTCGCCGACCCGCAAGCGCTGGTACAGTGCCTCGCCGCCAAGGATGCCTATCAGTTCCTCGGCTCGCCCGAAGGCGAACTCGCGATCGTGCAGGCGTGCCTCTATTGCGCGACGGCGCCCAAGTCGAACGCCGCCTATGCGGCACAGAAAGCGGCATGGGCGGCGGCACGCGAAACCGGCAGCCTCGCGCCGCCCGCCAATATCCTCAACGCCCCGACCAAGCTGATGAAAGACTTGGGTTATGGTGAGGGCTACAGCTACGACCATGATGCGCCCGACGGCTTTTCGGGCGACAATTATTGGCCCGACGATATGGCGCCGGCCGATTTCTATCGCCCCGTCGACCGCGGTTTCGAAAAGCGGATCGCCGAACGCCTCGCCTGGTGGGACGAACGGCGCCGCGCGAAGGGCTGACGCCGGCCTTGCCTCGATGGGCGCATGAGTATAGTTTTGGGACAAGTCGGGTCGCGCCGGAACTGGGGTAGTCATCATGGCATTGGCGCTTGTCCTTGCCGCTGCAGCGACACCGATCCTGTCCTGTCCAGGCGGCACGATTGAAACCAAATGCACCGCCGCGGAGGTGACGGCGAAGATCGCGCTGACCCGCGCGCGCGTCACCAATATCGCGCAGCGATGCCTCTACGACTTCGGCGGGAAATGCAGCGTCGAAGCGAGCGGACGGATCAACGGCCGCGATCCCGGCACCAGCTTGCTCTGGCAGAAAATGCTCCTCGCGCCGCGCGACGGGCCGCAGGCGCGGATGCTTGTGCTGCTGTCGCAGGACAAGGCAGGGAAGGCGGCGCTTGCGGGGTTCGCCGAAAGCTCGGGATCGATCGGGACGCCCGATCTGGTGGTGGACGATGGCAAGCGCCGGCTGATCCATGTCGGCGGCACGCTCGCCGGCAGCGGCGGCGGCAACGCCGATGCGCTGTTCGTCAGCGACGCCGCTGCTCCCAGATGGCGCCGCGTCGACCTGTCGGACTGGTCGGAGCAGGGCGGCAAGCTGCTGCCGACGGGCTATTGGCTCCGCGGTCCGGCGCAATTCGCCTTCGATGAGATGTTTGCTTTGGTGCCTGTGGCGCGCGACGGCGACGGCGAGTGCTGCCCGCGCGGCGGCAACGCCTTCTACGATCTCGATATTCAGGGCGACCGGCTGGTGTTGACGCGCCTTCGCTTCCAGCCCATGCAGCCACTGGGGCGCGACATAGAGGTCACCGCCGGGACATTGGAAGACTGATCTGCACCGGGATATGGCGCTGACTTTCGACAGCTGGGACGATGTGGTCGCGTTCGCGTGTGCGCTTCCCGATGTCGAAATGCTTTCCTTTTATGGCACCCCCTGTCCGAAGCTCAACAGCAAGGCGCTCGCCTCGCCGGGGCGCGAGTCCGGCAGCTTCGCCGTGATGTGCAAGCCCGACGAAAAGGAAATCCTGCTTGAAACCGATCCCGACACCTTCTGGCAAACACCCCATTATGAAGGCTGGCATGCGCTGCTCGTCCGCTTCGGATCGGACGATCCCGATCGCGTCGCCGATGTCATCCGCCGGGCCTGGTGGGATCGCGCAAAGAAAGCGCAGCGGCAGGCTTTCGGCGATCGCCCCTGACCTGCTGCGCGTCCTCGGCGCTGCGCTCCTTGCCGGTGCCGTGCCCGCAGCGGCGCAGGCGCCGAAACCCAATGCCGAGCTGAACCGCGCATGGGCGGCGGGCTATCGCGCGGCCTTCGTCTGCTCGTCCTTGTGGAACGGCGCGGGCAAACCGGTCGAGGCGATCGAACGCGACGAACTCACCGGCATCTACCCCGAGATCGAGGCCGATGTCCGTGCGCTGAAGGCCGATGTCGACGCCGGGGCGAAGCGGGTGAGCGTGCGCTATCGCGACGACATGCCGCCGCGGATCGCGGAATGGAGCGGGCGCGAGGGCTGCGTCACCCTGCCGATCGGCGCGCAGCCGGCGGCGATGCCCGCCACCGACCGCCGCGCTGACCTCGACGCCCGGCCGTGGCCGATCGGCGACAAGGATGCGCGCCGGCCGGCGCCGAAGGGCAAGAGCCGGTTCGCCGACACGGCCACAAACATCGACAGTTTCGGCGGCCGCACCAGTTCGCTGCTGATCGTCAAGAGCGGCCGGATCGCATTCGAACATTATTGGGGCGGGCACGATATCCACACCGCGCAGCGCACTTTCTCGGTCGCCAAATCGATGGCCGCGACCTTGATCGGCCATGCGGTGCAGCAAGGCGCGATCGACGTGACGAAGCCCGCGTTGATCGCCGAATGGCAGTCGCCGGGCGATCCGCGCGCGGCGATCACCACCGAACAGCTGATGCGTATGGCGAGCGGCCTCATCAGCGACACCGCGGGCAACCGCAGCGATGCCATCTATATGGGCGGCGCTTCGGTGCGCCAGTGGACCACGCAATGGCCGCTGCTCAATCCGCCGAACACGCATTATCGCTATGCGAACAACGACACGCTGCTCGCGACGCTGTCGCTGAAGGCGGCGCTGCAAAAGGCGGGTACGCCGCTCGACCCCGCCGCCTTCTTCGACCGGCTCGGCATGACGCGCACCTTCGTCGAACATGACAAGGATGGCGACTATATCCTGTCGAGCCAGGTGTGGACGACGGCGCGCGACCTCGCGCGGCTTGGCCTCCTTTATCAGAACGACGGGATGTGGCAGGGCGAGCGCCTGCTCCCCGCCGACTGGCGCCGCTTCGTCACGACGCCCAGCGGGCCGCAGCCCGACGGCGCGTTCGGCTATGGTGCGGGCTTCTGGCTGCTCAATAAGTCGGAGGGCGTGCCCGCCGATGCCTTCGGCGGCTTTGGCAACCGCGGCCAATATGTCATCGTCATCCCGTCGCGCGAACTGGTGATCGTGCGGCAGGGTTATGACGACGACAAGACCCGGCTCGACATCGCAAAGCTCGTCAAGGCGGTCGTCGCCGCCGACAGCTGATTATTCGAAGGGCGGGTAGCGCTCGAACGCGGGCAGGTCGTTCAGCTTTTCCATCCAGCCGATGCGCTCGGCGGTCTGGATCTGCGCCTGCGCGGGGATGAGGTCGGGATCGTCGAGCGTCGCCGTCTGCACGTCGATCTGGCCCGGAAAGATCGCCTCGTTCGAATAGAAGAGCCCGGTGCCGCAATCGGCGCAGAAATGGCGGCGGCCATGCTCGGACGAGGCGTAGACCTTCGCCGTGCCATCGATCTCGATCTCATCGTTTCCGACGAGCGCCCAGCCGACGAGCGGTGCGCCCGAATGGCGGCGGCAGTCGCTGCAATGGCACAGCGCATGATGCTGGACCGCGGTGGTCATCGAATAGCGGATCGCGCCGCAATGGCATTGGCCGCTGGCACGGGGGGCTTGCTCGCTCATCACTCTCTCCTCGAGGAATCGAGTGGAGAACATAACATAAACATATGCGCCGTGACAATGGCGGTGCCGGCCAAAATCGGCTTAATCGCCCAGATCGACCTGATGCTGCTGCGCCCATGCCTGATACTGGCCGCGCGGGTCGGATGACGGCTGGGCCAGGATCGCCGCCATGTCGGCGCGCAGCGCGCCGAGGTCGAGCGAGCGGATCATCGCCTTCACCGGGCCGACGCCGGCGGGGGTGATCGACAGGCGTTCGATGCCGACGCCGAGCAGCGCCATCGCCTCGAGCGGGCGGCCGCCCATTTCGCCGCACACGCCGAGCGCGACCTTCGATCCCGAAACCGTCCGCACGACGCGCGCGAGGTAACGCATGACCGTTGGCGACAGCCAGTCATAGCGTTCGGCGAGCCGCGGGTGCGCGCGGTCGGCGGCGAACAGGAACTGCGTCAGGTCGTTGGTGCCGACCGACAGGAA
The DNA here is from genome assembly GCF_052044915.1 of Sphingopyxis sp. 22461. Lineage (NCBI taxonomy): Bacteria > Pseudomonadati > Pseudomonadota > Alphaproteobacteria > Sphingomonadales > Sphingopyxidaceae > Sphingopyxis > Sphingopyxis sp. 22461. The sequence goes on from NZ_JBQENY010000005.1 coordinate 241,171, forward strand.
GTCGAGGTGCGGCAGCATCAGGTCGAGCGTTTCGAGCAGGCCCGGCACTTCGAGCATCGCACCATAGCGGATCGCGACCGGCAATTTCTTGTTGTGGCTTGCAAGCCACGCCCGCTGGCCGACGAACAGGTTGCGCGCGGCCTCATATTCCCAGGGTTCGGACACCATCGGGAACATGACGTTGAGCGTGCGCCCCGCGGCCGCCTCCATGAGTGCGCGCGCCTGGACCTTCAGCAGTCCTTCGCGCTCGAGCGCCAGGCGCAGCGCGCGCCAGCCCATCGCCGGATTTTCTTCCTGCGCGCTGCCCTCGACATTCATATAGGGCAGCGCCTTGTCGCCGCCGATGTCGACGGTGCGAAAGATCACCGGCCGGTCGCCGGCGGCGTCGAGCACGTCGCGATAGAGCCGCTGCTGGCGGTCGCGCGAGGGCAAGGTTGCCGACACAAGGAACTGGAATTCGGTACGGAACAGCCCGATCCCGCGCGCGCCGGTCAGGTCGAGCGCGGCGACGTCTTCGCGGAGGCCCGCGTTGATCATCAACTCGATCGGTACGCCGTCCTTGGTGACCGCGGGCAGATCGCGCAGCGACGCGAGGTTGGCGCGGCGCTTTTGCGAAATCTCCAGCTTGGCGTCGAACGCATCCTGCACCGCCTGCGTCGGCCGGACGTGCACCGATCCCGCCGCCGAATCGAGCAGCAGCAGATCGCCTTCGCGGATCGACGCGCGCACGTCGGCGACGCGGCCGATCACCGGCACCCCCATCGCGCGCGCGACGATGATCACGTGCGCCGTCAGCGATCCTTCCTCGAGCACGACACCCTTCAGGCGGCGGCGGTCATATTCGAGCAGCTCGGCGGGGCCGAGGTTGCGCGCGATCAGGATCGAATCCTGCCGCAGTCCGCCCATCTGCGCCGCGGTGCCCATCTGCCCCGACACGATGCGGATCAGCCGGTTCGACAGATCTTCCAGATCGTGCATGCGGTCGCGCAGCAGCGGATCGTCGATCTGGCGCATCCGCATGCGGGTGCGCTGCTGGACGCGTTCGATCGCCGCCTCGGCGGTCAGGCCGCTGTCGATCGCCTCGTTGATCCGGCGCGACCATCCCTCGTCATAGGCGAACATCTTGTAGGTCTCGATGACCTCCTCATGCTCGCCGCCGACGCCGAAATCGGCCGAGCTCGCCATGCGGTCGATCTGCTCGCGCATCTTGTCGAACGCGGCATAGACGCGGTGTCGTTCGGCCTCGGTATCGTCGGCGACGGTGTGCTCGATCGTGATGCGCGGCTGGTGGAACACCGCGACCCCGGCGCCCATGCCGTCGACCAGCTTCTGGCCGTTCAGTCGCTGCGCCGACTGATCGGCGGCGGCGGCGTCGGTGCGCGCGGCGGTATCGACCAGGTCGGCGTTGGCGATCAGTTCGGACAGCACCATCGCGACCGTCTGCAGCGTTTCGATCTCGATATCGTCATACCGGCGCGGATCGCTGTGCTGGACGCACAGCACGCCGACCGCGCGCTCGCGGCGGATGATCGGCACGCCGGCAAAGCTGTGGAACAATTCTTCGCCGGTTTCGGGGCGATAGGAAAAGTCGGGGTGCGCGGCGGCTTCGTCGAGGTTCAGCGTCTCGATCTGGTCGGCGATCATGCCGACCAGCCCTTCGCCAAGGCCGAGGCGCGTGACGTGCACCGCCTCCTGCTTCAGCCCCCGGGTCGCATAAAGTTCGAGCGCGCCATCGCGCAGCAGGTAGATCGAACAGACCTCGCTATCGAGGCATTCGCCGATAATGCCGACGACCTGATTGAGCTTGCCCTGCGCATTGGAACGCGATGCCATGACCTCGTGCAACCGGGTCAGGATGGTGCGCGCCGACTGGGCGGCCGACGAGGGCGGTGGCGGGGCGTTGGTCATCGCAATCCTGCTAACAGAAGGATGCGGTGCGCGCCAATACCCCGCGCGCGATTGTCGAATTGATTCCGATGCCGTTCGAAGCCGGCGTCAGTGGTTACCCGGCGGAACAGTCACGGAAGCGGTCGGTCCGACCGGCGATACTGGCGCCGGGATGTTCATGATCGCCGGCCTCGGCGCATATTTCGCATCCCACGCGACGGCGTCGACCTGATACTGGGCATAGGCCTGATAAAATTCGTTGAACGGCTCGTCGAGCCGCGCGAGATGTGCGGGTGCCTGTTCGACGAGCTGCGCGGTCGGGGTCGACGACACGACCTGCGCGATCTCGTTGGCGCGCGCGCAGAAACCGCGCTGCGCCGGCGGCTGCGCGAAATAGTTGAACAGCTGCGTCGACAGGCGGTCGCGCGGCGCGATGCCGTTGTTCTTATTTTCCTTGCCGAGCTGGGTGATGACGCTCTTCTCGGTCGACTTGATCACCTTGCCGTGCGTCTTGATGATGTTGTTGTACGCCGAAATAAGCGTCGTTTCCTCGAGCCCGCGGCAGCCGATGGCGGCGACGTTGAGGCCGATCTTGAGCTGCCAGAAGGCACGGTCGCCGGTCACGCCGCTGTTCGCGGTGACGAAGCGCCCGTCGATCCCGCGGCCGGGCAGTATCTGCGTCACTGCAGCATTGCCCGGCGGCATCGGCCGCGGCGGGATGACGACCGCGACGGGCGGCGGCGGGGGCGGGGGAGGCGGCGGGGGCTTCGGCGCACAGGCGGCGACGCTCGCCAGCAGACCGGCTACGATGATCTTACGCGACAAATTCATGACCCACTCCCCATCCGCATATTATGCGGGATCAACCCCGAGCGTGCAACGCCGCTTCGGCCTGTTGCACCAGAGATGCGACGATTGCTGCGGCGCTCTCTTCTTCGGATACCATACCGACAGATTGCCCTGCCATTAACGAACCATTTTCGACGTCGCCGTCGATCACCGCGCGGCGCAGCGCGCCCGCCCAATAATGCTCGATTTCAAGCTGCGCTTCCATCATGTCGACGTCGCCCTTGTCGAGCTTGTTCGCGACTTCGCGCTGCTTGGCGGTGAAGGCTTCGGTCCCCGCATTCTTGAGCGCGCGGACCGGAATCACGGGCAGGCGCGGGTCGATCTGGACGCTCGCGATGGCTTCGCGCGCCGACGCGCGCATGAACGCCTTTTTGAAATTGGGATGCGCGATGCTCTCGGTCGCGCAGACGAAGCGTGTGCCGAGCTGGACCCCCGATGCGCCCATCTCCAGATAGGCGGCGATCGCTTCGCCGCGGCCGATCCCGCCCGCGACAAAGACCGGAACCTCATCGGCCAGGGTGGGCAGGATTTCCTGCGCCAGCACGCTCGTCGACACCGGGCCGATATGGCCGCCGGCCTCCATCCCCTCGATCACCAGCGCATCGACGCCCGAACGGACGAGCTTCTTCGCGAGCGCGAGCGTCGGGGCGAAACAGATGACCTTCGCGCCCGATGCCTTGATCGCCTCGAGGCTGCCTTTGGGCGGCAACCCGCCCGCGAGCACGACATGGCCGACCTTATGCTTCGCGCACACGTCGATCAGTTCGAAGAGCTGCGGGTGCATCGTGATCAGGTTGACGCCGAAATTGCGCTTTGCCAGCGCCTTGGTCGCCGCGATTTCGGTGTCGAGAAGCTCGGGCGTCATCGCGCCGCACGCGATCACGCCGAACCCGCCGGCATTGCTGATCGCGCTGACCAGATGGCGTTCGGAAACCCAGCTCATCGCACCGCAGAGAATGGCGTAGTCGCTGCCGAGAAGCTCGGTTCCGCGGGCCATCAGATCGTTAATTTTGCTCATTGAGCCAGCCTTTGCCAGCACTGGGACTCGCGCGCAATCCCTAGCGTCGTTGCGCCGGTCCGCCTGTCGCACACTTGAATCCGTTCGCCGCGGTCCGTTTGGCGCAACAACCCAACCTTTCGGCGCAGAAAGCAAATCAATCATTGTCTACTAAATTACTTGGCATATGCTTGGCCGGCGAATCCACGAGGGAAAGGAAATATCATGAGCGCTATCAACGAAGTCGCCAAAGGCGGCTCCGAAGACGTGCCGCGCGCCATTCAGACCGTGCTCGAAGCACTCGACAAGCTGAAGTTCGGTGCGATCCAGCTGACCGTGCATGAGGGCCGTCTTGTGCAGGTCGATGTGACCGAGCGGCACCGCTACCCCAACTGAATTTTTGAGCTCCCAAAGGGGACATGCGTCCCCACTTGCCGCAGACCGGACCGCCGGATGTGGTGATTTCTTTGCAACAGGAAATGACCCATGACTGCGAAATATCCTTCGGTCCGCCGCCGCGTGCGGGCCTCGTCGCTTACCTTGTCCTTCTTGCTCGCGTGCGCCGCGACGCCCGCCGCGGCGCATGAGGCTGCGGCGTCCGACGATGCCGGGGCGGCAACGTCGGCGGCCGCTGACGATGCCGCAGCGCAGGCCGAGGGCGGCAGCTATGGCGGCGAAATCATCGTCACCGCACGCCGCCGCCAGGAAACCGCGCAGGACGTCCCGATCGCCATCTCGGTCGTCGCGGGCGAACAGATCGACAATACGGGCAGCTTCAACGTCGGCCGCCTGACCCAGCTGGCGCCGACCCTGCAATTCTACTCGTCGAACCCGCGCAACACGGCGGTCAACATCCGCGGCATCGGTGCCCCGTTCGGCCTGACCAACGACGGGATCGAACAGGGCGTCGGCATCTATGTCGACGACGTCTATTATTCGCGGGTCGCCTCTTCGACCTTCGACTTCCTCGATGTCGCGCAGATCGAGGTGCTGCGCGGGCCGCAGGGCACGCTTTATGGCAAGAACACCACGGCCGGCGCGATCAACATCACGACCAACCAGCCGACCTTCGATTTCGAGGGCAAGGCCGAGGTCAGCATCGGCAATTTCAATTTCAAACAGGCGAAGGCCGCGATCTCGGGCCCGCTGTCGGACACGCTTGCGGCGCGCATCGCGGTGTCGTCGACCAGCCGCCGCGGCACGATCTATAACGTCACCAGCGACCGTTGGACCCAGAGCCAGGACAATATCGGCATTCGCGGGCAATTGCTGTGGCAGCCGAACGACGACCTCAGCGTTACCCTTTCCGGCGACTGGAACAAGCAGGACGCGGTGTGCTGCAGTTCGGTATTCGTCCGTACCGGCGCGACGCAGCGTCCGCTGAACCGTCAATATGCCGCGCTCGCGGCGGCGCAGGGCTATGTGGTGCCCAGCACCAATCCCTATGACCGGCTGACCGACCTCGACGCGAACCTCAATGCCGGCAACGAGATCGGCGGCGCCGCGCTGCGCGTCAAATGGGACATCGGCCCCGGCACGCTGACCTCGGTCACCGCATGGCGTTATTGGGACTGGCAGCCCGAAAACGACCGCGATTTCACGGGCCTGCCGATCGTCACCAAGTCGCAAAACCCGTCGCAGCAGGACCAGTATACGCAGGAATTGCGTTACAATTACACCGGCGACCGCTTCGATTTCGTGCTCGGCGGCTTCTATTATTACCAGCGCATCGACACGCAGGGCACCGAGGCGCACGGCCCGGCGTCGAGCCGCTGGACGCTCAACCCGACCAGCGCGCTCGCCAACAATCCGGCGGTGCTGAACGGGCTGACCGCGATCAACACCCAATATCTGAAGAACACCAGTGCGGCGCTGTTCGGTCAGGTCAGCTGGAAGGTCACCGACCAGTTCACGATCCAGCCGGGCGTTCGCCTGAACTATGACAAGAAGGACGGATTCTATCAGCGCCGCGTTTTTGCGGGCGATGGCACCCCCGTCGTTTTCGGTCCGACCGACGCGATCACCGTCGCGCGGCTCGGCGTATTCGCGCCGCAGGAAATATCGCCGTCGTTCAGCGACTGGAACTTCAGCTATGACCTGACCGCGACGTACAAGGCGACGCAGGATCTGCTGTTTTACGCCACCTATGCCAAGACGTTCAAATCGGGCGGCATCAACCAGAATGGCGTACCGAGCGACGCCGCGAACAACCCGATCCTCGACGCGGCAACGGTGAAGCCCGAATCGGTCAACCATTATGAAGCGGGCGTGAAAGCCGAATTCCTCGACCGCGAGGTGACGCTGAATCTCACCGCCTTCCGCACCGACATCAAAAATTATCAGGCCAATGTGAACAATGGCCAGTTCGGGGTGCTGCGCGGCTATCTCGCCAATGCGGGCAAGGTGCGGACGCAAGGCGTCGAGTTCGACTTTTCGGCGCGGCCGAGCGAACGGTTCCGTTCCTATGTCAACGGCGCCTACACCGACGCCAAATACAAGCGCTTCGTCGACGCGCCGTGCCCCCCCGAACTTTCGGGCGGCACCACCGTCGGCGCGGGGCAGACGCCGGGTGCGCCCGGCCGGCCGGGGCTCAGCCCCGCGAATTGCGACATTTCGGGCCAGCGCCTGCCGGGCGTGTCGAAATGGGCTTTTTCTTTCGGGGCCGAAGCGAACGCCGAATCGAAGCTGTTCGGGCAGGATGGCCAATTTTATCTGGGATATGACGGCAGCTACCGGTCGCGCTTCTCGTCGAACCCGTCGCCGTCGGCCTACACCTGGATCGAGGGCTATTCGCTGTCGAACTTCCGCGCGGGTTTCCGCACCGAGAACGGCATCGACATCTTTGGCTGGGTCCGCAACGCGTTCGACAAGAAATATCTCGACCAGCTAAGCGTCGGGCCGGGCAACACCGGTTTGATCGTCGGCCTGCCGGGCGACCCGCGGACGTGGGGCGGGACGATCAAGGCGAGCTTCTGAGTCTCCAATTATCAGCGCCCAAATGAAAAGGGGCGGCCCGCGGGCCGCCCCTTTCTCATGCAGCCTGTGTCAGCGCTGCTGCGGGTTCTGGCGGCCCTGATCGGGACGCTGGTCGCTGCCGGGCTGGCGGTCTTGGCCGCCCTGCTGCTGTTGCTGGCGGCGCTGCTCTTCGTCGCGGTCCGCCTGCGGTTTCTTTTCATTCGGCTGGTTGGGGGTGTTAGCCACTTTCCATCTCCTTTTGCCGCGCAAAACATAGTCATGCGGCATTGGTTCAACCCGCCCCACCAAGCCGATGTTCCACCACTCGTCGCATTTTCGCCCGGCCGTGGCGGTTGCGCGACAAGGCCAGCGAACATCTTCGCGGCTGCGGCGTTGTAATCGGACCACTCAATCACTGAATTCACCTTATTCGTTTAGGTCGATTGGCCGGCGCGGCCTATCCTCCCCTGGTCAGAGCGAAAGGATGGTGTGACCGACTCGGTGCTTGCCTGCGCCGAAACCACCCGGCGACCTTGAAGTCGTCGGCTCGTCATGCGCCGGTCATCCGGCCGCGTCAGCATTCCCAAACCAAAAAGGCCCAAACCATAAAAGGAGAGACTGCATGAACGACCCCACCCCCATCGATCCCGCGGGCGGCTGCCCGGTTCACCAGCCCGGCGGCGCGCGTGCGCTGCTCGGCCGCACCAACAAGGACTGGTGGCCCGAGATGCTGGCGACCGAGATCCTCAACCCCAATGGTTCGTCGAACCCGCTGGGCGACGATTTCGATTATGCCGCGGCGTTCAAGTCGCTCGACTATCAGGCGCTGAAGGCCGACCTGACCGCGCTGATGACCGATAGCCAGCCTTGGTGGCCGGCCGACTATGGCCATTATGGACCCTTCTTCATCCGCATGGCGTGGCACGCCGCGGGCACCTATCGCACCGCCGACGGCCGCGGCGGCGCGAACAGCGGGCAACAGCGCTTTGCGCCGCTCGACAGCTGGCCCGACAATGGCAATCTCGACAAGGCGCGCCGCTTGCTGTGGCCGATCAAGCAGAAATACGGCAACAAGATCAGCTGGGCCGACCTGTTCATCCTCGCCGGCAATGTCGCGATCGAAAGCATGGGCGGCCCGGTGTTCGGCTTCGGCGGCGGCCGCGCCGACGTGTTCGAGCCCGAGCGCGACATTTATTGGGGCAGCGAAGACAAATGGGTGAACCAGGGCGTGCAGACGCGCATCTCCCCCGAACATGGCATGCACGAGATCGAAGGCCCGCTCGCCGCGATCCAGATGGGCCTGATCTACGTCAATCCTGAAGGGCCGCAGGGCAATTCGCACGACAATGAAGGCATGGCGCGCGACATGAAGGAAACCTTCGCGCGGATGGCGATGAACGACGAGGAAACCGTCGCGCTGACCGCGGGCGGCCATACCTTTGGCAAGGCGCACGGCAACGGCGACGCGTCGCTGCTCGGCGCCGCGCCCTCGGGCGGCGATCTCGCCGCGCAAGGCTTTGGCTGGGTCAGCGGCCATGAGAGCGGGGGCATCGGCGAACATACCGTCACCAGCGGCCTCGAAGGCGCGTGGACGAACACGCCCGACAAATGGACCGACAATTTCTTCCGCCTGCTGTTCGACTATGATTACGAACTGGTGCAGTCGCCGGCGGGCGCCAACCAGTGGCAGCCGATCGGCCAGAAGGAAGAGGATATGGCCCCCGCGGCCTGGGATCCGAACATCAAGGTCCCGACGATGATGACGACCGCCGACATGGCGCTAAAGCGCGATCCGGCGTACCGCAAGATCAGCGAAAAATTCCGCGACGACCATGACGCGTTCCGGGATGCCTTCGCGCGCGCCTGGTTCAAGCTGACCCACCGCGACATGGGACCCAAGATCCGTTACCTCGGCCCCGAAGTGCCCGCCGAGGACCTGATCTGGCAGGACCCGATCCCCGCGGGCACCCGTCCATCGGACGTCGATGTTGCGGCGGTGAAGGACAAGATCGCCAACAGCGGCCTGACCGTCAGCCAGCTGATCAAGACCGCCTGGGCGTCGGCGAGCACCTATCGCAAGTCCGACTTCCGCGGCGGCGCCAACGGCGCGCGCGTCCGGCTCGCGCCGCAAAAGGATTGGGAGGTCAACGAACCTGCCATGCTCGCCAAGGTGCTGGATACGCTCGACGGGCTGCGCGGCAATCTGTCGATCGCCGATGCGATCGTGCTCGGCGGCGTCGTCGGGCTTGAAAAGGCGATCAAGCATGCGGGCTTTAGCGTCGCGGTGCCCTTCACCGGCGGCCGCGGCGATGCGACCGACGAGCAGACCGACGCCGACAGCTTCGCGGTGATGGAGCCCGAGGCTGACGCCTTCCGCAACTATCTCGGCAAGAAGAAGCTGGCGGTGAAGGTCGAGGAGATGATGCTCGATCGCGCCTCGCTGCTCGGCCTGTCAGTGCCCGAAATGATCGTGCTGATCGGCGGGCTGCGCGTGCTCGGCGCCAATCACGGCGAGCGCGGGCATGGCCATTTCACCAAGCGGTCGGGCCAGCTGACGAACGACTTCTTCGTCAACCTGCTCGACATGACCAATGTGTGGAAGGCCGTCGACGGCTCGGACGATCAGGAATATGTCGCGACCGACCGCAAGGGCGGCGGCGAGACGTGGCGCGCCACCCGCGCCGACCTGATCTTCGGCTCCAACGCCGAACTGCGCGCGGTCGCCGAGGTCTATGCCGAGACCGGCCATGAAGAGAAGTTCGTGAAGGACTTCGTCAAAGCCTGGACCAAGGTGATGAACGCCGACCGTTTCGACCTCGCCTGATCTTCTGGCGCCGCTGTCCCCGCNGACAGCGGCGGCCGTACAAGACGACGGGTCGCGGCCCGCCCCCGGGGACATGGGCCCGGGGGCGGGTCTTTCTTTTTTGGGTGAGGGTGCGGCTCCGCAGCTGATCGACGCAACGCGGCGTTTCACCGCAAGCAATGTTAACAATGTCAATTTATCCTTGACGCCGACGCGATCTGCAACCAATGTTTACGTCGATAACATTGAGTCGGAAAGGACAGGCGGATGAAAACCTTGCTCTACGCTCTCGGACCGATGCTGTTCGACTCGCTCGGCGTGCTCGTCTTTGCGGTGCTGCTGGTCGCCGGTGCGGGGATCGTGCCCGCGACGATTGCGGGCACCGTCGTTGCTCTCGCGGTCGTCGGTTATGAATTGGTGCGTGGCAAGAAAGTCGCGGCGCTGCAATGGATCAGCCTGGCCTCGGTGCTCTTCACCGCTGCGGCGACGCTCTTTACCGGTGACCCGCGCTTCGTGATGGCCAAGCCGACGATCGTCTATCTGATCGTCGGGTCGGTGATGCTCCGCAAGGGCTGGCTCAATCGTTATATTCTGCCCGAACAGCTGGCGCTGGTCGGCGATGTGATGGACAGGTTCGGAATGATCTGGGCGGCGTTGATGTTCACGAGCGCGGGGCTGAACCTCGTCATCGCGCTCTTCTTCACCGCATGGTGGCCGCTGTTCATCGGGATTTTCCCGCTGGCATCGAAGTTCGGGCTGTTCGCGGTCCACATCGCGGTGGTGCATTTCATCGGGCAGGCGCGGCTGCGCCGCCGCGCGGGCGGCGAGCTGCAGCACATTTCGCCCGTCATCCCAGCGAAAGCCGGGATCGCTGGCGGCGTGGAATGACGACAGCGGCTCCCGCTTTCGCTGGGGCGACGTAACCTATTACTCGGCGTCGAGCCCGTAAGCGGTGTGGAGGACGCGCACCGCGAGTTCGGTTTCATCCTCGTCGATCAGCACGCTGACCTTGATCTCGCTGGTCGAGATCGCCTGGATGTTGATGCCGCGGTCGGCCAGCGCGCGGAACATCGTGCTCGCGACACCGGCGTGGCTCTTCATCCCGACGCCGACGACGCTGATTTTCGCGACCTTGTCGTCGCTGATGATGCGGTTGAAGCCGATCTTGTCCTTCGCGGCTTCGAGCAGGTCGATCGAGCGGATGAGGTCGATGGCGGGAACGGTGAAGGTCACGTCGGTCTCGCCCTTTTCGCGGCCGACGTTCTGGATGATCATGTCGACGTTGATCCCGGCCGCGGCGAGCGGGCCGAAGATGTTCGCGACCGCGCCCGGCTTGTCGGGCACGCGCGTGACGATGATCTTCGCTTCATTCTTGTCGTGGGCGATGCCGGTGATCAGCTGCCGTTCCATCTGATGTTCCTCTATTTCCTCGTCGCTGACGATCATCGTGCCTTTTTTGGGAGCCTCGTCGCCCTCGACGAAGCTCGAGAGCACCTGCACGCGCACGCCCTCTTTCATCGCGAGCCCGACCGAGCGCGTCTGGAGCACTTTGGCGCCGACGCTCGCGAGTTCGAGCATTTCCTCATAGGTCACATAGTCGAGCTTGCGCGCACGCGCGACGATGCGCGGGTCGGTCGTGTAGACGCCGTCGACGTCGGTGTAGATGTCGCAGCGATCGGCCTTGAGCGCCGCCGCCACCGCGACCGCACTCGTGTCCGACCCACCGCGGCCGAGCGTCGAGACGCGGCCGTCGTCCATCAGGCCCTGGAAGCCCGGGATCACCGCGACCTCGCCCTTCGCCATCGCGGCGCCGAGCGCGCCGGTGTCGATGTCGGTGATGCGCGCGCGGGCGTGGGCTTCTTCGGTGCGGATCGGGAGCTGCCAGCCGAGCCAGCTGCGCGCGGGGGTGCCCATGGCTTGCAAGGTGAGTGCGAGCAGCCCCGAGGTGATCTGTTCGCCCGCGGCGACGACGACGTCATATTCGGCGGGGTCGTAGCGCGGGTTCGCCTCGCGGCAGAAACCCACAAGCCGGTCGGTTTCGCCCGCCATCGCCGAGACGACGACCGCGACCTCGTTACCGTTGGCGACTTCGCGCGCGACGAGTTTCGCCACGGTGCGAATCCGCTCGGTGCCCGCCATCGACGTGCCCCCGAATTTCATCACGATCCGCGCCATGTCGCCCCGCTTTCTCAATCTGGTTTCGGCCGCAACTTTTCCGAGCATTTCTGCGGCGCTCGCGCTGTTAGGCAAGGGGGCGGGCGATGGCAAGGCCGGCATCGTATGCGCGCGATAGAATTTCTTGCATGGCGCGAGGCACGGTGCCACATCGCGGGGCATGAGTGCCGCCACGATCAACCCGCACGAAGCCGCCCATTTCGGTGCGCTCGCCGCCGACTGGTGGGACCCGCACGGCTCGTCGGCGATGCTGCACAAGCTCAACCCGGTGCGGCTTGCCTATATTCGCGATCAGATCGACGCGCATTGGCATGTCGATGCGCGCGAGCGTTATGCGCTTGCCGGGCGCAGCGCGATTGATGTCGGGTGCGGAGCGGGACTGCTTGCCGAACCGCTGGCGCGGATGGGCGCCAAGGTGACGGGTGTCGATGCGGCACCGGAAAATATCGCTGCCGCGCGCGATCATGCGACGGGGCAGGGGCTGTCGATCAGCTATTTTGCCGGCGAACTCGCTGCGCTGGCGCCCGCGACCTTCGACCTCGTCACCTCGATGGAAGTCGTCGAGCATGTCACCGATCCGGCCGCCTTTATCGGCGAACTCGCGGCGCGGCTCGCGCCCGGCGGGCTGATGATCCTGTCGACCCCCAATCGCACGATGCTGTCAAAGCTGCTGCTCGTCGAGGCGGCGGAGCGCGTCGGCGCAGTGCCGCGCGGGACGCACGACTGGGATCAGTTTCTGAAGCCCGAGGAACTGACGAAGCTGCTCGAAGACGCGGGGCTGGAGGTCGTCGACCGCACCGGCCTGTCGCCGTCGCCTGCCAAGGGCTTCAAGCTCGGCGGCAGCGAGGCGCTCAACTATCTGGTCGCGGCACGGTGGCCGGGCTGACCCGCGACCCGCGCGTCGATGCCTATATCGCGAAGGCGCAGCCCTTCGCGCAGCCGATCCTCAATCACCTTCGCGAACTGGTCCACAAATACGCCCCGGGCGCCGAAGAGACGCTGAAATGGGGCGTGCCGGCCTTCGTGCTGAAGGGGCAAAATCTCGCGGGCATGGCGGCGTTCAAGGGCCATGCGACCTTCGGTTTCTGGCGCGACGAGGAGGTCACCGGATCGCCGCGCGATACCGGGGCGATGGGCAGCATGGGACGGCTGGCCTCGCTGGCCGACCTGCCCTCCGACACGGAGATGGCAGCATTCATAGCCAAGGCGGCGGCGCTCTGTGCCGGGGGCAAGCCGAAACGCCCGGCGCCGAAGCCCAAGGCGGCGCTCGATCTGCCGGCCGATCTCGGCACGGCGCTGAAGGCCAATACCGCGGCGCAAGGCCATTGGGACGCCTTCTCGCCCGGCAAGCGGCGCGATTATATCGAATGGGTGCTCGAGGCGAAGCGCGAGGAAACGCGCGTCAAACGCATCGAAACGATCGTCGCGCAGGTCGCCGAGGGCAAGGACCGGAACTGGAAATATAAGGGCTGCTAGTTAATCGATCACCCTGCTGAATGCGGGGGAGGGCTTCGTGCGTCGTTGTCCGTCGCGATAGGTTCCATAGGCCATGCAGGCGAGCGCTGGCAGCGACCAGAAGGCACTGGCCGCGAACACGATGAACGGGTTGAGGTTACGGAAAACCAATATGCTCACCGACGCCGCCATACCGACCACTAGAAAGCCGGCAAACCAAATGGGCCAAAAGCGATTTCTCGTTAATGCAAGGTAGAGCGAGTATGTGAAAATCGAAGCATCGATCGGAATGATATAATAAAGGTAGGAAGGAAAGGGAAAATTTGCTTGAATGGCATGGGTTATTATTGATGAAATCAATAGATATAAGCAGAATCTACGCTCGACAGTTTCACCGAAAATCGATGATATGGCGAGCGTAGATAGAAGGTAGAAGTAGAATAATGCTTGTATCATTGAATCCCGTTGAATCTAAGGCGTGATCTGTTCGTTCTGCGCCGCCAGGGACGCTTGGCTCGGGAGGCCGCCGGGGCAGCCGAAGCCGACTTCCCGCAGATTGCTCTTGCTCTGTATCTGCTGAAGCTGGCTAAGAGCCTTAATCAGTTTGGTTCGGCCCGCCACGACTTGTGTCATGCTGTCGGTCACCGCTTCCAGCAATTCTTGCGTCGCGCCTGCCGGCAGATCGGAGGCCGTGGCTGCTTCGACGATGCTGGCCGCCATCCGGGCTTGGGCGAGATAGGTGGCATCCACCGACGCCATCGTTGTCCGCGTATCCGCTGCAACCACGGTCCCGACCCCTTGTTCTATCTTGTGCATCACATGCCTCCTCCATCGATTGGTCATGGATGCTTCCGAAAAATGCTACTGAACAGCTCAATTACCCCCGCAACGGTTATTGTGATGGCGGCGAACGCCATTGTGGCGGCAATTGCTATCAAGCCGATATGTGTAATCCGGCGCGCCGCCGTTTCCTCATTCGGCGAGCCTCCAAACGGCGGTAGAAAATAGCTGCGCCGCGGCCTTGGATGAGCGGTCATATCGCCGGAATGTTCTGATTCATTGCTGCTGGTTTTTGTTTCGTTCCCGATGTGGGATTGATCGCCAAATTGCTCCGCCATCTCCAGGATTTGAGCTGCGATGGCGCGCGATGAACAGCCAAGCCTTTCGGTCGCCGCGTTCAGATGATTGTCGACCGTCGACGGAGCAAGCGACAGCAAGCGCCCGATCTCTTTGGAAGTAAGGCCATTTCTGACAAGTATCAGGCATTCACGTTGACGTCCGCTAAGGCGCGCGGCCAGAGCGGCGGCTTCGGGCGGCAAAGGAAAATTCTGCTTCACTTTGGATTCAATTGCTGAGTCGTGGGGCGATGGCCGAGCCTAGTACCTATGCTTAATGCCGCCTAGGCAGATTGGCCGGGTAATTGGTGCCAATGGTGTAACGATCTTTGTTGCGTCAATTCGGTACGCAGAACGACACGGCGGATTTGCCATAGCTCCGGAGGGTCATTGGGTGCGGGGGCGTGCCAATGGCTGCTTACTGTCCAGTCGGGTGGCGCCGACTGCACCCGCCATTACCCGGTCGTTCAGGATGTGGGTTAGAGAAAGGGGGGCAGCTGCGGATTTAAAAATCCACATCCTCATAATATTTCGGCGGCGTTACGATCTCCATCCGCTCTGCCAGCAATGGCCGAAAACTCGGGCGCGATTTCAGCCCCGAATACCAGCCCTTCGTCTGTTCGTGCCCCGTCCAGTCGATCCCGCCAAGATAGTCGGCGACCGAGATATGCGCCGCGGCGGTCAGGTCGGCGAGGCTCATCGTCGCGCCGGCGAGCCAGGTGCGGTGGTCGATGAGGTAATCGACATAATCGAGATGGTTGTTCGCCGCCTTCATCGCCTCGCGCAGCGCGCCGCCGTCGGGCGGCTGGCGGTGGACGATGCGCTTTTGCATGCGTTCGAACAGCAGGGGGCCGGTGACTTCATAATAGAAGTCATGATCGAACCACGACGTCAGCCGGCGGATCTCGGCGCGGTTCGCCGCGGTGCCGTTGATCATCGCCTTGCCTTCGACGGTTTCCTCGAAATATTCGGCGATCGCCATGCTGTCCATCAGCACCTGGCCGCGCGCCTGATCGACCATCACCGGGGTGCGCCCCGCCGGGTTCAGATCGATGAACTCGTCGCGGCGCTCCCACGGCGATTCGCGCACCAATTCATAACCGACGCCCTTTTCGCCCAGCAAAAGGCGAACCTTGCGCGAAAAGGGACAGAGCGGGAATTGATAGAGTTGCCACATGTCCCCGGCATAGCGGCAGCGGGGCGCCGCGCGCAACGCCTATGGCGCGCGCCGGCCCAGCGATTGTGGATTAAGCGTCAGCGGCGCGATGCCTCGCGCTCGCGTTCCCATTGCGCCGCGAAGTCGCGCGCCATGTCCTTGAGCACCGGCGCATAAGCCGCGAGCGCCGAGGCGGCGTGCCCGGCCATGCGCGTGCTCGCGCGGACGTCGGCGCCCATGCGCTCGGCATATTCGGGGTCGCGGCCGGTCACCTCGCCGAGCGTGGCGTCGGGCGGGATATAGGCGGCGTCGGATTCGGGATCGATCTGCGCGACGGCTTTCGCGAGCGGGCCAACCTGCATCTGCATCAGCGCGCCCACCATCGCCGTGATCGTGTCGGCCATCCGGTCCTGCGTCACGGGGTCGTTGAGCGTCGCAACGGCGCCCTGCATTTCATTGGCGGCCGCCGGCAGCGGCGCGGCGAGCGCGAGCAGGGGAAGGGCGATCAGCGTGAAACGGGTCATGGCTCCATCCTTTCGAAGGACGCAAGGGTTCAGCAAAGCGGCGGTTATAGGGAAGCGACGCTTTCGCTGGGGTGAACGCGCCCGGTGATGCGGTGAAACGTATTGCACGCGCGACAAAACAATATGATCCGTCGCCCCCGCGAAGGCGGGGGCTGAACCGCGGTGTCGTGACAAGCCGACAGCGGCCCCCGCCTTCGCGGGGGCGACGGATATTACTCGGCCGCCACCACCTCAGCTTCGGCATCGCTCAGCGGATGCGCGAGGCGGGTCAGCATTTCCTTCGGGCAGATCTGCCAGAACTGGTCCCGCCAGCGGTCCCAGTCGGCGAGGACTTCGCTCGACCATTTGCTGCCCGTCGCCTGGGCATGATCCTCAACGAGTTCGCGCAAGGTTGCTTCCCAATGCGCGCTGTCGATCCGTTGCCAAACGATCGATTCGGCGTTGGCGCGGCGTTCGAACTGGCCGTCGGTGTCGAGGATGAACGCCATACCGCCGGTCATGCCCGCGCCGAAGTTCGACCCGACAGGGCCGAGGATCACCGCGGTGCCGCCGGTCATATATTCGCAGCCATTGGCGCCGCAGCCCTCGACGACGACCTTTGCGCCCGAGTTGCGGACCGCAAAGCGCTCGCCCGCCTGACCGGCCGCGAGCAACGTCCCCGCGGTCGCGCCATAGAGCACGGTGTTGCCGATGATGCTGTTGTGCTGGCTGACGAGCGGGCTCGACACGGTCGGGCGCACGACGATGCGGCCGCCCGAGAGGCCCTTGCCGACATAGTCGTTCGCGTCGCCGAACACTTCGAGCGTGATGCCCTGGCACAGGAAAGCGCCCAAGGACTGGCCCGCGGTGCCGCGCAGGCGCACCTGCACATGATTGTCGGCGAGCCCCTTCATTCCGAAGCGCGCGGTGACCTCGGCCGATAGTCGCGTGCCGACGGCGCGGTGCGTGTTGCGGACGTTGTAGGTGAGCTGCATGCGCTCGCCACGCTCGAACAGGGGCTTCGCGTCATTGAGGATCTGCGCGTCGAGGCTGTCGGGCACCGGGTTGCGGAAGCTCGGGCCTTGCGAACGGCGCTGATCGTCGGGGGCGTCGACCTTGGCGAGGATCGGGTTCAGGTCGAGGTCGTCGAGATGTTCGGCGCCGCGGCTGACCTGACGCAGCAATTCGGTGCGGCCGATCACCTCGTCGAGGCTGCGGCAGCCGAGCTTCGCGAGGATTTCGCGCACCTCCTCGGCGATGAAGGTCATCAGGTTGATGACCTTCTCGGGCGAGCCGGTGAACTTCTGGCGCAGCTTCTCGTCCTGCGTGCAGACGCCGACGGGGCAGGTGTTCGAATGGCACTGGCGCACCATGATGCAGCCCATCGCGACGAGGCTGAGCGTCCCGATGCCATATTCCTCGGCGCCCAGGATCGCGGCGATCACGATGTCGCGCCCGGTCTTGAGCCCGCCGTCGGTGCGGAGGCGGATGCGGTGGCGCAGGCCGTTGAGGGTGAGGACCTGATTGACTTCGGACAGGCCCATTTCCCACGGCGTGCCGGCGTATTTGACGCTGGTTTGCGGCGAGGCGCCGGTGCCGCCGGTGTTGCCGGCGACGAGGATGACGTCGGCGTGCGCCTTGGCGACGCCCGCCGCGACGGTGCCGATGCCCGCCGAGCTGACGAGCTTGACGCAGACGCGCGCCTTGGGGTTGATCTGCTTCAGGTCATAGATAAGCTGCGCCAGATCCTCGATCGAATAGATGTCGTGGTGCGGCGGCGGGCTGATCAGCGTCACGCCCGGCGTCGCATGACGCAGGCGCGCGATGAATTCGGTGACCTTGAAGCCCGGAAGCTGGCCGCCTTCGCCGGGCTTGGCGCCTTGTGCGACCTTGATCTCGATCTCGTCGCACGCGCCGAGATATTCGGCGGTGACGCCGAAGCGGCCGCTCGCGATCTGCTTGATGTTGCTGTTGGCGTTGTCGCCGTTCGCATAGGGGCGATAGCGTTCGCTCGCTTCGCCGCCTTCCCCCGACACGGCTTTCGCGCCGATGCGGTTCATCGCGATCGCGAGCGTTTCATGCGCCTCGGGCGACAATGCGCCGAGCGACATGCCGGGGGTGACAAAGCGCTTGCGGATCTCGGTGATCGCCTCGACGCTGTCGAGCGCGACGCCTTGCGCCGGATAGTTGAACTCCATCAGGTCGCGCAGATAGATCGGCGGCAGGTCGGCGACGCCGCGCGCGAATTGCAGATAGGTCGAATAGCTGTCGGTCGCGACCGCGGTCTGGAGCAAATGCATCAGCTGCGCCGAATAGGCATGCGCCTCGCCGCCCGCGCGCTGGCGATAGAAACCGCCGATCGGCAGCGTGGTGACGCGCTTGTCGAACGCCGCGCTATGCTTGTCGGTCGCGTTGATGAAGAGCGACTGATAGCCCTCGCCCGAGATCTTTGCCGGCATGCCGGGGAACAGGTCGTTGACGAGCGCGCGCGACAGGCCGACCGCCTCGAAATTATAGCCGCCGCGATAGGAGGAGATCACCGCGATCCCCATTTTGGCGAGGATCTTGAGCAGCCCGTCGTCGATCGCCTTGCGGAAACGCAGGCGGCAGTCGTCGAGGCTCAGCTCGCCGAACAGCCCGCGCGCCTGACGGTCGGCGATCGCCGCTTCGGTCAGATAAGCGTGGACGGTCGTCGCGCCGACGCCGACGAGCACCGCGAAGGCGTGGGTGTCCAGAACCTCGGCCGAACGGACGTTGATCGAGGCGTAGCTTCGCAGTCCCTTGCGGACGAGATGCGTGTGGACTGCGGCGGCGGCGAGGACCATCGCCATGCCGACGCGGCCTTCGCCGATCGACTGGTCGCTCAGGAACAGTTCGGAGCGTCCCGCACGCACCGCATCCTCGGCCTCGCGGCGAACGCGCGCGATCGCCTCGCGCAGCGTCGACGCATCGCCGCCCGCGGCGAAGGTGCAGTCGATGTCGGCGACCGCATCGCCGAAATAGGCGCGGAGGCGATCCCAGTCGTCGCCGACGAGCACGGGGCTGTCGATCACGAGGACGTGGTCGCTCTGGCCTTTCTCGTCGAGGATGTTCGCGAGGTTGGCAAAGCGCGTCTTCAGGCTCATCACATGCCGTTCGCGCAGGCTGTCGATCGGCGGGTTGGTGACCTGGCTGAAATTCTGGCGGAAGAATTGCGCGACGTGGCGCGGCTTGTCGGAGATGACCGCGAGCGGCGTATCGTCGCCCATCGAGCCGATCGCTTCCTTGGCGTCCTCGACCATCGGCGAGAGGATCAGTTCCATGTCCTCCATGGTCAGCCCGGCGGCGACCTGACGGCGCAGCAGTTCGCTCCGGTCCCATTGCGGCAGGCTCGCCTTACCGCCCTTCGGCAAGTCGGCCATCGTGCGGAAACCCTTGACGCGCGAGCGATAATCCTGCGCGTCGGCGATCTTGTCTTTGATCGCGAGGTCTTCGTAGAGCGTGCCGTCGTCGAGATCGACCGCGATCATCTGGCCGGGGCCGAGGCGGCCCTTCTTGCGGATGCTCGCCTCGGGGAGCAGCACCATGCCGCTTTCGGAGCCGACGACGAGCAGATTGTCGGCGGTGAGCGTATAGCGCAGCGGGCGCAGCGCGTTGCGGTCCATGCCCGCGACCGCCCAGCGGCCGTCGGTCATCGCGAGCGCGGCAGGGCCGTCCCACGGCTCCATCACGCTGGCGAGGTAGGAGTACATCGCGCGGTGGTTGTCGGGGACGTCGCATTCGGTCGTCCACGCCTCGGGGACGAGGATCAGCTTCGCGGTCGGCGCGTCGCGGCCGGCGCGGCACAGCGCCTCGAACACCGCGTCGAGCGCAGCGGTGTCCGACGCGCCGGCAGGGATCACCGGCTTGATGTCTTCCGAATGCTCGCCGAACGCGAGGCTCGCCATCTTGATCTCGTGGCTCTTCATCCAGTTCTTGTTGCCGCGGATCGTGTTGATCTCGCCATTATGCGCAAGGCAGCGGAACGGCTGCGCCAGCCACCATTGCGGGAAGGTGTTCGTCGAATAGCGCTGGTGGAAGATCGCGACGCGGCTCTCGAACAGCTTGTTCGTGAGGTCGGGATAAAAGTCCGCAAGGCTTTCCGCGAGGAACAGGCCCTTGTAGATGATCGAGCGCGCCGACAGGCTGCAGATATAGAAGTCGGCGATCTGCGCCGCGATGACCTTTTTCTCGATCCGGCGGCGGACGAGATAGAGCTGCTTTTCGAACTCGGCGATCGACTGTTCGTCGGGCAGGGGGCCCGCGATCATGATCTGCTCGATCTCGGGGCGCGTGCGCTGCGCCTTGTCGCCGATCACCGAGACGTCGACGGGCACCTGGCGCCAGCCGTAGATGGTGAAGCCCGCGTCGATGATCTCGGCCTCGACGATCGTGCGGCATTCTTCCTGCGCGCCCAAGTCGGTGCGCGGCAGGAAGACCATGCCGACGGCGAGACGGTTCGGGCGCACCTTGTGGCCTGATGCTGCGATCGCATCGTCGAAGAAGCGGACGGGCAGGTCGACGTGGATGCCCGCCCCATCCCCGGTCTTGCCGTCGGCGTCGACCGCGCCGCGGTGCCAGACGGCGCGCAAGGCTTCGATCGCCGCCTCGACGACGCGGCGCGACGGCTTGCCGTCGGTCGCCGCGACCATGCCGACGCCGCAGGCATCGGATTCCATGTCGGGGCGATACATGCCTTCGGCTTCGAGCCGCGCGTGATCGGGGGTGGGATAGTGGGTCATCATTGTCGTCCTGACGGGTAGGTGTCTAGTTGTTGGGCAGTTTTGAACGCTTGCTCGCATTCGCCTCCGCTTCCTCGGCGGCTTGCTGCGCGGCGAGCGAGGCGTTTTCGTAAGCGGTTTCGAGTTCCTCGACGCGCTTCAGGTCGGCGGCCGACCAGTTGCCGCGGTCGTAGGCGGGGTCAACGACCGCAGCGTCCACGGCTTCGGCGGCGGCAGCTGCAGTCGCCACATCGGCAGCCGCATCGACAGCATAATCGTCGGCAGCTTCAACCGCGACCGCCTCGGTCGCTTCGACGGCATCGTCGGTCGCGCTGTTCCACTGGTCGCGCTGTTCCTTCAGCAGCTTCACATCGACCTTCATCAGCTTGGCAAGCTTGGCGAGTTCCTTGTCGTCGAAGTCGGAGAGCTGCTTTTCCTTCGGCAGATCCTTGAAATCCTTCTCGAGTTCGGGCGCGCGGTCGAT
Organism: Sphingopyxis sp. 22461; assembly: GCF_052044915.1. Taxonomy (NCBI): domain Bacteria; kingdom Pseudomonadati; phylum Pseudomonadota; class Alphaproteobacteria; order Sphingomonadales; family Sphingopyxidaceae; genus Sphingopyxis; species Sphingopyxis sp. 22461. Next base: position 262,289 of record NZ_JBQENY010000005.1, read on the forward strand.
GAATTTGGTGATCAGCGGCGGCACCGCCTTGATTACCGCGAGCATCACCTCGGGATCGGCCTGCAGCGCCATCCATTCATTGGCGTAGAGTGTGCCGGTGGGCGTCGCGAGGAAGCCGTTGATGTCGGTGAGCTGCGCGCCGGTGAACTTGCGCGCATAGGCTTTGGCGAGGCCGCTCCGCATCGGCGGTTCCATGTCGCCCAGCACTTCGCTGATCAGCGGCTTGATCACCTTGGTGATCTGGTCTTCGCGTTCCTTGCGGTGCGGGTCGAACATGTCGGCGACCTTGGCCTTCGTCGCTTCGTCGAGCTTGGCGATCTGTTCGCTTTCGACGCCGGTCTGGATCGAGAGCATCAGGTCCGACTGGCCGCCGAACTCGCCCATGATCGTCTTGAACATCTTGCCGTAGAGATTGTCGACCATCTTCTCGATGCTGCCGGCGGGGATCAGCGCGGCGGTCGTCTGCTCTGCGAGCGTCAGGCGGGCAGGGTCGATCGGCGGCAGGCTGCTCGTGTCGAACATTTTTTCGACGAGGGCGATCGCCTCGTCCATTTCCTTCTGCATCTTCGCCTTGGCCTCGGCGGCAGCGGCTTCGCTGTCGTACGGGGCGGCGGTCTCATCCTCGACGGGCGCCGCGACGACCTCGGCGACCGGCGCTTCCTTCTGCGCGGCATGGGCGGATGCGCCCAGCGGCAGCATCGCGGCAGCACCGGCAAGCAGGATCGATTGGAACGACGGCATCATATATTTCCTTCCCTGTTGGTCATGCCGCCTTCTTTTCGCTTTTCGCTTTGGCTTTCAACCACTTTGCCATCTGTTCGCTGACGTCGCGTCCGTCGCGGATGCCCCAGACGACCAGGCTGGCACCGCGCACGATGTCGCCCGCCGCGAAAACACCGGGCAGGCTGGTCATCATCGTCTGGTGATCGACGCGCAAAGTGCCCCAGCGCGTGACCGACAGGTCGGGCGAGCCGAACAGGTGCGGCAGCTCCTCGGGGTCGAAGCCCAGCGCCTTGATCACCATGTCGGCGGGCACGTCGAACTTGCGGCCGGGGTCGGCTTCGGGGCTGCGGCGCCCGCTCGCGTCGGGCGCGCCGAGGCGCATGCCCGCAACCGCGACCTCTTTCACATGCTTGTCGGCGGTGAAGCTTTCGGGGGCGGAGAGCCAGACGAATTCCACGCCTTCTTCTTCGGCGTTCGCGACCTCGCGCTGCGACCCCGGCATATTCTCGCGGTCGCGGCGATAGAGGCACTTCACCGACTTCGCGCCCTGGCGCACCGCGGTGCGGACGCAGTCCATCGCGGTGTCGCCGCCGCCGATGACAACGACATGCTTGTCTTTCGCATCGAGGCGACCGTCGTCGAACGCCGGGACGGTGTCGCCAAAGCTCTTGCGGTTCGACGCGATCAGATAGTCGAGCGCCGCGATCACGCCGTCGGCGGCATTGCCCGGCACGTTGATCTCGCGCGCCTTGTAAACGCCGGTCGCGATCAGGATCGCGTCATGCTTCTGGCGCAGTGCATCGAGCGTCGCGTCTTCGCCGACCGCGAAGCCGAGGTGGAAATGAATGCCGCCCTCGACCAGCCGGTCGATGCGGCGCATCACGACATCCTTCTCCAGCTTGAAGCCGGGGATGCCATAGGTGAGCAGCCCGCCGGCGCGGTCGTGGCGATCATAGACATGGACCTCGTGCCCCGCGGCGCGCAGATATTCGGCGGCTGTGAGGCCTGCGGGCCCGGCGCCGATGACGCCGACCGACTGGCCGGTCGCGGCGCCCGCGTGCAGCGGCTCGACCCAGCCCTCGGCCCAGGCGGTGTCGGTGATATATTTCTCGACGCTGCCGATAGTCACCGCGCCATGGCCCGAGAATTCGATCACGCAATTGCCTTCGCACAGGCGATCCTGCGGGCAGATGCGGCCGCAGATCTCGGGCATCGTCGAGGTTGCGTTGCTGAGCTCATAGGCTTCGCGCAGCCGCCCCTCGGCGGTCAGGCGCAGCCAGTCGGGAATGTGATTGTGGAGCGGGCAGTGCACCGAGCAATAGGGCACGCCGCACTGCGAGCAGCGCGCCGCCTGTGCGTCGGCGTCGGGCGCGGCGTAGCGCTCGGCGATCTCGCGAAAGTCGCGCGCGCGTTCTTCGGCGGAGCGCTTGTCCGGATAGGATTGTTCACGCTCCACAAACTGGAGCATGCGATCGGAAGCCATGCAATATCCTCTTCTGGATAGGCGAATTGCATGGGCAAAATTGGCCTGTCACGACCAAATTGCAAGTTAGGACAGTATTACTAACCTAAAAGGAGGGTGATTTTTCCCCAAAATAGGTTCGCGCAATTATCTTTCGTCAATTGATACCGTATCGGCCCTATCTCATGCCGAGCCAGATCAGCGCCGCGACGCCCGCGATGATTCGATACCAGGCGAAGGGGGCAAAGCCGTAACGCGTGACGACCGCGAGGAACGCCTTGATCACCGCCCAGGCGACGACGAACGAGACGAGCGAGCCCACCGCGATCAGGCTGAGGTCGTTGGTCGTGATCGCGTCGCGGTGCTTGAACAGCTGGAGCACGGTCGCGCCGGTCAGCGTCGGGAGCGCGAGAAAGAAGCTGAACTCGGCGGCGGTCTTGCGGTCGACCCCGAACGACATCGCACCGAGGATCGTCGCGCCCGAGCGGCTGACGCCCGGGATCATCGCGATGCACTGGACCAGCCCGACGAGCATCGATTGCCGCGCCGACACATTCGCGACGCCGCCGACGTCCGTCGTCTTGGCGAAACGCTCGACGAGCAGGATGGCAAAGCCGCCGATGATCAGCGCCCAGGCGACGACGACGGCATTTTCGAGCAGCAGCTCGATATAATCGCCAAAGGCGAGGCCGAGGATCACCGCGGGGAAAAAGGCGAGCAGCAGGTTACGCACAAAGGCGATCGCCACGGGATCGCGCCGGAAAAACCCGGTGAACATCTCCCAGAACAGTTTCCGGTACAGGACGACGATCGCAAGAATCGCCCCCGGCTGGATCGCGATGTTGAAGATCGCCCAGCGCGCGGCGTCGTAGCCGAGCAATTCGGTAGCGAGGATGAGGTGGCCCGTCGAGGAGACGGGCAAAAACTCGGTCAAACCCTCGACGATGCCGAGGATGATTGCGGTCAGCCAGATGCCCATTATCGCGAAGCGACCGCGGCGAAACGCCCATGGCGGCGATATTGGACGAGCCAGCCCTCGGTGACCGAGGCGAGCGAGGTCGGCGTGACGCCGAGCTCGGCCAGCCCCACGGCGCCCTCGGCAACGATATTGTCACGCTGGAGCATCAGCCACTGATCCTTGGTGATCGGCGCGCCGGGCGCCCAGCCGAAGCCGCTCGCGAGCGACGAGGCGACGAAATCGGGCACGTCGACGAACAAGGGCGAGCGGCCGGTCGCATCGGCGACCCAGCGCAGCAGCTCACCCATCGTCAGCACCTGTGGCCCGCCGAGTTCGAAAGTCTTGCCCGTGGCGCCATCGCCCAGCGCCGCGACCACCGCATCGGCGACGTCGCCGACATAGACCGGCTGGAACTTCGCATTCGGCGCGATAACCGGAACGACCGGCGCCATGCGCATCATCCCCGCGAAGCGGTTGATGAAATGGTCCTCGCGGCCGAACAGGATCGACGGGCGCAGGATTGCGGCGTCGGCAAAGGCCGCGCGAACCGCCGCTTCGCCGTCGCCCTTGCTGCGGCCGTACGCCGAGGCGCTTTCGGGATCGGCGCCGATCGCCGAGACATGGACGAGCGCGCCGGCGCCCGCAGCCTTGGCGGCCGCGGCAACATGGCCGGCGCCGTCGGCCTGCACCGCCTGCATGTCGCCGAACGCGCCGACGAGGTTGATGACGGCGTCGCTGCCCTGCACGGCGCGGAGGGCGCTGGCGGGATCGCGGACATCGCATGCCACGAACTGTGTCTGGCCGAGACCGCCGAGCGGTTTCAGGAAGGTCGCGGCGCGCGGTTCGCGCTGCGCGATGCGGACGCGTGCGCCGCGCGCGAGCAGGCGCTGCACGACATAGCGGCCGAGGAAGCCGCCGCCCCCCAATACCGTGATCAATTGCCCGTCGAGTTTCTGCATGTCGTCCGCCTGTGATCGATTCTCTGGATGGCGCGGGGCGCGCCGACGGCCTTCCCCATGCCGCGAAGCGGAGAGGGGAGCAAGGGGCGAGGACGGCATTGTGACGCGAAACCGACGGCTTTGCGATAAAATGCACCTCGGCTCGTCCGATGCGGTTGACAAGCCGACATACGCGCCGCTAAGCGCCCGCTCCTACCCCGTGCCCAGATGGCGGAATTGGTAGACGCACCAGCTTCAGGTGCTGGCGATCGCAAGGTCGTGGAGGTTCGAGTCCTCTTCTGGGCACCAGAGACTTTTCCGGCGACGTCCGGGGAAGTCCAGCAAGCGGCTGGTTTTACAGCATATTTTCGATGAGAATCGCTGAATGGAATCCGGGCTGATCCACCCGGAACCATCAGCATACCATCAGCTTTGATGGTCTTTTTGATGGTTCCGTTCAGCCCCTTGAAGGTAGAACCATCATGTCGCTGACCCACATCCAGATTTCCAACGCCAAGCCTATGGAAAAGGCTTATAAAATGGCCGATTCTGAAGCCTTGTACCTCGTCGTCCAGCCAAATGGATCAAAACTCTGGCGAATGAACTACCGCCACCTTGGCCGGCAGAAAACTCTCTATTTCGGTTCATGGCCCGAGGTCGGAATTGCCGACGCCCGCGGCTTGCGCGATGCCGCTCGCAAGAAGGTGGCTGGCGGGATCGACCCTGCGGCAGAGAAGCGCGTTGCACGTATTACGCGGAAAATTGCCGCCGACAACAGCTTCAAAGCGATCGCTGAAGAATGGACAGCGAAAAATGAACGTGAGGAGCGATCGCCGGTAACGCTCCGCAAGATCCGCTGGCTGCTCGGGATAGCGAATCCGATGATCGGCAACCGCCCGATCTCCGAGATCACGCCGCAGGAAGCCTTGGCCGTGCTACGCAAGGTAGAGGCCACAGGACGCTATGAGAGCGCGCGGCGAATGCGGAGCGTGCTTAGCAGGGTGTTCCGTTACGCGATCGCTACTGCCAGAATGGACCGCGATGTTGCGGCAGATCTGCGCGGCGCGCTGACCACGCCGAAGGTCAAGCATCACGCTGCGGTGACGACTCCGAAGGATGCTGGTGCGTTATTGCGTGCGATCGACGGCTATGCGGGGCACGAAATCACCGCGATCGCGCTTCGATTGTCACCGCATCTGTTCGTCCGCCCTGGAGAGCTGCGCAAAGCCGAATGGAAGGAGATCGAAACCGAAACGGCCATCTGGTCGCTCTCGGCGGAGAAGATGAAAATGCGCCGTCCGCACCGCGTGCCGCTATCGCGACAAGTTCTGAGCATTCTCGAGGAACTCCATGCGCTGACTGGCCATGGGCAGTATCTATTCCCTTCGTTCCGGACCCCTCTTCGTTGCATGTCGGAAAATACCGTCAGCGCCGCGCTCCGCCGGCTTGGCTATAGCCGTGACGAGATGACCGCGCATGGGTTCCGGGCAACGGCTGCGACGCTCCTCAACGAGATGGGCATCTGGAACCCGGATGCGATCGAAAGGCAGCTCGCGCATCTCGACACCTCGATGGTGAGGCGTACTTACACGCGCGGCGAATATTGGGAGGAGCGGGTTCGCATGATGCAGCATTGGTCCGATTATCTCGACCAATTGCGCGATGGCGCGCAAATCCTTCGCCCAGAATTTCGGAGGAGCAGCGGTTCGAGCAGCTAGGTTCGAGTGAGCGCCTTAAGGCTCTTATAGGGAATGAGCGTGGATCGGCCGACCTTGACGGTCTCAAGGTCGCCCGATTCAATCAATTCGTAAATCCTGGATCTACTGATGCCGGTGAGCTGGACGGCGGTAGAAATCCGGACCGTCAATGGTTCGATCGAAATCGCTTCTGGCTGATTGGGAAACGGGTCTGGCATCGATCATGCCTTCGTTCGATGGCGTTCTTCGCGGTGGTGGACCCAGCCTGGTATCTATCTGTGCATCCGACCCGATCAATATTTCCCTTCGCCGTCATGCAAACAACGATGAGGGAATGATCTTACCTTCGGCAGGCATCGACGTGCCGCTGCCTAATTCGAGATTTGTGGAGAGGAGGTGGATGGGGGGAACTGAGGGAGGCGGGCGATGCGCCGCCGGATCTCGGCTCCAGCCAAGGATTTATCAATGGGACCCGCCCATCTATACGCGCTGCTCAAAGATCTGCGCCATCAACTCATCGACGATGCCAGATTGGTTGGCGGTTTCGGCCGCCGGCGGCGACGCCGCGAACTTCTCGCACGCGTACAAGCGATACTCAACGTCGAGGCCGATAGCGCCGCCCCAATAAAGCTCATGGAGACCCTCGTGCGCAGCTGGACGCCCGAGGTAGGGGTGAGCATTGGCGATGAAATTCCCCCCGGTATCGACCCCGAACACCTCGCGGCCGCCATTGCCGAGCTGCCGCTATTAGCTCGCGAAGTGTTCACATTGCACTGCCGTGATTGCCTCGATTATCCCTCGATCGCGGCGCAGCTTGCGATTTCCGAGGACGCGGTCCGCCTCGAACTCGCCGCGGCTCTCGTCACGCTCGACCGGGCCCTGAATATCCAGCCGAACAATCACGCCTCGCCCAATGTCTGACGTGGCTCGGTCATGCAGGAAGGACAAGCCATGAATTTCATCCTGGTTGTCGCTGCGCCTGGTCCAGCTTCGGCCAACGGAGTTCGAGGACGCTTCCTCGCTGGAAGTTCACTATTGCATGCCGCCGGTTGGCCCGCCATGATAGGCGTAGGAGATGAGAGTTTTCATCTCCTGATCTACATGCGCCCGACTATCCGGGTCGGCCGTCACATCGCTACGCAATTGGCCCGCACAGGGCAATGCTGCGTCATGCTTTGCTGATCGGCTTCTATCTCATGTCACGACATAGCCAATCCTTGTTTCTGCGCCCAAGGCGTTCTGCAACGGACGTCATGGCATGAACCGATCCGACGATGATCGCTCTCCTGTGCCGGAATCTTCCGAAAACGATAGGCTGATCGACCGGTTATTTCGGTCGGAAGCGCCGCGCCTCGCACGCTTCATACGCCGATCGATCCGGAATCAAGATGAGGTGCACGACCTTGTTCAGGACACATTTGTCAGCTTCGTCGAGGCGCAACCAAAGAGTAGGCTACGGACGCCTGCAGCCTATCTCCGCACAATCGCCCGCGGCATTCTGTGGGAGCGCACACATCGTCCCCGCGCCCATGATCGGGCAAACCATGTTCCGGTCGACGAAGCCTACGAGCTATGCGTTGATCCCGAACAGGAATGGATGATGGAAGCGTCGGACTTTATGCGGCGCTACGAAGAGGCGCTTTCCGAGCTTCCATCGCGGACGCGAGACGTATTCCGGCTACATCGCCAGGAAGAACTGACTTATCAGGAAATCGCGGAGAAGCTCGATATCTCCGTCGACGGTGTCAAATATCATATGAAGAAGGCACTGCTTTATCTCGACCACAGGGTGAATGCCAATGGCTGAAACGCACCATCACCGCTTTGAGCAAGATCAGCTCCGCCGGGAGGCCGGCGAATGGTTCGTCATCATGAATGATGAGAATGTGAGTGAGGATGACGAGCGGGAGTTTAAGCGATGGCTCGCACGCGGCGCGCTTCACCGCGCGACCTACAATCGTATCGCCAGCCTCCATTCCGCAGGAAAACGCGTCGACTGGGAAAATCTGCCGCCGCCGAAACCGGTGCGAGGTACCGCAAAGCGGATATGGATCGCGGCCATCGGATGCGTGGCGCTCATCGGTTTCGTTGCGTGGCGGATGAGCGGGGCGCCGGTCCTCTGGTCTGACGCAACGCAAATCGCGCAGAACCAGCCCGAGGCATCGCTGGAATATTATACGGCCCCCGGCGAAATACGCGAGGTTTTACTTCCAGATGGATCCCGCCTGACCTTGGACAGCGACACTTCGATCCGGGCCTGGTTTCGTTCGAACGACCGTCGGCTTCGGCTAGCGCGCGGCCGCGCTCGGTTCGATGTCGCCCACGAAACCCGGCCGTTTATTGTCAATGCCGGCGATAGCGAGATCGTCGCCGTCGGGACCGTCTTCGACGTCGCCTATCGTGATGCCACTACTGTGGAGATTCATCTTCTGCGCGGCGCAGTTGATGTGCGACGACCTCAAACGTCCGGGAAAGCCGGAACGGTCCGGCTCGAACCGGGCGACGAGCTTCGCTATACGAGCGAAGGTTCTGGCAACTTGGCTACCGTCCGGAAGCACGAGCAAGAGTCCGATTGGACGGATGCCAAGATCGGGGGGCGGGATACGCGCGTAATGGATGTCATCGCCGCGGCGAATAGTCGGTCAACGATCCAGATCATCTTGGAAGATCCGGTCATCGAGCGTCGTATGGTGTCGGGGCTAAACGAGGCGGACAACCCTGAGATGCTCGCTGACAACCTGGCAAAGCTATATGATCTGCAGCTAACCCGCCAGGACAACCACATCATTTTGAGCCATCCTCGGAATTAGTGCGTCCCGACTACCCTTCGCATGTCACGAAACGCTCACCCCTTGTAGGCGCCGGCGAAATAAGCCCCGCCACCATCAGGGGGAGAGCCCATGCAGTATCGTTCCAGCGTGGCGGGCTTCATGCTCGCCGCGACCGCCAGTTTTGCGCCATTCGCATCGGTCAGCGCCGCGGAAATCGTCAGCACCGCCAACTATGATCTGCCGGCCCAGGATCTGGGATCCTCGCTGGACGCCGTCCGCCGGAATTCTGGCAAGACCATTGTCTTCGATAGAAAAGCAGTCGAAGGGCGCAAAGCACCGCCTCTGGTGGGAAATTTCACGCCTGAGGAGGCGGTCAATCGGCTAGTAGAAGGTTCCGGTCTCCGCGCGCAGTTCACGAAAAGCGCGATTGTGATCGTTCGGGCCAAGGCATCTCGCGAGGGTGATCACGGCGAGACGTCGGAACAGGTCATCACGGTAACGGGGTCGCGCGTCAAGGGCGCGCGCATCGCCTCGCCCGAAATCAAGATCGAACGCGAAGAAATTCAGCAAGCGGGGTTTGGCGACCTGGGCGCGGTTTTGCGATCCGTGCCGCAGAATTTTAGCGGGGGCCAGAACCCCGGCGTTGGTCTCGGTGCATCCTCGGGCGGGATCGGAAATCAAAACGTCACTGGCGGTTCCGCCGTCAATCTGCGGGGGCTCGGCGCAGACGCCACGCTCACTCTGCTCAACGGGCACAGGCTTTCATTCGGCGGCCTTGCTCAGGGAATCGACATTTCGGCGATCCCGATTGAGGCAATCGAGCGGATCGATGTCGTGCCCGACGGTTCGTCGGCACTCTATGGCTCGGACGCCGTAGCGGGCGTCGTGAATGTCATCCTTCGCCGGTCGTTCGAAGGCTTGGCGCTCAATGCCCGTGTCGGCGGCGCGACCGACGGTGGCGGGCTTAGTCAGCAATATCAGGCGGTCGCAGGAAGCGAATGGCAAACCGGAAACATCATCGTCGCATACGGCTATCGGCGCAACGCCAAGGTCGAGGCGAAAGACCGATCCTATACCGAAGACTTGGGCGACCCTTATCAACTGATACGCGGGCAAAGCACCCACTCCATTGTCGCTAGCGCGTCGCAACAGGTCGGGAGCGACGCTCGGCTCACCATCGACGGGACATTCGCCGCGCGGCGTCAGGCTGCCCGCTTCGGTATTTACGGTGGCCTGAGCACCAGTGATGCAGAAGACCGCTCTCTATCCGTAACACCGACGTTCGAGACGCCCATCGCCGGCGATTGGAGGTTGAGCCTATCCGCGACCTACGCACGTACCCAGACCGATCTGGTCGCCGGTGCCTTCCTCGGCGGCGTGGAACTCTCGCGCGAAACGGCCTGCTATTGCCACTCGTTGCGGGCGGTGGAAGCGTACGCGGAAGGGGCATTGTTTACGCTTCCCGGCGGCCAGCTAAGGACCGTTCTGGGAGGCGGCTACCGTCGGAATCGTTTTGATGTTCGCGGGGATACGTCGTCCTATGGGGGAAGCCAAACCGACCGTTTCCTCTTCGGGGAACTCCAGATCCCTCTCTTCTCGGTCCTGAACGAGGTTCCGGGTATCCATTCCCTCGTTGCCACCGCAGCGGCTCGACTGGATGACTACAAACAGATCGGCAGCGTGAGCACGCCTAAGCTCGGCATCGTCTATTCGCCCGACAACTGGGTCGATCTGAAGTTCTCGTGGGGCCGATCATTCAAGGCACCGGCGCTCGCGATGCAATTTCAGCCCCGGCGTGCGTATCTCCTGCCGGCAAGCTATTTCACGGGTGGAAGTACCTCTCCTGGTGCGACCGGCTTAGTGGTTTCCGGCGGGTCGGACTCTCTAAAGCCGGAGCGTGCAACGAGCGTTTCAGGATCGCTGGCTTTGCATCCGGCGACAGTTCCCGGACTGACGGCGGAAATCACAGTTTTTCGCGTCAAATATCGCGACCGCGTGATCACCCCGATCGGCAATTTTTCCGACGCCTTAAATTCCATTCACGCAGACTATGTGACGCGAAATCCTGCCACAGGACAGATACGCTCGGCGATCGAGGACGCCGGATCAGGGTTCACAAACTACACGGGGAATCCGGTCGATCCGTCACGGGTTCTCTATTTCATCGACAATCACAACCGTAACGTGGCCGTGCAGAAGATATCCGGGATCGACGCCACCGTAAGATATCGGCACGAACTGAATGACGGTGCGCTGGTCGGTGCGGCCAACCTGAGCTGGCTGCATAGCAAGCAGAAGAATAACTCCAATCTGGGCTATTTTGATCTGGCTGGGTCTATCTGGAACCCGCCCCATTTTCGCGGACGTGGCAGTGTCGGATGGGAAGGGCAGGCTCTCCAGATATTCGCCTATCTCAATTACATTGGCGGCGTCGACGACCGACGCACGGCGATCGAATCTCGTGGAAGCGCGATGATAACCGCAGACGCTTCCATCAGTTACAAGATCGGGAGTTCTACTCCTTGGCTTGATGGGCTGCGCATTGGGCTTGTCGCGGAAAATCTGTTCAACGAACGCCCGCCTTATCTCGCTGCCGCACCCTACAGCGAACCTTATGATTCCACCAACTATTCACCGATGGGACGTTTTCTGGCGCTCTCGCTGTCAAAGGTGTTTTGATGCCGGTCCGGTCGATCGGCCTTTGTCGGCAAAACCTGTCGGGGGCGCTTCGCCTAGCTCGCGTGACTGCACTCGCATGCATGATATTTGCCGGCGGCATCGTTCAGGCTGCCGGTAAAACTGTTGATACGTCCGTCGCCCGCGTCAATCGGCCATCCTGCCAATCCCTGCAAATCCCCGAACGGGTCATCGCCCCGAAACGCACGGTGATAACGAATGATCTGATACGACTTCGCGACTTTGGAGGTAGCGAGATATTCGAGTCCGGAGCTCCCGGCTTCGCATTGTCGCCGGACGGTCAGCATCTTGCGGTCCAAGTCCGACAAGCTGAGCCGTCCAGCAACTCTTATTGTCAGGGACTGATGCTCTTTTCGCTGGCGGCGGAAAACAGCGCACCGGAACTTCTCGACGAAGGAGGGGAGTTCGCTCGCGGATCATTTGAGTTATACGGCCTCAACGGCTTTCCGGCAGGTACGCCTGTGCCTTTGACGCCCCGATGGTCGCCGGATGGACGATGGATAGCCTTCCTTCGGCGCGATGAAGGCGTCACGCGCCTGTGGATCGTGTCACCAAAGGGTGGCGCTGCGCGGGCCCTAACCGATAGCGCCGCTGATGTCGTCGAGTTCAAATGGAAGCCAAGCGCAATCCTGGAATATGCTCGTGACGAGCAACTTCGGGCAGCTCGCGCCGGCATCGCGGAAGAAGGGAAGAAAGGCTTCCTATACGATGATAGATTCTGGATGGTTGCCGAGTTGCACCCTTATCCACGGGGGCAGATTCACAATCGCGTAAGTCAGATCCGGGTTCTTGAAGACGGGAATACAGAGGCGATCGTAGACCTCGTTTCGACCAAGCCCGCTTCAGGTGTCATTATCGAAACCGAGCCTGGGTACGGCGGTCAAAGCGCATTGCGAGCGCGGATCCATGGCCGCGACATTCCGTGCGTAGATCCATCATGTAAGGGCATAGCGGGAGCATGGATGCTTTCGCGCGGGAATATTGTAATTTTCGTACGCCGCGAAGGCTTCGCAAACTCGCAGACAGCTATTTATCGCTGGGATGTTGAGGCCGGACAGATTCAAAAGCTCCGCGTGGTCGACGACGCAATCGGGGGGTGTGATGCGGGCGCGCGGCTGATATGTGGTCGCGAAACGTCGCTGAATCCTCGCGATATTGTCGAGGTCGACCCAGAAACGGGAGGCCTGACGAGTCTTATCGATCTCAATCCCGAATGGGATAACCTAGTCTTAGCTGGCGTCACCAGGCTCCACTGGACCAATGAGCATGGGACCGAAGTCTTTGGAGATCTTATCCTGCCGACTTCAATGAAGGGCGGTGAGAAGTTTCCGCTGGTCGTGGTGCAATATAATAGCCGAGGCTTCCTCCGGGGTGGAACGGGTGACGAATACCCGGTTCAGGCTATGGCGGCACAGGGCTTCGCAGTTCTCAGTTTCAATCGCCCGCCAAGCTATCGTTTTCAGATGATGCGAGCAGGGCGTCCCTTCTCTGTGCGGGACCTGATGGTCGAATGGAAGGATCGGGCGTTCGTTCACGACGCCCTGATGAAAGGTCTTGATCTGGTCGTCTCCCGATATCCCATCGATACAGATCATCTGGCAATCACGGGCTTGAGCGACGGCGGCTCGACGGCGACCTATGCCTTGATTCACTCCCGTCGCTTCGGTCTCGCGCTTCTGAGCACATGCTGTGAAGATCCATCGATCCTCGAGACGGCCGTCGGCCCTGCTTATATCGATTTCCTGAAGCGGAACGAATATCCCCTCCCGTCCGCTGATTACCAGGAGAGCTGGCGGCGCGTGAGCCTTGCGATGAATGCCGATGCGATTTGTGCGCGCATCGTCATCCAGACGGCCGATCGGGAGGCGAGGGCCGCCCTTGCCGCAGTCTCGGCGCTGCGCGAGCACGGACGCGATATTGCCATGTATATCTTCCCCGACGAGTATCACGTCAAATGGCAGCCGGCGCATCGGAGTGCTATCTATCTTCGAACACTCGACGAGCTGAACCGCTGGAAAGGCGAGAAGATGCCTTCGTGCCAATCCTAAATCACGGTGCTCCCGAGCACCATGCCTCCACATCGCAGAGGCGTAGCAGCCGTACAATTTGGGTGTGCTGATAGGAAAGGTCGCTTTTCAGTTCGGCGTCGATTAAGTCTCGATCGATAATTCCGTTTCGGCCGAGCAAACCGTCCATCAACATTTCGCGTGCGATGACGCGTTGCCTGCGTAGCAATCGTCGTTGCAACGCTCCCAGGCCTCCTTTGGAAATTCGCCAAGCAACTTTTGGCGGGAGATCCGGCGCCATTGCCTGTCGTGCTACCAGTCTATTGCGACCATGCCCGATCCAAGTCCAGCTCGGCACGCGAAGGCAAGCCTCCACGAGGGGCTGAGAAAGAAGCGGGAACACCCCTTTGAGCGTGTCCGATCGTCGATATCCGTTCATGTTGTAGCAGCTATTATATAGTCCGTGCACCTGTTCGACTTTGCCAGGCATGGGACGGTAATCCGCGCTCGGCCACGGAGCCGAACCGTCGAGCTCCAACTCGCGCGCGTCATGAGAGATAAAGGACACATCCCCGTTCCAATGATTGATTGGCTTGCCGCGGATCATCTTCGCCAAACTCTTCTGCACGACCTCCCAAACATTGCATTGTGCTGCCCTGGCGAGTTCAAAGGCTGTGCCGATGAAACCGGGGCCCGCGTCGCCGGACCGCAGAGCGTCTACTGCCGGAGCAGAGCTTTGAAGATGGCAAAATACGGCATCCCCACCCTGACCGTTTACGAAAGCAGATATTGATTGGGATGCAGCAAGCTCAAGCGACAACCTGTCAGTCTCCTGGACAAAGGATCTCCCGTGAGGTCTCGGCAAGTGGAGCTTCGCCGGGCAGCGAATATCCAATTTCTCTGGGTCGGGAGAAATTTCACTGAGAGGAATGCGATGGAGATTCGCGACGCTTCGGGCAAAATCGCGCTCGTCGCCCTCCGTGTTGGCGAAATACATCGTGATCGCAGAGATATCCCGGCCGTATATCATTGCCGCTGCGGCGATTATCGAGGAATCCAGCCCGCCCGATAGGTCCATCGCGTACGCCCGGCCTTTCTCAATTCTATTGCTGACGCATCTGAGAATCTCTCGACGAACTAGGTCGATGGCCTCCGATCGATCCTTGATGGCACCGCTAAGAGCGGTGAATTTCCACGGACTCCAATTATAAGTCCTGCTCTCAGCTAGCCGGCTCAGCACCGCACTCTCGCCACAGCGAAGTTCTTCGACGCCATTTAGACAGGTGCGCTCGTGGGAATAATCATCCCAGATGACGTGTTTTGCGACCGTCTCCCAATCGATCGATCGCTGCCTACCAGCTAGCATTAGAATTGTTGCCGCGTCCGATCCCAGATAGACCATCCCATCGGATTCGAGAGCATAGGCATTCACGCTCCCAAAGGGCGATCGGATGCAGGCATGTTCACCCCCATCCGGCACGTCGAAAACGACATAGGAACCCCAATAGTCATCGATCAAGCGGCCTGCGCGCAGCGAAATCAGAATAGTCGAAGCTGCCTCCGCGGTACCGTCGAATGCTTTCGATGGAAAGGACCTGCGGAAAATATCGCCGATGACGATCCCGGATTTGTCCGGCAGCAAGTTTGTTTCATATTTTTGGCTGGCCAGAACATGCAACTGGTCACTTTCGAAGACTGTCGACAGCGCCGACTTTTTTAGCAGCGCGGCGGCTCTCCTGAGTTCCTCATGGCGGCCACAGGTGCTCGAATAGATCGCCACATAGTCGGCCGTCATGCAACGGTCCGCAACGCTTGGAATGAACCGATCACCTCAATCGTGTCGTTCAGGACAGTGGCATCTTGCTGAAGCCAGCAATGCGCGCGAAATGGGTGGAGACGTACGCCGAACACCAGAGCGCTGACATGTCCGTATTTCGCAAGAAAGGATTGCAGCGCGAGCGAACGAAGCAGGCAGCGGTCTCGTTCCACAGTCAAGCGTTCGGCGCATTCGAATGCGGAAATCAAATCTCCCAGATTTCCGCCCGACTTCCCTTCGAGACATTCTCGATTGTTCCGCTGTACCTTCTGTAAATTCCGATCGAGACTAAAGGCTCGCAATTGAAAGCGCATCGAGAGGATAATAGCGATTGCCGTCAGTATCGATGGCATGGCCGGGGAGGTCGGACCCGCCTCTGCCGAATGTTCCAATGCCGCAGGGATATTGCCGCAGGCGGTGCTATAGCTTTGGTGTGCCTCGTCCGACCGCAAGAAATTGTCTCGCAAGTTGCCAGGCAACGCCGAATGCTCAGAATTTTCGAGGGCGCGGGCTAGAGCTTCGGTAGCCATGAAATAGCGATTTGCGCGGACATCGAGAATGATCGTGCAATCCTCGACCTTGCAATAGGAAATCCAAGGGGCAAGATTCGCAGACATCGATCGGTGAAGGGCGGGCGGTCGGTGCATTGACCGCCCGCCAACGCATCAGTCGATGAGGAAGCCGAGAACGAGCCGCTTCTGCAGCCCATCGGAATCGAAGCCGTCGATCGAGCCGTGCGTCTCGTCGGTGATCGCGCCGAGATCGATCATCTCGTCGTCGCTATAGTTCAGTTCCTTCTCCATGAGAGTCTCCTTTCTGCCGCTCTATTGCAGCACGGAAAGAATCTCCGGAGTTGAGCATATATCCAAACATATATGTTCCTGATCTTGTCCTATATATATGAACCGAGCCATCAATCTGGGAATATATGCCGGCGTCAGCAAGGAATTGCGCTCATGATTTCAGTGATATTCCGGATACGCCGGCGGTGATAGGCGATCACGGACCGCCTGATTGACTGTCTGTTTCCATGTTCGATTTGGCGACGTAGCGTGCTGAACTCTCGACCCAATCCGTTCAATTTACCTTCTTCCGCGCGTCGAATTCGACGCATTCGATCGTTGAGATTGCGAACGAAAATCGCGAGGACCGCGTTCTGCGTCCCTTTGGCAAGCGAGTCGAAGAGCAACTCGATCGCCGGTGGGGCGCCGGCAATAGATTCTTCCTCGAAGTCATGATCGACCAGGACGCGGCTCCGGCAGGCGGCTGCGTTCAGCATGACATATTGGCTCAGGACATAGAGATGCCGAACCGCCGCCTCGTCCAGCGCGCGTATTTCGAAGCCGCCAGCCGATGGCATATCGAGCAGCGATTCTCCAACCAGACGCAGCATCGCCTCCCGGATCGGTGTCGTGCTCGTGGAATATCGATCAGCAAGCTGCCCGATGTTGATCCGCCCCGCCGGGAGCCGGCCTTCGATAAGATCGAATTTGAGGCTCGTATAGGCCCGTTCGCTCAGCCCATGGTCTGCACTCATGTTTCAAACTCCAGTTCGGGCGTGCCGTTGGTGCCGGAGAGTTGTGGAAAGCTTTGAGCCGAGCTTCCTCAATCGGCGCTTATTGCGCGACCCCGTGATCGACTGGGGCGCTCTGAACTCCCGGCCTGCCGTTCACCGCTGGGTTCATCTATATTGGCCTTCAGCATGAAGCCGTTCGAGAGACGTAAAAATCATAGCGGGCAGGTTAAGCGGGATATGGCGCTCACCCTTGCACGCGTAATGATGCGGCACGATGCCGCTGATACGTCCAAGCGTATTCCTGAAGGCCGTAGCGCGTTCGGCGATGATGTCGCCTTGTCCCGATCGCCAGGATTGCGACCATCGGATAAGATATCTTCCCTACGATCCACCAGTAAGCCACGGGCAATATATTAGGATTATACGCGCTGACGCCATGAGCCGCCACAGCGACTAGCTGAAAGGCGGCCAGCCAGATCGGCCAGAATCGATCGGCAACTCCTGCAAGAACCGAAAGCGCCACCAAGAGGCCGAAATCAATCAACAGCATATCCCATTGAACGTCTCGATAGGATGGACTGCTCAATCCCGCCCAAAAGGTTCCGAGCATTGCGACAACCATGCAGGCTGCGGCAAGCTTTTCGGGAGCGCCTCCTCGCCACTGCGCATAGCCAGAGGCGAGGAAGAGCAGGATCATAAATGCCAATATGACGATCACGAGCAGTCGAGCATCTTACGGATCAGGCCGCCAGTTCGAGCGGCGCCGCACCTTTTGCGTTCGGGCGCTTGACGACATCCCCGAATGCCTGGGGATCGATACCCAGCTTCTGCGCGAGCACTTCGAGCTGCCGATGTCCTTCAGCCATATAGCCGAGCGCTCCGGTGACCGACAGTTGGGCGTTGGTGATGGCCGACAATATTTGATGACCTACCAGCGGCGACAGATTCTGATGCGTTTGCGCCTCGATCGCTGCAGTCGCGAGCCGTCCGCCTTCGGCGAAAATCTGTTGCAGCAGCTTTTCGTATCCGAAGAGGGCTTCGGTGAGGTCCTTGACGCGGACGTCATCGACCGCACCGCTATCCGAGAAACCTGGAGAGGACTTCGAGCCCGACGGCGAGCATGCCGAAGCCGGTTGCAAGTGCGATCGCAATGAGGACGAGCCAGAAATAGCGGAGGTACGGGCTGAGGTCATTTGCAGATACTCCCATAGTTCGTAGCGGAAGCAACCTAGCCCAGGACCGGGCCGGGTTTTCCGCCTTCTCCGGTGACTCATCGGGGCGTCCCCTGCCTACCCCGGTATATTCCCCCTCCATTTTCCGGGGGGATGCCGGGTCATCCTCAAAGTTATGAAAGAGTTCAGCTGCGTGCCGGCGATTCCGGGCGCGCAGGATGGCGACAGCCTCGCTGATGTAGGTGTCAACGGTGCCCACGCCCAAGCCCAGTTCCAGGGCGATTTCCTTGGAAGTTCTGAGCCGATAGACGTGGCGGAGGCATTCGCGCTGCCGAGGTGTCAGGCGCTCACAGAGCTCGTGGGTCAGCTCTATAGCATCGCTAACAGACAAAATCGTACAGCTTGCCTCCAAGTGAAGGCGAGCCCCTTACGCTCTCCAAAACAACACCCCTTTTTCCAGACCCAAGCATAATATCCTGGCGGAATCGCCCGGCGATTTCCTCGTGCGTTCCGCCAATGGAGCCGGTGTGCGACTCTTCCAGAGACCAACTTAACACGGGAGTAGTCGGACTGGAATTCCCGAACAACCTTGCAACGATTTGATTTTCTTTCGGAAGATACACTGATTCTTGTTTCTCGGTGGCCGACCCGTCGCCGATCGCGTGATGCTCGTCGGCCTTCAGGCGTCATGTCATCGCGGCATTCTTGTTTCACCGAGAGCGCCACGAGGTGCGGCCGTCGCCTTTCTGCCCGAACGAACGAACCGGGCTCCAGGCCGTGGAGCGCAAGAGAAAAGGGGGGCGTGGATTTTCGAGCGGGGTTTAGCTGTGAGATTTTCCATGCCTATCGCTGCAATCGGCAACCGCGACCTGGAGTCTGTGGGAGCTAATTTTGTCCATCGGCTCGGCGGCACCTGGCATGGCAGTTTTGGTATGTGTCGATGCCCGGCGCACGCCGACCGAATTCCCAGTCTTTCGGTTCGCGTCGGTCGAAGCCGTCTCTTGTTCAAATGCTTCGCGGGCTGTGACAGACGCGATGTGTTGCGAGCAATCCGCCAGCTCGAACCCCATTCCCTCGAAGTCACGGGATCGGGCGCATCGCCGAACGAGGGACTCGATGAATGGCTCAGAATGCGCGCGCGGGAGCTATGGAGCGGAAGCCGCTCCACCGGCGGCTCGCTCGCTGAGACCTATCTGCGCAACCGGTTTATCGACATCTGCCCGGCAAGCCTCCGCTTCAATGACCGAACGCCGCTCGGCAAGAAGGCGGCGGCGATATTCCGGCCCGCGCTGATTGCCGCGGTCACAGACGATTCCGGGTTGCTCGCCATCCAACGGACCTTTCTCGATGCGCGTGGACGCCGCGCTCGCGATCTCGGCAAACCGCGCCGGCTGCTGGGTCGCCCTGGAGCCGGGGCCGTCCGGCTGGCGGCCGCTACCGACACGCTCGGGCTGGCCGAAGGCATTGAAACCGCCATGTCCGCGATGATCCTCCTGGGCATCCCGATCTGGGCAACTCTCGGCAGCGAACGCTTTCCCCATATCGCCATCCCCCGATCGGTAACGCGACTACTTCTCTTTCCCGACAATGACGTCGCCGGACATCTCGCGATCCCGCTTGCGACGGAAGCGCACACGATGCCGGGCCGTCGCATCGACGCCGATTGGCCCTGGCACGGTCTCAACGACTGGAACGACACGCTCCGGATGGAAAGGGGAGGAGGGAGCGGTGGGCGGCGGCAGGTGGCCTGAATGGTCGGGCTTCCGCCGCGAGGAGACCATCCATGAACTATCCTATTGTCTACGCGCTTGCCCGCAACTGCGTGCCTTCGGACCTCAATGTCCGCACCGAGAGCGATCCCGACGCCGACGCCGAACTCGAAGCGCTGATCGGCGGGGCCGGCTTCGTGCTCCAGAATCTGATCGGCACGCCGGTCAAGCGGAAGAAGGAGCATTACAGCATCTTTGGTGGTGGCCGCCGGCTCGCGGGCGTCCACCGCTTGATCGAGAAGGGAAAACTGCCCGCGGATTTCTGTGTCCCGGTGATGGTGCTGCCCGATGCAAAAGACGCGATCGAACTCAGCCTGGCCGAGAACCAGAAACTGCCCATGACCGCGGCCGACGAATGCACCGCCTTTCACAACATGATCGACAAGGAAGGCAAGACTCCGGCGCAGGTCGCTGCGCGCTTCGGCAAGACCGAACGCTTCGTGCTAGGCCGCGTCCGGCTTGCCAATCTCGCAGACCCGATCTTCGAGGCGCTCCGCAAGGGCGTGATCTCGCTCGAGGTCGCGCAGGCCTATGCCAGCACGTCGGATAGTGTTCGGCAGCTCCGGGTCTTCGAGAAGTATAACGACACCTATCAGGGCCGCGATGTCTACAGCATCCGGCACGAACTGGCGTCGGGCAGCTATCGCGGTGCCGATCCCAAAGCCGTGTTCATCGGCCGCGAAGCCTATGTCGAGGCGGGTGGCCGTATCGATTCCGATCTCTTCTCGGATCGCGAAAGCGAAAACTGGCTCGACGGCGACCTTGTCGACCGGCTCGCGGAGGAAAAACTCGCCGCGGCGGCCGAAGAGATCCGTGCGCGTGAAGGCTTTGCCGATATCCGGGTGCTGCCCGCGACGCGAGTGACCTATACCGACACCATGGGGCTCCGCCCGGTTTGTGGCGACGTGCCACCGCTCACCGAGGAGCAGGAGGCTCGGCGCGACGAGATTCAGACCGAGATGGAAGCCATCGAGGCGGCCGCGGAAATCGAGGATGGCGAAGGGCTCACCGACGACGACGAGGCCCGCTACCGCGATCTGCACACCGAACTGCACGGCATTGAGGCGCGCCAGCCCGTCGTGAGCGACGAGCAGAAGGCGGCTGCGCTCGCTTATGTCGTGATCGGCGAAGATGGCGAGCCGCGCATCCATGAGCAACTCTATGTCATTCCCGAAGCGGTCGACGAGAATGTCGGGGACGGCGATGCTGACGACGACGAGGCTGAGGACGGGAACGGTTCGAGCCGGCCCGCGATCAGTCAGCGCCTCGCCAACGAGCTTGCGATGATGAAAGCTGAACTGCTTCGCCTCCATATCGCCAGCGATCCACGCTTCGCGCTCGATGTCGGCACCTTCATCATGGTCGAGGGTGCGCTCCAGCGTTACGGGCGCAGCAATCTCGCGAGCGAACTCAGCGCTAACACCGCACCCTCGCTCGAGATCGGGTTCGAGAGCGGGGCTCTCGCCGCCGAGGAATGCGCAAAGCTCGATGCCGGTCTCGATCGCAGCTGGATCGACGCCGAGATTGATGTGACCGGGCGCTACGATGCCTTCTGTGCGCTGAACGACGAGGCGCGGGCGGCCTGGCTCGGCTGGGCGGTCGCCCGGACGATGCACGCGGCACCAACCGGTAGCGTCGGCAGCGGCTTCATCGATCATCTCGGCGCCAAGCTCGGCATCGACGTTGCTGCCTGGTGGCGTCCGACCGCGAAGAATTATTTCAAGCGGCTCACCAAGACGGCGATCCTCGATCTGTTCGAGGAGATCGGCGGCAGCGAGCTGCGCCAGCGCTATGGCGCCTCGAAGAAGGATTTGCTCGCCAGCTCGGCCGAGCAGCTCTTCGTCGGCAACATCATCGTCGAAGCCGACATCAAGGAGCAGGCCATCGCCTGGGTGCCCGACGCGATGCGCTTCAAGCATCCCGATCCCGTGCCGGCGAACGATGCGGAGGTATCCATCGCGGACACGGCCACCAACGAAGGGACGGCAGACGAAGAGGCTGAGGAGGTTCCGGTCGCCGACGCGGCCTGATCGCTTCGTCTTCGGATTGGGGCCGCGGCCATCCGTCGCGGCCCCCTTTTTCCTGCTGCCATCCGATCGGAGGTGAGGGGGAAGGAAGCGGTTGCCGGGAGGCAGGTGCTCCCGGCGATCGTTCAGGAGATTCCGATGACCCTACCGCTTCTCAAGCTCGCCCAAGACCATGATTCCGTTATCCGCGAAAAGGCCGAGCGCCTTCACGGTGTGGCGGTCGCGCTGAAGACTTGGCTCAACGCTCCACAGTCGGTCACCCGCTCGCTGCTCAAACGGCTCATGTCGGAAGCGTTCGGCGGTTCCGATGCGGACGGATGCTGGTCGATGCGCGACGCTTATGACGCGCTCGAAGCAGCACAGGCGATGGATTTGGCCGTGCGGGCCGATGGCCGGGATCCGGCGGAGGTTTTCGCGGGCCTCCTCGCTTACGAAAAGGCGCTGCCGACCCAGACCTATCGCAGCGAGCATCAGGTCGACATGCAGCAGTTCAGCACGCCGGCCGCTCTGTCATGGCTCGCCGCCCGCGCCGCTGCGATTGCCGCCGACGATCATGTTCTCGAACCATCGGCTGGCACCGGCATGCTCGCGGCGCATGCGATCGCTGCGGGCGCCACGGTGTCGCTTAACGAGCGCGACCCGTACCGCGCCGCACTCCTGGCCCTTGTCGCGAACCGCGACGTGACGACGCACGATGCCGAGTTTATCCATGATCGGCTTCCATCCACGATCCAACCAACGGTCGTACTCGTCAATCCACCCTTCAGCCGCAGCGAGGGGCGGGGCGGGGATCGTCATGCCGGCGCGCGTCATCTGCGCTCGGCGCTGCTCAGGCTCTCCAACGGCGGCCGCTGCGCCGCGATCATGTCGCCGGGCTTTGCGCACGACGGCAGCGGCGCCTCGGGCTATCTCTCGGTCGCCGAGACTGCCCGTCCGCGCGTCGAGATCACGATCCTTGGCCGTCCCTATGTCAAGCATGGCACGGGCATCGCCGTCCGCCTGATCGTTTTCGACAAGGGTTGGGTTGGTCAAACCGAGCGTCATACGGTCGAAACCATCGAAGCAGCGCTGCCGATCATTCTCGCCTTGCCGCCGCGTCTCTTCCCGTCCGATCCGACACCCACGCCGCCGGCGGTCGTCACTACCATCCGGCCCGCGCTCACGCCTTCGCCCGGCTCTTTGTTTGCAGGCATCGCCAAGCGCCGGATTATCACGCCGGCGCGCATCGCCGCAAACGACCATCCCGCCGAGCCGCTCGCCTATTCGGTGCGCAATGCGCCGCTTCCCGCCGGCGAGGCGATCGGCATCTATGCGCCGTGGCGCCTTGCCCACATCGACATACCGGATGCCAAGCCCCATCCTGACGCGCTCGTTGAATCCCTCGCGATGGCCTCTGTGCTGCCGCCTGAGCCGAGCTATGCGCCGCACTTCCAGACCAGCGCGCGCGATGCTCTATCCGATGCACAGCTCGAGGCGATCATCTATGCCGGCGACGCCTTCTCGCGCGACCTGCCGGGACGCTATCTTCCCAATGAGGCCGGCGATCAGCTTCGCGCAGACCCGGACGGCCACGCCTATCGCATGGGTTATTTCGTCGGCGATGGCACCGGCGTCGGCAAGGGGCGCGAGGGCGCTGCGATCATTCTGGACCAATGGAATCGCGGCAACCGGCGCGCGATCTGGATATCGAAGAGCGCGGCCCTGCTCGAAGATGCACGCCGCGACTGGACTGCGCTCGGCGGCTTGCCGATCGATATCCAGCCGCTGGATGCCTTTCCGCTCGGATCCGAGATTGGCATGGCGAGCGGCATTCTCTTCGTCACCTATGCAACGCTGCGTTCTCAGCGCCACGATCAGCTTTCGCGCCTTCAGCAGATACTCGCCTGGACGGCGCCAGCTTTCGAGGGCGTGATCCTCTTCGACGAATCCCATGCGATGGGCAATGCGGCCGGGACCAAGGACGAATATCGGGAGGCCAAGGGCTCGGAGCAGGGGCTTGCGGGCGTCCGTCTCCAGAATGCTCTGCCGCGCGCCCGCGTCGTCTATGTATCTGCCACTGGCGCTACCAAGCCTGAGAATTTGAGCTATGCCTCGCGGCTCGGACTGTGGGGGGTGGGGACCGCTTTTGCAGCTCGCGCCGACTTTCTGGCGGCGATGAACGACGGTGGCATCGCCGCGATGGAGATCGTCGCACGCGACCTCAAGGCCATGGGCCTCTATTCGGCACGGGCGCTGAGCTTCGCCGGCGTCGAATATGATCCGCTCGAACACAAGCTCACCCCCGACCAGGTCAACATTTACGACGCCTATGCTGACGCATGGCAGGTGGTGCACCAGCATCTCGACGAGGTGTTGAAAGCCTCGGGCATCGTCGACCGCATGTCGGGAGACACGCTGAATGCCATGGCCAAGGGCTCGGCGCTCAGCCGGTTCGAAAGCAGCAAACAGCGTTTCTGGTCGCAGATCCTGATCGCGATGAAAATGCCGACAGTCGTCCGCGCGATCGAGGATGAACTGGGCGCTGGTCACGTCGCCGTCGTGCAGCTCGTCTCCACCGCTGAGGCGATTCTCGATCGCCGCCTCGCCGACCTCTCGGCTAATGAGCGTGCGAACCTGAGAATCGATATCTCGCCGCTCGACACGCTGATCGATTATCTCAAGACTGCCTTTCCGACGCGCCAGATGCGAACTTTCCGCGCTAGCGACGGAGCGGTCCGCTCCGAGCCGATGGTCGATGGCGATGGCAATATAGTCCCGTGTCAGGAAGCGATCGCGGCGCGCGACAATCTCATCGAACGGCTCTGTTCGATGCCGCCAGTACCGGCTGCGCTCGATTATCTGATCGCCCATTTCGGGACCGACGTGGTCGCTGAGGTCACAGGCCGGTCACGGCGTATCGTCGTCGACGGAAACGGCCAGCAGAAGCTCGAGCGGCGCAGCGCGAGCTCGAACATCGCCGAGACCGATGCCTTCATGTCGGGCCGCAAGCCGATTCTTGTCTTTTCAGATGCGGGCGGGACCGGCCGCTCCTATCATGCTGATCTCGGCTGCCCGAGCGCAATGAAGCGGCGCATCCATTTCCTGCTCGAGCCTGGCTGGCGCGCCGACGTCGCGATCCAGGGTCTCGGGCGGACGCATCGCACCAATCAGTCGATGCCGCCGGTTTTCCGCCCCGTCACCACCGACTGCAAGGGCGAACGCCGCTTCATCAGCACGATCGCGCGTCGCCTCGACAGCCTGGGCGCGCTCACCCGCGGCCAGCGCCAGACCGGCGGGCAGAATCTCTTTGATCCCGCCGACAATCTCGAAAGCGGATATGCACGCGAGGCGCTCACCCAATGGTATCATCTTCTCCACGCCGGGAAGCTCGCGAGCACGGGGCTTGAACATTTCCAGATCATCACCGGGCTGAAGCTCGTCGATGAGCATGGCATATTGCTCGATAAGCTGCCGCCAATCCAGCGCTGGCTGAATCGCATCCTTGCGCTGCGGATCGCGACGCAGAATGCGATCTTCGAGGAATATATGGGTCTCATCCAGACCCGCGTCGACGCGGCGCGCGAAGCCGGCACGCTCGACGTCGGCGTCGAAACCATCCGTGCCGAGCGGATCACCCAGCTTTCCGACATCATATTGCGCACTGATCCGGTGAGCGGCGCGGAGACCCGGCTGCTGCGCCTCGAACTCCACCTCAAACCCCATGTGACGGGGTGGGCGCGTCTTCAGAAAATTTGGAGCGGAACCGACGGCATCGCCTGGCTTCGCAACGGCCGTTCGGGCCGTGTCGCACTATCGGCGCCAGCCTGGTCGATCACCGACGATGAAGGCCGGCCCGTCGCGATGCGCGTGCTCGTCCGCCCCACCGGTTCGAGCCGCCTCCGCGTCGACGAACTCCGTCACACTCACTGGACCGAAATCGGCCGTGACAGCTTTGAAGCCTTGTGGGAAGCCGAAGTGGCCGAGGCGATCGAGAAGGTCGATGTCGAGACGATCAATGTCGCTACCGGGCTGCTCCTTCCGGTCTGGAACAAGCTGCCGCAGGATGATGTGCGCGTCTGGCGTATCGACGATGCCGCAGAGACATCGATCCTTGGACGCATCATCAGTCCCGCCGACCTTGAAAAGCTCGAATCTGCCTTTGGGCTCGCAGCCTCGATCGAGCTCACGCCCGACGAATTGATCGACGTGGCTCGTCACGGCGACGGCGCCCTGATACCAGGCCTCCATGGCGCCCGCCTCGTCACGGCCATGGTCAACGACAGCCGCCGCTTCGAAATCAGGGACTTCCGGCCGCAGGATCGCGAATGGCTGAAAGCGCGCGGCGCGTTCAGCGAGGTCATCCGTTACCGGACGCGGCTGTTTCTGCCAGCTGCCGACGCGTCCGACCTGCTCGCGGCGATCATTGCCGGCAAAACGATCACTTGATGACGCCAGCGATGCTCTCCGATGGCTTAGCTGCATCGGGCGGCGCATTGGCATCCGGACCGAGCCTGAACTAAGCTTCGATCGAAGGAGACTGGTTATGGATGACGATGCTCGCGAAGCGATCGGAACGGTTCTGGCCGCGATCGGCGGAATATTGGAACGCGGAGGTGTCTGCTCCACCGAAGAACTCGCCAACACGCTTGGCGGGGTCGCGGTAATGACGCGTGATGCCGGGTCCCAATATCACAACCGGGCCGCCTATATCGGTTCCTGGGCGATAATGGTGAAAGCAGCTGCCGAGGGGCCACCGCAGATCAATTGAACGGTCGGCACACGGTTCGGTTCACACCGGGCGCTCCTGCCGAAGTGAAAAGGGGGAGGTGACGATGCCGAGCCGGAAGGCCCGCCGCTCTTTGTCGCCTGCGCAAGACCACCGCGGCTCGCTGCCGTCGCATCTCGAACGGATCGCGCAAGTCGTGGATATCGAGGACAATGCCTGCCCCTGCTGCGGCGGTGCGTTCCACCAGATCGGCGAGGATATCGCCGTGCGCCTCGATGTGGTGCCAACCACGTTCATGTGCTCGTCACGGTAATTCTTCCGTGTCTTTAATTGTCCCGTAGACAATGCTGGTATTGATCGTCGCGATGCCGGACACTGTGTGCAACTTGGTGCGCAGCAGTGCCTCATAAGCTTCAAGGCCCTCGACTACGATCTCAAGTAGATAATCAAACGGGCCGGTCATCAGATGGCATGCCAGAATCTCCGGCGTCTCGCGAACCCGTTGCTCGAACGCGTTCACCGTATCGCGCTCGTGACGAGATAGCGTAATCTGAACATAGGCTGTGAGCCCGTATCCAGCCACCTTTCGGTCAGCGATCGCGACATAACGACTGATGACCCCCGCGCTTTCGAGGTTGCGCACGCGGCGCAGACATGGACTCGGCGACAGGTGAACGCGTTCGGCTAATTCGGCATTGGTAAGGCGGGCGTCACGCTGCAACTCGCGTAAAATCTGGCGATCCTTTTTGTCCACAAAAGCCTCCATAGTGGCATAATGTGCCAACAAAACGGGGTAAATGAGCAATGATTGGCAAAACATTGCGTCGTTCTTGCGATATAATAGCGGCGTGCTCCTGTGCAAGGAATGTTATCGATGAGCCTGCTGCCTAGTTTCTCAACCCGCGCCATTCACCACGGCTATGACCCTGCCGAGAACCAGGGGGCGCTAACACCGCCCATGCATTTGACGTCGACCTTCGCATTCGAAAGTGCTGAACATGGCGGGGCGATCTTCGCGGGAGAGCGAGAGGGTTACTTCTACTCTCGCATCTCCAACCCTACACTCGACCTTCTGGAAAAGCGCATCGCGACGCTGGAAGGGGCGGAAGCTGGACTTGCGACCGCGTCAGGGATGGGCGCAATTGCTGCAGTTATGTGGACTTTCCTTCAGCCGGGCGATGAAATTGTAACAGACCGTACGCTTTATGGATGCACCTTCGCCTTCTTCCGGCGGGGGCTTGCGAAGTTCGGTATCAAAATAACCCATGTGGATATGTCTGACGAAGCCGCTGTCGAGGCCGCGATGAGCGATCGCGTGAAAATTGTATATTTTGAAACACCCGCAAATCCCAATATGCGCCTCGTCGACATTGAGGCGACGGCGCGTGTGGCCCAGCGATTCGGAGCTAAGGTCGTCGTCGACAACACCTACGCCACGCCTGCGCTTACCCGTCCCATCGAGTTGGGCGCCGATATCGTGGTGCACTCTGCGACCAAATATCTCGGCGGGCACGGCGACTTGGTCGGGGGCCTTGTCGCTGGCAGCGGCGAGGCGATGGCTCATGTCAGAGTCGACGGTCTTAAGGACATGACCGGCGCCGTGATGAGCCCGTTTACCGCGATGCTGGTTATGCGAGGGTTAAAGACACTCGAGTTGAGGATGGAGCGGCATTGCGCATCCGCCCACGCTGTTGCCCAATGGCTCGCGGAGCAATTTCAGGTCGCGGCGGTTCACTATCCTGGCCTGCCGGGTTTCGCGCAGTATGAAATCGCACAACGACAGATGGCCTTGCCCGGGGGAATGATCGCTTTCGAACTCGCCGGTGGCTATGAACAAGGTAAAAGCTTCATGGACGCGTTGAAAATGATTCATCGGGCTGTTTCGCTGGGGGATGCAGAATCTTTAATCCAGCATCCAGCATCGATGACCCATTCCACCTACACGCCCGAGGAGCGGGCGGCTCACGACATCAGCGAGGGGCTGCTCCGCCTCTCCATCGGGCTTGAGGCGGAAGCCGATATCGTCGCGGACCTTGCTCAAGCTCTGGATGCAGTTTCGCACGGTGAAAAACCGTCCCGTCGCGCTGCGTAAATCTTACGGCGTCCAGTCGAATAGGTCTTGGCACAGGTCGCGCAACCAGATCGAGCGGTTCTTTGGTCGCCTGAAAATCAACCCCGCCATCGCCACACGTTACGACCAATTCGCGAGAGCTTCCTATCCATGGTCCACATCGCCGCCGCCAGATACTGGCTAGAATTTGTCCACGCCGCCGAACTGGCCCGGTTTCATGCACCAGTTAAAGGGATCCAAGCTGGTCGAGTTTGAAGCGCGCAGTCCAGCGATGCCACCGGCCGCATTGGTGCAATTCTTGAAGCTGCCAGTCTTCGCCAAAATTGCCTAACTCGGGCCGCTCAGGCGCACGCCATGAAGACTTTTCGCAAACTAACCCTATCTCTGGCAATCATATCGTCCACGACGCCTGCGCTTGCGGCCGAAAAGCCGAAGAAAATCTTGATCATAGCCTCCAATGTTCAGGATGCAGCGGATATGGACAAGACCGATGCGCGCAACAATCTATGGGAGGTTGCGCCGCCTTATCATATATTTGTGATGCACGGGTTCGAAGTGGACTTTGTATCGCCGCATGAAGGCGCCATGGATGCCGCCGGATCGTCGACGGCGAGTCCAGGCTCGATCTGCCGGCCGAGGCGACCGACGTCGTCGCCGTGCTGGCAGTTCTCGTCAGGGCGCCAGTTCGCCGCCTGGGCTGGGGCTGCCCCGCGGCAGAGTTCCAGTGGTGGCAAGGAACGCCTAGAGCGCATTACCAAGATGGGCGACAGTATCTGTGGCAGCTCCTGATCGTCGCCGCGAGCGCGCTGGTCCGATACGCCAAGGAGAAACCCAGCACGGTCGATCCGGGCTTTGTCGAACTGCTCGTCAGAAAGCCGGCGCGCGCTGTTTCGGTCGCTATCGCTAACAAAATGGCGCGGATCGCACGCGAGGTCATTGCGGGCGGCGGCGTCTCCGAACGCGGGCATGCGCCTATGTCGGCGGCAGCATAGATCAGGAGCTTAGCTGAGAAGATCAGCTTCACGAAGTTGTGAGCGCGAGGATGGCAAAATCGGTCGGACCCGGAACAAGGACAACTCAAGTTCTGTCATAGGCGTAAAAGCCTGCAAAGCCGATCAGACCTCGTGCGCCGACCCCGTCAGGGTCAGCAGTCTGCACTGACTGCATCAACAGGCCGGACAGACGACTGCGTCCGACCTGCGGGAGCCATCCACAGACCACAGTCCGCAAGCGGTAGAAGCCGCCTGTTTGGAAGTGTCCAATTGCGCCAGCAGCTTCGCAATCTTGCGAACCATTCTCAACTGCGCTACCGGCGCAGCCGAAAAGGGGAAGTGAGAATGATTCGCAAGATTGCGCTGGGCCTGTCAGCCTCGGCCGCGGCCCTGGCGCCGAATGCGTTTGCCGAGGAAGCTGCTGACGACGCGGGTGATGAGATCATCGTTACCGGGCGCGTGGCGAAGCTCTACCGCGTCGAAGAGACGGCAAGCGGAAAGATGCCGACCGAACCTCTCGCGTCGTCGCAGTCCATCACCGTTCTGACGGCCGAGTTGATCGAGGATCAGGGCGCACGCGACGCGCAGGATCTTTATCGTAACATCTCGGGCGTCAGCGTCTTTTCCTACGCTGGCGTGACTGCCCGCGGCTTCCGCCAGCAAGAGAATTTCTACGACGGGTTGCGCGGCGATCCTTATATCGGCTTCGCGGTCCCGCAGCTCTTCAACATCGAGCGCGTAGAATTTCTGAAGGGCCCCGCAGGCATGCTCTACGGCCAAACCGCGCCGGGCGGCCTTTTCAACTATGTAACCAAGAAGCCGTCACAGATCTTCTCGGCGTCGGCAAAGCTCGTCGCCGGAACCGAGAACCGCTATGGCGGGCAGGTCGAGGTGACGGGTCCGGTAAACGACGCAATTTCGCTGCGCGGCGGTGCCTTCTTCGAGGATCGCGACTTGCCCCGCAAGTTCGCGGACAATAAGTCGCTTTTGCTCGATGCCGGAGCGACCTTCGATTTGGGCATCGCGAAGCTTACGACGCAGGCATGGCGGATCGAGCAGGATCTGGCAGCCAATCGTTTGCGCGGCATCGCGGTCGATGCCGGTGGTCATTTCCTCGCCGACCGGCGCTGGAACCATAACGAGCCGAGCGACTTCCTCGATCTTCGTTCGACCGCGCTCCAGGCGAAGCTCGAGTTCGAGCCAACCGACAATCTCAAGATCGATATTGCGGGCCGCCACATCGACGCGTCGGAGAAGCAGAAATATCACGAGCCGATCGCATTGCTCGACCGAGATACCGACGGGCGCTTTGACGCGGTCGCGCGTCAATATCGCGACCAGTATCGCGGGACAAAGAGCTGGTCGTTCGGCGGTAACGCGGTCTGGTCGGCGCAGATTTCGGACCGCGTCTCCAACCGCATTCTGGCGGGATTCGACTATAGCAGCGAAGATGCGACCTCGACCGCGACGTCGCTGACAGGCAGGGCCACGGCAGTCGCCGGGCTGCCGTGCCCGCTCGATTTCGTGAATCCCGTCTATCGTGCCTGCGATCCTGCAGCATATGATCTGCAGGCGCCGACGACCACCTACACCGATACGAAGCGCAACGGCTTCTACCTGCTTAACGAACTCACAATCGGGCGGCTGGTCGCGGTCGCCGGCATTCGCACCGACAGCTTCGAGGATGTCAGCATTGCAGCGAGCGGCACGCGGACGCGGTTCAAGGATCGCGACGAAAGTTACCGCGCCGGACTCGTCTGGCGCGTGCGCGACGATCTGTCGCTGTTCGCTCAATATGCGACCAGCTTCGAGCCGCAATCGGCCTCGGCGCAGGATCCGCGGGCAGGGGGGCCGTTTCCGCCGACTACCGGCGACATGATCGAGGGCGGGATCAAGACAGCGCTGCTGGCCGGACGAATCCAGAGCAGCCTGTCGGCATACAGGATCAAGCGGCAGAATCTGCTGCAGGCCGACCCGGGGGGCGACACGAACACGCCGTCGGATGGAATCGACAACAGCGTCGCCTTCGGTGAAGTCGTTTCTAAGGGCATCGACGTCGATATCGCTGCCGATATCACCGACAATTGGGTGCTAACCCTGACCTACGCCTATAATGACACGAAGGTCACCCAGTCGACGACGAGTGCCAACGGCGGCATTTCCAACGTCGTCCCGGGTGGCCGCTTCGCCAATGCGCCGAAGAACAAGCTTGGCTTCTGGACGCGCTATCAGATCCCGAGCACGGGGTTGGCGTTCGCGCTCGGTGGCGACTATGTGTCGAAACGCATCAGCCTCTCGAACCAGCGTATCAATCCCTATTTCGTGTTTGATGGATCGGTGACCTGGAGCCGTGGACCATGGGACGTACGGCTGCGCATCGACAATATCCTCGACAAAACATACGCCGCCTCGGGTTTCAACGACCGCGGCGGACATTTCCCGGGCGAGCCGCGATCCGCCTTTGTAGAAGTGGGGTATAAATTCTGACCGCCGCAGCGGCCGTCCCCCTCGTGAAGAAGAAGGCCGGCGGTCGGCGGCTATGGTGGGTGGTGCACCAATGGGTCGGCCTCAAGCTCTCGCTGTTCCTCGCGTTTATCCTGTTCACCGGAACGCTCGCTGTGCTCAGCGCCGAGATCGACTGGCTGCTCCACCCGACGCTGCGCGTGGCGCCGTCCTCGGTTGAGGGGCCGCCGCGGTGGGATCTGATCGCCGAGAATTCCGCCCGCTATCCCGGCGTCGCGACGATCAACTATATCGCCCGGCCAACTGCGCGCGCGTTTGCCGTCAGGGTGGCGATCGAGCGCACCGACGACACCCGCGGCTATCTCCATGTGCATCCGACCACGGGGAAAGTGCAAGGCGAGCAGGGTTTCGTCGACGCCCAACGTGTACTCCGCAACTTGCACCGACACCTCAACCTGCCGGTCAAATATGGTGTGCCCATCGTCGGCTCGCTGTCGATCCTGCTTATGATCAGCCTCGTCACCTCATTCGTTGTCTATCGCAAATGGTGGCGCGGCTTCTTCAAACCGATCCGCTGGCGCGATGTGCGGACCTCATGGGGCGATTTTCATCGTCTGGCGGGAGTGTGGAGTCTCTGGTTTGTCGCGTTGATCGCGCTTACCGGCTTTTGGTATCTCGTCGAGCAACTCGGCGGCGACGCGCCCGACCTACCCGAACCCGCGAGCAAGACTGCCGCTTTGCCGTCGGGGGGTGTGGCGACCGATGCGGCGGGTCGGTTGAGTGCCAGCCTCACGGCAGCCCGGCGCGCCGACCCCATGTTCGTAATCGAGTCCGTGCAGTTTCCCGATGACAAATCGGGAGCCTTCATCTTTCAGGGTCAGCGAAGCGCATGGCTGGTACGGCCTCGCGCAAATGCCGTGTGGGTCGATGCGGCGTCGGCGCGCGTGGCCATGACGAGCGACGGGAGCGATCTTGGTGTCCATCAGCGCGTTTCCGAACTAGCCGATCCGCTGCATTTCGGAACATTTGCTGGCTATTGGACGCGCATTCCCTGGTTCCTGTTTGGGCTGTCGATGACCGGCCTCGCCTTGTCGGGCGCGGCCATTTACTCGCATCGCGTCGCCCACAGCGCCCGCGTGGCGGTTGCAAGGAGGCCGATTGTATCCGGAGTATGGCTAGGAATGAGTAGCTGGCGATGGCTCTCGTCATTGCTCGTTTCGACTGGCGCGGCGATGATCGGCTGGATGTTTTACAAGGGTTAAATGGCTTGATCACCCATTGATTAAGGCAGCGGGCGTTCAATCCGGGCGCGGCGCTCGCTGGACGGCCTTACCTCGATGCTTGCGCCAGTCCGCGAAGCCGTCGTGTATGCCGGTGTCGGGTCACTGTTCGTCAGCGCCTTCGCTGCCAGTGTCGCCGACCTGAGCATGGTCCAGACGGGCCGCGACCTTGCTGCGTGGATCGGCTTGATCCCGTGCCAGAACTCCAACATTAGCAAGGAACGGCTTGACGGCTTCTTGCGTGCGGGTAACCGATATCTGCATCGGATGCTCATCGTCGACGCGATGGCAGTAATCCACCATGCCAACCGGCACGGGCGAATCTGACTCATCGAGTTAATGAAGAAGCTCGCGACCGAAGCTTGCGGTCGCTGTAGCTCGCCTCAAATCGCGTGCGTCTAGGCGCACCCATGTAGAACCTGTCCAATGAGTTCCTCCACTGCGATGATGACAATATTACATAACCACATCCCGGGACGAAACACTTAGTCATATCGAATGTAGCAGCGATGATGATCGCTGATCGATTTCGGGAGATGATCAGGAGTCAGTAGCGCCCGCGGGTTCGAGGCGCATTTCGACGTAACCCTATCGCCCCTCGGGGGCTTGCTCCGGGAAGCCGTGCGGCGCTATGTCACCCTTCCGCGCTCGATATGGAGAGATGCATTGGACAAGGGGCGTGCCGAGATCGTCGCCTGGGTCGGCAGCCAGATGCTGCCGCACGAAAGCGATGTCCGCAGATGGCTGCGGAAGCGGGTGCCGTCCGACGCCGCGATCGACGACATCGTCCAGGAGGCATATTGCCGGGTCGCGGCGCTCTCGAGCATCGCGCACATCGATAACGGCCGCGCCTATTTTTTTCGCGCAGTATCGAGCATCTTCATCGACCAGTTGCGGCGCGCGCGCGTCGTTCGGATCGACAGTGTGACGGAAATCGGAGTGCTGAACGTCGTAGATGAGGAACCATCGCCCGAGCGCGTGGTTTCGGCCCGGCGCGATCTGGCACGGGTCCGTAGGCTTATCGAGGAACTTCCGGCCAAATGTCGACGGGTTATGGAATTGCGCAGGATCGACGGCCTTCCTCAAAGGGAGGTCGCCGAACGTCTGGGCGTGACCGAGAATGTCGTCGAAGCGCAATCGATCCGCGGACTGCGCCTGGTCATGAAAGCGCTCGAGGATGAGGGCGCTACCGACGTCGCGCCCCGGCGCCCGTTCAAGCTACGCGGCGGGGACAAGGCCCGGCATGAGCGGCATGACTGAAAACGATGCCGCCGCGTGGGCGGTGCGCCGGGAAAGAATGGGCGACGACCCCGCGTTTCAGGCCGAACTCGACGCTTGGCTCGCCGAGGATTCTCGGCGACCCGGCGACTTCCTGAAGGCCGAAGCCACCTTAAGCTTTCTCAATCGCGGCCGGGCGCTCTCGGGAACTGCGGACGAGCTGGAGGAAGAAGCGGACGCCCGTGCGCCGACGATGTTTTCGCGGCGGAAGCTTTTTATCGGCGGCGGGGCAGGGGCACTGGCTGCGAGCGTCGCAGGCCTGTTCCTTTTCGGGTCGGCGGGCGAGGATTACCTGACCGGCTTCGGTGAAGTGCGCGAGGTGGTGCTCGACGACGGATCGACCGCGAGTATCAACACCGATACCGAGCTGCGCGTGGCGATGACGGAGAGCGCGCGCCATCTGCGTCTCGCTCGCGGCGAAGCATGGTTCGAGGTCAGGAAGGATGCCGCGCGGCCATTCGAGGTCGAAGCCGGCGATGTGCGGGTTCGCGCCTTGGGCACGGCCTTTTCGGTGCGGCGTAAGGGAAGCGAGGTCGAGATACTCGTCACCCACGGGACCGTCGAAAGCTGGGTCGCGGGATATGAGCGCGAACGGGTGAAGGCGTCCGCGGGCACCCGGGTCGTCGCCGCCGCGGGCCGGCCGCCGCAAGTCATCGCGGCGCCGCAGGACGTTGAAAACGCGCTGGCGTGGCGGCGCGGCGAAATCATGCTCGATGGCATGCCGCTCGGCGATGCCGCGGCGGAATTCAACCGGTACAACGCGCGCAAGATTGTCATTGCCGATCCCGCTTTCGCGAGGGAGCGGATGGTCGGGCAGTTTCGGATGCGCGAGCCCGCGGCATTCGCGAAAGC
The DNA here is from genome assembly GCF_052044915.1 of Sphingopyxis sp. 22461. Classification (NCBI taxonomy): domain Bacteria; kingdom Pseudomonadati; phylum Pseudomonadota; class Alphaproteobacteria; order Sphingomonadales; family Sphingopyxidaceae; genus Sphingopyxis; species Sphingopyxis sp. 22461. The sequence continues at coordinate 297,482 of NZ_JBQENY010000005.1, forward strand.
GGTGCGCCACGCGCTTGGTGCGCGCGTCGTCGATTCGGGAGCGACCTTGCGCATCTATGGGCCGGGGGCGCATGAAACGACGCGGTGAGTCCGCGAAACGGGCAATGTCGCCGGGCCGTCGGTCGCGGTGACCGGAAAGGATGGACGGAATCGGTGGCGAGGCGCTGGTCAATCGCGGTCGCAGCTTTTTGCATCACGCCGGGCGTCCCGTCCGCCGCCCAGCAGCAGGACATGCGCAGCTTTAATATAGAGGCGCAGGACGCGGCGGCCGCCATTCGCCACTTCGCGCGCCAGTCCGGTATCCAGATACTGGTTGCCGAGGCCGCGACGCGGGGCAAACGGAGCGCGCCCGTGCGCGGTACGATGCCAGTTCGGGCCGCACTTGTCCGGCTGCTGCGCGGTACGGGCCTCGAAATAGCGTCGTACGACGGACGTACTGCCGCTTTGCGTCCGCGCGCGGCGCGCAAGCCGCCGCCGCGCCGCCCGGTCGTCCGCGCGCCTGCTCCGCCGCGTGCCCCGCCCCCGGCTGAAAGCCCGCCCGCGGAAATCATCGTCACCGCGCTACGGCGCGAGGACCGGCTGAGCGAGGTTCCGGCGGCGATAACCGTCTTGCAGGGCGATGCGCTGCAGTCGGGGATTCGCAGCGGCACGCGCGACTATCTGACGACGATCCCCGGTATCGGCTATACGGAAAATACGTTGCGCGCGAATCGCATATTCCTGCGCGGCGTGTCCGATGGGATCAGCACCGGCGATCCCGTCACCGGCATCTATCTCGACGAAATTCCAGTGACCGAGACATTCCAGGCATCGTTCGATCCCGGTGCGCTCGATCTCGAACGCATCGAGGTGGTGCGCGGGCCGCAGGGCACCCTTTATGGCGCGGGCGCGATGGGCGGGACGGTCCGGCTGGTGACGCGAAAGCCCGATCTCGACGAGGCCGAAGGCTATGTCGAGGCGGTGGCCGATGCGACGCGCGGCGGCGGGATGGGCTATCGCGCGCATGGTGTGATCAATCTCCCGATTGTGTCGGGACGGCTCGCGTTTCGGGCGCTGGTCGGCAGCGACCATGACGCGGGATGGATCGACGAGACCGCGCGCGGCGATCGCAACGCCAACACCGTCGACATCCGTCAGGCGCGGGTGCAACTCCTGTGGGCACCCGGCGACGATTTGCGGGCCACATTCGCGATGCATCGCCAGGAACGCGACGCCGACGCCCCGTCGTTCGAGGACCGCGATCTCCCCAAGGGGCAGACATTTCGCAATTTCCGGCAAGCCGAGGCATCACGAGCCGATCTCTATAGTCTTGTTCTTTCCCGCGACTGGGACAGCGTCTCGCTCGTTTCGGCGAGCAGTCTCTTGCGCAAGCGCACTGCTAGCCGGACGGCGAATACGCTGACGCCGTTGCTTGCGGCCGCGATCGGCGTAACGCTGGGCCCCGGCGAGGGCGCGGGGGTCGATTTCGCGGGACTATCAAGGCGCTTCACGCACGAAATGCGCTTCGTGTCACGCGGCGAGGGACGGCTACAGTGGCTCGCGGGCGTTTTTTATGCCGACGACCGCCTCCGCTTCGATCAATTTTTCGACCTGTCAGAGGCGCCCTCGCTCGCAGCCGCAGCGGGGGACGCAGGCTTGTTCTCGCTAGCCCAAACCTATCGCGCGCGGCAGCAAGCCCTGTTCGGGGAGGTGAGCTTCGACCTGTCGCGGCGGCTGTCGGCTGTCGCCGGACTGCGCTTTGCGCACATCAGCCAGACCGGCACTGGCATTGCCGGCGGTCTGCTCAACGGCGGCCCCTTATCTTTTCGCCAAAAGGTTTCGACCTCGTCGCTCGTCCAGAAATACCAGCTTCGCTTCGAAGCCGCGGAAGGCCGCAGCGTCTATGCCCAGGCTTCGCAGGGGTATCGCAACGGCGGCCCGGCCGGAAATGTCCCTTTCGATCTCTGCGCCGCCGATCTCGCGGCGATCGGACTGAACACGGCGCCGGTCTCGTACCGACCCGACCGCCTCTGGAGCTATGAAATCGGTATCCGCAACCGCCTGCTCGGGGGACGGCTGATCGTCAACGGCGCTGTTTATCTCGCCGACTGGCGCGATATGCAAGCCGCGCAGGTGCTGCCTTGCGGTTTTCCCTTCACGATCAATGGCGGGCGGGCAACAAGCAAGGGTGCCGAGATCGAAATCGCGTCCGAACCCTTGCCGGGCTTGCGGTTCGATGCGTCGGCTTCTTTTCTCGACGCGCGCCGCACGCGGTCGATCCCCTTCGCGGAAGTCCGTGTCGGCGATCCGCTCCCTTTCGTCGCGCGGTCGTCTTGGAATCTGTCGGCTACCTACCGATGGCGCGCGGCGCAGGCGACGCCCTTTGCCCGGCTGGAAGTCAATCACGTCGGCAGGCGCTGGAGCCCGCCCGCGCCGGCGAGCACCGAACTCCTCGAAATGCCCGCCTACACGACGCTGCGCCTGAGCGCGGGCATCGACATCGCGACCTGGTCCGCCACATTCCTCGTCGACAATTTCACCAACACGCGCACAATCTATCGGCGTACCCCGGTCTATGATTATGTCGGTGCGCCGCGCACGCTCGCGGTGAGAATCTCGCGTAAATTCTGAGGTCTGGTGGACGCCCTCCGGATGGGCCGGGAGCAGCGCCTTCGGTAGCTCCCGGCAGCCGCCCAGCGAAATCCGAAATAAATTTCCCTCCGCCCGACGGAAATCCTGACGTCGTTCGTCATGGACTCTGAACGACCGGTCGGCACGCGGAAGGCGCGCGACCGACGGGCGGCAAGGGAGGGACTGAATGACGGACCGAAAAATGTGGAAACTGGCGTGGCTTGCAAGCGTCGCCATCCCCTTGGCTCTCGCGCCGGTGCAAAGCTTTGCCCAGGAGGGGCAGGAAGCAGCTGCGACCGACGGCGAGAATGACATCGTCGTCACCGCGCTGCGCCGCGAACAGCGGCTGCAAGACGTTCCGGCTGCGATCGCCGCGCTCGACGGCGACGCCTTGGCCGCCAAGGGGGCGCAGGACTATCGCGACTATCTCAACACCGTGCCGGGGGTCAATTTCAGCGATAATGGCTATCGCTCCAGCCGCATCATCATTCGCGGCATTTCAGACGGTTTCGGCGCGACCGATCCGCTGACCGGCATCTATATCGACGAAGCGCCGATCACCGAGGGCGGCCAGCCGACCCTCGACCCCGCATTGTACGACGTCGAGCGCGTCGAAGTGCTCAAGGGGCCACAGGGCACGCTCTACGGCTCGGGCTCGATGGGCGGCACCGTGCGCGTCATCACGAAGAAGCCCCGTCTCGATGTCTTCGAGGCATCGGCGCAGGCGACGATTTCCGACACTCGCTACGGCGGCTGGAATCGCCGCGTCGACGGCATGCTCAATGTTCCGATTGCACAGGACCTGGTGGCGCTGCGCGTATCGGGTGGATATCGCAAGGACGACGGGTGGATCGACGATGTCATCCGGAACGAGAAGGACGGAAACACGGTCGAGAAGATCAACGCGCGCGCGCAGCTTCTCCTTAGGCCCGGACCCGACACGTCGATCACCTTTGGCGTCCTCTACCAGAAAGAGAATCTTGGGATCCCGGCCTTCGCCGATACCCTGCTTGGCAAATTCCGAACCGGGCGGGTGTTCCGCCAGAACGGAGAGTCCCAATCGCAACTCTATAGCCTCGCGATCCAGCAGGACTTCGACGCTATGTCGCTGGTGTCGGCCACCAACTATCTGAAGAAGGATAGCGTCAACAACATCGACGCAACCACAGCGCTCAGACCGCTGGTGAATTTTTTCGGCGGGATAACGCTTGGCGCCGACGAAGGTCTCGCCGTTACCACGCCTGGGAACTTCCGGCTATTCACGCAGGAGGTGCGGCTGTCCTCGACCGGCAATCGCCCGATCGAGTGGTTGGTCGGTGCTTTCTATTCTGACGCCAGGACGGATATCCCGCAAAGTTTCGACTTCTCGCAGGCGCCCTCGACGATGGGCAATATCACCGCCGACGAATTCTATATTTCGAGAACCGAGCCACGGACGCGGCAGATCGCGGGCTTCGGCGAACTCACCTACAACATCACCGATCGCCTCGCGGCGACGGCAGGAATCCGGGTGTTCGACGTCGACCAGAACACCCTGAGCACCGCGAGCGGCCTTCTCAACGGCGGCACGACGACGAGCCAGGTGCTGCGCGCGCACAAATCGTCGTTCACACAGAAATATCTGCTCAAATTTCAGCCGACGCGCGACAACCTGATCTATGCGCAGGCCGTCGAGGGCTACCGCAACGGCGGACCCAATTATACGCTGTCGCAGGCTGCCTGCGGCGCCGATCTCGCGGCTCTCGGGTATAGCTCGGCGCCGACCTCCTATGGACCCGACCGGCTGTGGAACTACGAGATTGGCACCAAGAACACGCTCGCCGACGGACGGGTGACACTGAATGCCGCTGCTTATTATATCGACTGGACCGACATCCAGAGCTCGGTCGGGCTCACTTGCGGATTCGGATTCATCGCCAATGCCGGCAAGGCCACGAGCAAGGGGTTCGAACTCGAGGCCGCCGTGCGTCCGGTTACAGGGCTCACGCTCAACGCTTCACTCTCCTACACCGATGCGCGGATCAAGGACGCCGCCCCGGCGACGCAGGCGCGGGATGACGACCGCCTGCCGCTCAGCCCGAACTGGTCGTGGAACGTCAGCGGCCAATATGAGCGGCCGCTCGGCGGAAATATGAGCGGTTTCGTGCGCGGCGAAGTCAATTATGTGGGCGAGCGCTGGAACGGCTTTTCGGGGGTTGGGCCGCGCGCCTTGGTGCTCGACGGCTATGCTACCGCCAATGCGCGGATCGGCGTGCAGGGCGACAATTGGTCTGCTGCGCTCTTCGCGACCAACCTCTTCGACACCGACATCGTCTATTTCCGTTCGCTCGGCGGCACCTCCTATGACGTCACCGGCCAGCCGCGCACGATCGGGCTGACGACGCGCATCGGTTTTTGATCGTGCGAAGGGCGCGAGGGGGACGCAATGCGAACGGGGTGGCACATTGTCTCCTTGCGGGGATGATGGCCCTGTCGCTCGTCTTCGCCGCTTCCTCCCTCGCGCAGGCGGCGGGCGAGCCGGCGGAGTTCACGCATGAGATACCGAAACCCGATACCGAATGGCTGAAGGAAGGCGAACAGCGCGGCGCCGGCTGGCTTCGGGAGCAAAGAGACTTCCTGGCCAAGATCGACGCAACGCCTGGCTGGCATCAAAACGCCAGCGGGCTGCGCTTTCGCCGCGAAAGCTCCGCAACGGACGGCGAACGACCCGCGCCGGGATCGTGGGTCAAGGCCCGCTATGTCGGGCGGCTTGCCGACGGAACGCTATTCCACCGCTCGCCCGGCGACGCGCCGGTCGAAGTGCCGCTTTCCGGTGTCGTGGCGGGCTGGCGGGAAGGCGTGGCGATGATGCGAACGGGCGAAACCTGGCGGTTCGTGATCCCGTCCGCGCTGGGATATGGCGACAAAGGCAGGGGGCCCGTTCCCGGCGGCGCGGTGATGATCTTCGACATCATATTGGTCGCCGCCGAGACTCCCGAACGAGGCTGAACCAGACGCGCGACAGAGATCGCCGGCGCCCTGCATCCGGGTCTTGGCGATATTGATATTCAAAAGGGGTTGAAGAACATGATCGACCATCTCGCTCCGGTTCGGCCATCCCGCAGGGTGTCGAACCGGATATTGCGGACCGGCATTGCTCTGGTCTTGGCTTTGTCCGCCACGGCCTCGATCGCCGAGACCGTCGCGGGTCCGCAGCGCGCCCTGACATCCCCGCGAAGCCTTCAATCGCCTCGCAGCGCCGACGCGAAGCCTGTTTCGGTCGACGATCTGTTCACCACGGCGCGGTCGGAATCCGCTGTGTGGTCGGTCGACGGCAAGTCGATCATCTTTAACAGCGACCGCGAAGGACGCATGAATATCTGGTCGAGGCCGGTCGATGGCGGCCTCCCGCGCAAGCTGTCGGATAGCGGCATGCGCGAGGGCGGCGTCGAGGCAGCGCCCGATGGCCGCACCATCCTGTTCGCGGGCGACAAGGACGGCCGCCAGATCTTCGACCTTTATAGCCTGTCCGTCGGCGGCGGCGATGCGGTCAACCTCACCGCGACCGACGATATCAGCGAAACCGCGGGGCTGCCCTCTGCCGATGGTCGCTTCGTCGCCTTTGCACGGCGCCCCGCGAAATCGCCTTCCTACGATATTGCAGTCCTGGACCTTGCCAGCCGCGAGGTGCGGTCGCTGACGAAGGAAACGACCGAAGGTGTCCAGTGGATGCCGGTCGCGGTCTCCCCGGACAATCGCTATATTCTCGCCAACCGCTTCGACTGGAGCCTGACCGTTGGCGAACTGTATCTCGTGGACGTGGCGACCGGCGAGGCCACGCGCCTGACGCCGCCCGGCCGCTATGCCCGCGCCGGCGACATTTCCCCCGACGGCCGCCTGGTCAGTGCTTCGCTCGAAAACGAGGCAGGCGTCAGGCAAGCGATCATCATCGACGTGACGGCACGCAAGACGATCGCGCTGCCCCAAAGCGAATGGGAGCAGACCGCGGGCCGATTCTCGCCCGACGGCCGATCGCTGATCGTGACGACCAATGCCGATGGACGCGACATCGTCTCGCTCCATGATGTCGCCAGTCGCCAATCGCGGACCTTGCGCTTGCCCGGCGGGGTGAGCAGTTCGCAAGGCTATACGACCGGCCTGCCGCGCTTTTCGCCCGACGGGCGCCGCCTGCTGTTTGCGCATACGTCGGGCTCTGACCCGATGGACTATTGGATCTATGATCTGGAGGCGAACCGCAGCAGACGCGTGACCGATCTCGGCGGCGCGCTGAGCGGGCTGCCGCGGACGCAGATCATTCGCTACCCAGGCAGCGACGGCACCGTCATCAGTGCGGTGCTCTGGATGCCCTACAATTTGAAGCGCGACAGAACCCACCCCGCGGTCGTCATCGCGCATGGCGGTCCGACCGGCCAGGCCACCGACGCATTCGATCGCACCGCCGCGGCGCTGGCTTCGCGGGGCTATATCGTCATGGCGCCGAACTTCCGCGGCTCGACGGGCTACGGCCGGGACTTTCGTGATGCCAACCGCATGGACCTTGGCGGCGGCGATCTTGCCGATGTCGTCGCCGGAGCCGACTTCCTCATCCGCACCGGCTACGTCGATCCGAAGCGGGTCGGCATCACTGGCGGCTCCTATGGCGGCGCCATGACCATGATGGCGATCGCGAAGACGCCCATGCGCTGGGCGGCGGCCGTGGAATTGTTCGGCATCGTCAACTGGCGGACCATGTGGGAGCAGGGCGCGCCGCAGAACCGGCGGTATCAGGAGGGGCTGATCGGAGATCCGGCAAAGAATCCGGAGGTCTATGACCGCGCGAGCCCGCTCACCTATCTTCACCAGGTCCGCGCGCCGTTGCTGGTCCTGCACGGCGAGAATGATCCGCTGGTTCCCGCGATCGAGGCGCGGCAGGTCGTCGACGTCCTCCGGCGTCAGGGCAGCGCCGTCGACGCGCATTTCTATCCCGGGGAAGGCCATGGGTTCGCCAAACGCGAAAACCAGATCGACGTGCTCGAAAGGACGATCGCCTGGTTCGACCGTCATATGGGCCGGAAATGATGGGCGGAATGACGCTATCTCTGCCGATGACGAACTGACACGATGCTTGTGCTCCTCGCCATCGCCGTGCTCGTCGCGGGACTCGTCTTGCGGTTCAACCCGCTGCTCGTCGTGCTCGTTTCGGCCGCCGCCGCCGGAGCCGCCTCGGGCCTGCCGCCCGCCGAATTGCTCGCGACCTTCGGCAAGGCTTTCAACACCAACCGCTTCGTCATGATCGTGTTTCTGGTCGTACCGGTGATCGGCATGCTCGAAAGCCATGGCATCCAGGAGCGCGCGCGTCAGATTGTGGCGCGGCTGCGCGGACTGACCGTGGGCCGGCTCCTGTTCTTCTACCTCATCGCGAGGCAACTCTCGTCCGCCGTCGGCCTGACCCAGCTGGGCGGGCAGGTCACGATGGTACGCCCGATCCTGGGGCCGATGGTGGAGGAAGCCGCGCTGGCGCAGGATGGGGAAGAGGCGGACACCGACCGCGCCAAGGCGATGGCCGCGGGGACCGACAATATCGGGCTGTTCTTTGGCGAGGACATCTTCCTCGCGATCGGCTCGATCCTTCTCATGGTCGGCGTGTTGCAGGGCTATGGCCTGAAAGTCGAACCGCTCGCGCTTTCGATGTGGGCTATTCCGACGGCGATCGCCGCCCTGATCATCCATGGCGGACGGCTGCTCCTGCTCGATCGCAAAGGCCGCCGCAAATGATCGGCTTGCCCCATGTCTATGTCATGACCGGACTGATGTTCGCCGGCTATGCGGCGCTGACGCTCATCGACCGGCGGGATAGCAAGCGGCTCGGCACGGCGCTCCTCTGGGCGTTGCTCGGCGCCAGCTTTCTGCTCGGCGACTATCTTAGCGATGCCTCCAACGGCGTGCTCGCGGTCGCGATCGCCGCGGTTGGCGGGCTGGGCCTGACGGCGCCCGCCGGCCAGGTCAAAGTCGATCGCGCCGTGCGCGAGCATGAGGCCGTGCGGCACGGCAACCGGTTGTTCGGACCGGCGCTGCTGATCCCAATTGTTGCGATCATGGGAACGCTGCTGTTCTGGAACGTCCCGCACCTCGTCCGGCCGGGAGAGGAAACGATCGTCGCGCTCGCGCTCGGCGCCGTCCTGGCGCTCGTGCTTTGCATGGCGTGGTTTCGCGCGGGGCCGATAACCCCGCTTCGCGAGGGCCTGCGGCTGATGGACGGCATCGGCTGGGCCGCGCTTCTGCCGCAGATGCTCGCCAGCCTTGGCACCGTCTTTGCGCTGACCGGCATGGGCGAGGTTCTGGGCGAGCTGATCGGTTATGTCCCGACCGGCGGCAGCCTCTTGGCGCTGGTGGCTATCTATTCGATCGGCATGGCGGTGCTGACCATCCTGATGGGCAACGCGCTCGCTGCCTTTCCGGTGATGTTCGCGGCGATGGGCGCACCGCTGCTGGTCCATGCCGACGGCGGCAATCCCGCCGCGGTCGCCGCCGTCGGCATGCTCGCCGGATTTTGCGGCACATTGCTCACCCCGATGGCGGCGAATTTCAACCTCGTTCCGGCGGCATTGCTCGAACTGCGCGACCAATATGGCGTGATCCGCGCTCAGGTCCCGACTGCACTCGCGATGCTCGCCGCGAACATCCTCATCCTCTATGCGCTCGGGTTCCCTCATTGATGGACAAGCTTACGATCGATCGCGCCGCGCAATTCGCCGGGCTCACGCTCGGCCATCTCGGCCGCGAATATCCCAGCAAGCTCGACCAGGTGCTGACCGGCCCCGCCGACCTGCAGCCGCCGTCGCACCTGCACCCTGTCTTTTACGGCAGCTTCGACTGGCACAGCTGCGTCCACGGCTGGTGGCAGGTGATGCGCCTGCTGCGGCTGTTTCCGGCGATGCCGCAAGCATCCGAAATCCGCGAGCGGGCCGATGCGATGCTCGTGCCAGAAAAGATAGCCGGCGAACTGGCCTATCTCGACCGGCCGGGCGCGCAGGGGTTCGAACGACCCTATGGCTGGGCCTGGCTTCTGGCGCTGCATCAGGAACTCGCTTTGCATGGTGGCCAGTCCTGGGCGGCGGCGCTCGAGCCGCTGGCGCGGGCGTTCGCGCAGCGCTTCCATGATTTCCTGCCGCGGCTGACCTATCCGCTGCGCGTGGGCACGCATTACAATATCGCCTTCGCGCTCATTCTCGCCCGGCGTTGGGCAATCGTACACGATCCCGCACTTGCGGCACTGATTGACGAGCGGGCGCACGGCTGGTTTGCGACCGACCGGGCGTGCCAGGCCTGGGAGCCCGGCGGCGACGAGTTCCTGTCGCCGGCGCTGACCGAAGCGCTGCTGATGAGCGAAGTCCTGCCCGCCGACGCGTTCGCGCGCTGGTTCGACGGCTTCCTGCCGGCGATCGGCGACGGCGAACCGGCGGTGCTGCTCACGCCGGTCATCGTGTCGGACCGAAGCGATGGCAAGATCGCGCATCTCGACGGGCTCAACCTCAGCCGTGCCTGGTGCTGGCGCACGCTCGCAGGGCGCCTGCCGCGCGATCACAGGATCATCGCGCGCGCACATGCCGCGGCCAACGGCCATCTCGCGGCGGCGCTCCCCTATCTGGCGGCCGATTATATGGGCGAACATTGGCTCGCCACCTTCGCCCTTCTCGCGCTCGAAGCCGTCGAAAACGGCGCCGCGTCGGCATGACCGCGATCGGCAACGCGCGAATTCTTGCAGGAACCAAATCATGACCAACTGGCAGTTCTGGATCGATCGCGGCGGGACCTTTACCGATATCGTCGCGCGGCGCCCGGACGGCGGCTTCGCGTCGGCGAAGCTGCTGAGCGAGAATCCCGAGCGCTATGCCGACGCCGCGACCGCGGGAATCCGGCAGCTGCTCGGGCTGCCGGAGGGCGCGCCGCTACCGCCGGACGCCATCGATTCCATCCGCATGGGCACGACCGTCGCCACCAACGCCCTGCTCGAACGCCGGGGCGAACCGGTCCTGCTTCTCGTCGACCAGGGCCTGGGCGACCTGCTGATCATCGGCAACCAGACCCGGCCGCGCCTGTTCGATCTCGACATCCGCTTGCCCACGCCGCTGTTCGATCGGGTCGCCGAAGTCGGTGGACGCATCGATGTCGATGGACGCACCATCGTACCGCTCGACGAGGCGGCCACGCTGGCGATGCTGGCGCGGCACCGCGACGAAGGCCTGACGGCGTGCGCGATCGCGCTCATTCATGGTTGGAAATATCCGGCCACCGAGTTGCGGCTGGTCGAACTCGCTCGGCAGGCCGGCTTTACACAGATATCGGCGAGCCATGTGGTCAGCGCGCTCGCCGGATTGGTTGCACGCGGTTCGACGACCGTGATCGACGCCTATCTGTCTCCGGTGCTGCGCGACTATGTCGACCGGATCGCGGGCCAGGTCGGCGACACCCCGCTCTTTTTCATGCAATCCAATGGCGGGCTGACCGGCCACGATCGCTTCCGCGGCAAGGATGCCATCCTCTCCGGCCCGGCGGGCGGAGTCGTTGGCGCCGCCCGCACCGCCGAAGCGGCGGGCTTTAACCACATCATCGGGTTCGACATGGGCGGAACCTCCACCGACGTGGCGCTCTATGCCGGCGCGCTCGAGCGGGTGATCGATGCCGAGATCGCGGGGGCGCACGTTCGCGTGCCGATGATCGCGGTCCACACCGTCGCGGCGGGCGGAGGCTCGATCCTCCATTTCGACGGCGCCCGCCTGCGCGTCGGACCCGAAAGCGCGGGGGCGAATCCCGGGCCGGCCTGTTACCGCCGTGGCGGCCCGCTCACCATCACCGACGCCAATCTGATGCTGGGCAAGATCAGCCCCGATAGCTTCCCCGCGATTTTCGGCCCGCACGCCGACGAGCCGCTTGATCGGGAGGCGGTCGAACAGCGTTTCGCGATACTGGCGAAAGAGGTCGCCGCCGCGACGGGCAGTCCGGTCGATCCGCGCGCGCTGGCCGAGGATTTCGTGCAGATTGCCGTTGCCAACATGGCGCGCGCGATCAAGGAAGTGTCCACCAGTCGCGGCCACGATGCCGCGAACTTCACCTTGCAATGCTTTGGTGGCGCGGGCGGTCAGCATGCCTGCCTCGTCGCCGAGGAACTCGCCATCCCCCAGGTGCTGCTCCATCCGTTCGCCGGCGTGCTCTCGGCCTATGGCATGGGACTTGCCGATCAGCGCGAACTGCGCCGCAGCGGTGTCGAACGGGCGCTCGATGCGGCCTCGCATGCCGATGTTACGGTCCTCGCCGAAACGCTTGCCGACGAGGCGCGCGCCATGCTCGTACGCGAACTGGGCGCGGCCGACGTGACCATGACCAGCCGCGCGCTGCTGCGCTATGCCGGCACCGATACCGCGCTCGACGTGGCGTTCGGATCGATCGCGGCGATGCGGGCCGAATTCGAGGCCGCGCACCGCCGGCGCTTCGGCTTCGCTACGCCCGAACGCGGTCTCTTCATCGAAAGCATCGAAGTCGAGGCCGTGCTGGCGGGTCAGCCCGTCGCCAGCACGCCATTGGCGCGCCGCGCGGCGGGCGCGTCTGTCCCCGTCGCGGGGCGCGCGTCCTTGTGGAGCCGCGGCGCTTCGCATGACGCGCCGGTCTATGACCGCGAAGCGCTGCTCGCCGGCGATATCGTCGCCGGGCCGGCGCGGATACGCGAACCGCTTGCCACCACGGTGGTCGAACAAGGCTGGGAAGCCGCAGTCGACGCGGCAGGCAACCTCATCCTCCGCCGCATGGAGCGTGCGGCAGGAACGCGCCGGGTCGAGATTGGCGATGCGCCCGACCCGATGATGCTTGAACTGTTCAACAATATCTTCATGAGCGTCGCCGAACAGATGGGCGCGGTGCTGCAGCGCACCTCGACCAGCGTCAACATCAAGGAACGACTTGATTTTTCGTGCGCGCTGTTCGACGGCGCGGGCAATCTCGTCGCCAATGCGCCGCATGTGCCGGTCCATCTGGGCGCGATGGGCGAAAGCGTCCGCACGGTGATCGCCAGCCGGCGCGGAGCGCTCAAGCCGGGCGACATGATCGCGCTCAACGATCCGTTTCGCGGCGGCACGCATTTGCCCGACGTCACGGTGATTGCGCCGATATTCTCGCCGGATGGCCGGGAAATCCGTTTCTTCGTCGCCAATCGCGGACATCATGCCGACGTGGGCGGGACCGCGCCCGGCTCGATGCCGGCGACTTCGGTTGCGCTCGCCGAGGAAGGCGTGGTGATCGACGACTTCCTCTTGCGCGACGGGGCGGCCTTTCGCGAGGCGGAGTTTCGCGCGCTGCTGGCGAGCGGACCCTGGCCGGCGCGCAGCCCTGACGTCAATGTCGCGGACATCAAGGCGCAGATCGCCGCGAACGAGACCGGGATGCGCGAGATCGAGGCGGTGGTCGAGCGTTACGGCTGGGCCGTGGTGCAGACTTATATGCAGTTCATCATGGCCAATGCCGAGGAGCATGTGCGCCGCGTAATCGACCGGATCGAGGACGGTCGTTTCGACTATCGCATGGACGACGGCTCCCTGCTCTGCGTCGCGGTCACGATCGATCGCAAGCAGCGCTCTGCGCGCGTCGACTTTTCCGGCACGAGCCCCCAGCGGCCGGGCAATTTCAACGCACCGCCAGCGGTGACCCGCGCCGCGGTGCTTTATGCCTTTCGCTGCCTGATCGACGATGACATCCCGCTCAACGAAGGATGCCAGGCGCCGCTCGATATCGTGGTGCCCGAAGGAAGCTTTTTGGCGCCGCGGCCCGGCGCTGCGGTGGTCGCCGGCAATACCGAGGTCAGCCAGGCGATTTGCAATGCCGTGTTCGGCGCGCTGGGGGCGGCCGCGAGCGCGCAGGGGACGATGAACAACCTCCTCTTCGGCAATGCGGAAACCCAATATTACGAAACGATCGGCGGCGGGTCGGGCGCGGGGCCGGGGTTCGACGGGGCATCGGCGGTGCAGACGCACATGACAAACACGCGTATCACCGACCCCGAGATCCTCGAATTGCGCTACCCGGTCCGGCTCGATCGTTTCGCGATTCGGCATGGATCCGGCGGCGAAGGACAGAGGCGCGGCGGCAACGGAGCAATCCGGACCATTCGCGCGCTCGGCCGGCTGACCGCGACCATCGTTTCCTCGCGGCGCACCGAAAATCCGTTTGGCCTCGAAGGCGGCGACGCGGGCAAGCCGGGCCGCCAGTGGGTCGAACGCGCGAACGGCAGCCGGATGGACCTCGCGGGCACCGATCAGGTCGAACTCGATCCCGGCGATGCGATCACCATCGAGACGCCTGGCGGGGGCGGCTTCGGCCGGCCGGCCGATGCCCTCCCGCAATGACAGAAAAAAGGGGAACAAGATGTTTCGTCGCGCGACATTAATCGCACTGTTGGCGGTCCTGGCGCCCATGACCCCGCTGCGGGCAGAGCGACCGCAAGTGACCGAAGCGATGCGACCCTATGTCAGCGAAGACGCCCCGGTCATCGCGCTGGTCCATGCGCGCGTCATCGATGGCACCGGCGCCCCCGCGCAGGAGGGGCGCACGCTGATCCTGCGCGACGGCAATATCGAAGCGGTCGGCAACGACGGCGAAGTCGATATCCCGCCCGGCGCGAAGATCATCGATCTCACGGGCAAGACGGTCCTTCCCGGACTGGTGCACTTGCACGAGCATCTCTGGATGTTCGGGGGCAATGCCGTGCTCGGCGCCAGCGATTCCTACCCGAGACTGTATCTCGCCGCCGGCGTAACGTCGATCCGCACCGCGGGCTCCTATAATCCCTATGTCGACCTCAGGGCGCGCGAGCGGATCGAGAAGGGCGAAGCCGTCGGGCCATGGATGGATCTTTCCATCTATCTCGACCTCTTCGGCGCGCCGCGTCTGAACGACGCCGAAAGCACAAGGAAATATCTCGATTTCTGGCTCGATAGCGGCTTCACCTCGGTAAAGGCCTATGGTTACACCAATCGCGTCGCGCTCGAGGCCGCGATTGCGCTGGCCCATGCCCAGGGCGTGAAGGTCACCGGGCATCTGTGCATGGTGTCCTATCGCGAAGCCGCCGAACTCGGCATCGACGATATCGAGCATGGTTTTGCCATGGTGCCCGATTTTGTGTCCGCCCAGTCGGCGCGAAAGACGGTTCCTGCGGGGACGGTAGACGTCAAGGCCGAACGCGACTGCGGCGAGCGCGCGCTTGCCGGTCTCGCGAAGGTCGATCCGCGCGGCCGCGAGGCGAGGGCGCTGATCGATACGCTCGTCGCGCGCAACGTCGCGGTCACCTCCACGCTGCCCGCATTGGAAGACCTGGTCCGCGACATTCCGCCCCAGACGGGCATCGACATGCTGGCACCGCAGATTCAGGAATATCACCGCGCATATCGGGCCCGGATGGGCACTCCCGCTGGGCAGGCGCCGGTTCTGCCCGCCGAAAGCCTCCGCAAGACGGCCGTCATGGAACGCCAGTTCATGAAGGCGGGCGGCCTGCTCGTCGCGGGAACCGACCCCGCAGTGCCGTCGGCAGGCGTGGTCGCCGGCTACAGCAACGCGCGTCAGCTCGAGCTGATGGTCGAGTTCGGCTTTACGCCGCTCGAAGCGATCCGCGTTTCGACGTTCAACGGGGCCATCTACCTCGGTCGGGACAAGCGCATCGGTTCGATCGCGCCGAACAAGCAGGCGGACCTGCTGGTTGTTAGCGGTGACCCATCAAAAATTATATCGGATATCCGCAACGTGGTTGTCGTATTCAAACAGGGGATTGGATACGACCCTGCGAAGTTGCGGAATTCCGTGCGCGGTAAAGTTGGTCTGATGTAAGACGCTAGCTCGAGGCGGCTGGGAAGGGAGCAGATGATGCGATTTCAACCAAGCCACGATCGGCCCAGCTGACGATCAAGTGCCAATTTCGAGCAGGCGTGTCTGCGTCTGCAGCGGGAGCGCGAAGCTGCCGACACAGCCGCATCTTATTGGGAGCGAGCGCATCCGCCCCTCCGCGCCAATGATCCCGAAACCCTGCGGCAACCCGAAGCGGCGAAATCCAACGCCCAACGGGGTCTCGGCAGCCAGATGCAGAGTCCTTGCAGGCAGTAGCGCGCGTTCACTTGGAAGCAGCGAACGTGTCGTCGAACCCGGCTCGCCTTATATCCTCCAGGCTAACTCGGTCATTCCTGCCGCGCTGATCACGGGAATCCGCTCGGACTTGTCGGGCCGGATCACCGCTCAGGTTTCGCAGAATGTGTTCGACAGTCCGACCGGACGCATCTGTCTAATCGCAAGGCGCCCGTCTCTTCGGCGAATGTGACGGCGAGGTCGTGGCGGGTCAGATCCGTGTGCTGCTCGCTTGGGATCGCCTGATATTGCCTGGCGGACGCTCGATTGGCCTCGATCGAATGCAGGGCGTGCAAGCAACGAGGGCAGGGATCGAGGATCGGGTCGATAATCGCCGGGGGGATGCTGCGTACGGCGTTCATTAACATATGCCGAGCGCCTCGCCGAGGGGTGCACCATCGGACGGCAGGGCCGGCGACAGCTACATCAACGCCTTGGCCGAGACGATCAATGGCCTTTACAAGGCCGAGGCGATGCACCGGAGAGGTCCGTGGCGATCCTTTGAAGCTGTCGAATATGCCACGCTCGCATGAGCTACTGCTTCAACAACAGGTGAATGTCGAAACATCCATCCCATCAGTGAGTGGGCAGCAAGACAAGTTCGTTGAGGCTCCCCCAGGTTTATAGAGGCGCTGGGGTTGAGACGCCGAGAATTGAGTGGCGCCAGGTTAATCCACCCGGACTGGTTCAAGAACGACGGATATGCGGTCGGCGAGTTCGTTGATTACCGAGAGATAATGTTTGAAATGCGGGGTCAGGCGATGCGCGGCGACCGCAGCCTCATCGACATAAAGTTCATCGAGCACGAACCGCAGCGGGGTCGTCTGATCCTGCCATAGGTCATAGCGGAGATTTCCCTTTTCCGCCCGGCTGGGTTCGATCATGCGCCCAAGGAGCGACCTTAAATCTTCAAGCCGATCAGGGCGAGCGGTCAGCAGTGCCACGATTTTGGTCTGTTTCGACATGGCAGCCCCTTCCGATCCGAACGCAGTTTGCAGTGCTAGACGCGATCCCCGAAATTCGCGGATCGCGGCCAGATCACTTCGTTTCCTGGAGTGTATGCGTCAAAAGGGGAACCGCGTCGAACAAATCCGCAACCAGGCCAAGGTCGGCGATCTGGAATATCGGCGCGTCTTCGTCCTTGTCGATTGCTATGATCGTTCCCGAATCCTTCATCCCTGCAAGATGCTGGATGGCGCCCGATATTCCGATGGCGATATAGACGTTCGGAGCGACTATTTTGCCGGTTTGACCGATCTGATAGTCGTTGGGCACATAGCCCGCATCGACCGCTGCGCGGCTGGCGCCGACCGCCGCGCCAAGCGTGTCGGCCAGCGGGAAGATCGTCGCCTGGAAGGTGTCCGCATCCTTCAGGGCGCGACCGCCCGCGACAATGACCTTGGCCGACGTGAGCTCCGGGCGTTCGCTCAAGGCGATTTCGGCGCCTACGAAGCTCGAGAGGCCGGCATCGCCGCTGCCGACGACGGCCTCGATCGGGGCCGAGCCGCCTTCCGGCGCCGCCTTGATAAAGGCGGTGCCGCGCACGGTAATCACCAGCTTGGCGTCGGAGCTTTCGACGGTCGCAATGGCGTTACCCGCATAGGTCGGACGGGTGAAGGTCGCGGGGCCTTCGACCGAGAGGATGTCGGAGATCTGCATGACATCGAGCAGCGCGGCGACGCGCGGCGCGATATTCTTGCCATTGGAGGTGGCGGGCGCCACGAAGGCGTCGTGCTGGCTCATAAGACCCACAATCAGCGGCGCGATATTTTCTGCGAGCGCGTTGGCATAGGCGGCGTCATCGGCAACATAGACCTTGGCGATGCCGACGATCTGCGACGCGGCGTGGCCGGCGGCAGCACAGCCCGATCCGGCGACGAGCAGATGGACTTCACCGATCTGCGACGCGGCGGTGACGGCGGCGAGGGTCGCATCCTTAATGGAGGCGTTGTCGTGTTCGACCCAGACGAGAATTTTCGACATCAGGCTACTCCGAGTTCCTTGAGCTTGGCGACGAGGGCGTCGACGTCGGGCACTTTGATGCCCGCCTGGCGTACCGCCGGCTCGGAAACCTTGACGGTCTTGAGGCGGGGCGCGGTATCGACGCCGTAGTCAGTGGGCGATTTGGTGGCCAGCGGCTTGGACTTCGCCTTCATGATATTGGGCAGCGAGGCATAGCGCGGCTCGTTGAGGCGCAGATCGGTGGTGACGACGGCAGGCAGTGCGAGGCGAACGCTTTCAAAACCGCCATCGACCTCGCGCGTGACCAGCAGATGTTCGTCCTCACAGGCGACCTCACTGGCGAAGGTACCCTGCGGACGCCCCATCAGGGCTGCGAGCATCTGGCCGGTCTGGTTGCAGTCGTCGTCGATTGCCTGTTTGCCGAGGATGACGAGGCCGGGCTGTTCCTCGTCAGCAATGCTCTTGAGGATCTTTGCAACGGCCAATGGCTCGACCGCATCGTCGGTTTGAACCAGGATCGCCCGGTCCGCTCCCATGGCCAATGCCGTGCGCAGCGTTTCCTGCGCCTTGGCCGGGCCGACGGAGACCGCCACGACCTCGCTCGCCACGCCCTTTTCCTTCAGGCGGATCGCTTCTTCGACCGCGATTTCGTCGAAGGGGTTCATACTCATCTTGACATTGGCCAAGTCAACGCCCGTGCCATCGGCCTTGATCCGCGGCTTTACATTATAGTCGATCACCCGCTTCACGGGTACGAGGATTTTCATCGAAGTCTCCAATATGTTGCGGCTTACACGTCCCGGATTATGTTGAACCGGGTTCAGTCGGCCTATTCAGTGTGCATGCACGCCAAACTGCATGCCGGCCTTTCGCCCATCGCGGGTGGCCTGAGCGATCTGTCCGGGGCCAAGGCAATCGCCGACGCGCTCCACGGACGGTATTTCCCCGGCGTCGCGTTTTTTGACCAGTTCGTGATAGAGATTGTCGTCGGAAACCTGGCCGGTAACCAACACCACCGCATCGGCAGATCGGGCCTCCTCGGCACCGGTGAGCAGGCGGCTGGTTGTGACTTTACCCTCGGAAATGCTGACGATCGCAGTGCCGACGACAATTTCGATGCCGATTTCGTTCATCGAATTAATGACGTGAACAAGTTCCAGCGTGTTCAAGGTCCAAGGCGCGGGATCGCTCGCAGTCGTCACATAAGTAACCTTGCAGCCGGCCAAGGCTAGGCGTTCGGCGACGACCGTGGCCATGTAGAAATAATCTTCGTCATATACGACGACTTTGCCGGCTGGCAGGTTGCCGTTCAATATATCTTCGGGATTGAAAACATGGGGCAGATTGCATCCCGGTATCGGCTCGTCGTGATTGCGGCCAACTCCGTCGCTGCGCCACGTTGCCCCTGACGCTACAATGACGTGGTCGGCCTCGAATCCGGCGACGTCCTCTGCCGTTAGCCTGCTGTCGAGATACATGTTCGCATTCGCCATCGTCTGAAGCTGCCCGACGCGATAGTCGACCACGCGCCCCCAGGCGCTCAGGCGGGGCATCTTGCGCTCGCGCACAAGGCGTCCGCCCCATTCGGATCCTGCATCGGCAATCGACACCTGGTAACCGCGCTTGGCAAGCGTGTGGGCAGCCTCCAGACCGGCCGGACCCCCGCCCACAACCAGAATGTTCTTGTCGGGATCGTCCGCGGGGGGCACATTTTCGGGATGCCAGCCCATCAGATGCTCTTCGCCTGCTGAAGGGTTTTGCGTGCAGCGGATCCGCACGGACGTCATGACCTCTGCGGTGCAAGCGTTACACCCGATACATTCGCGAATATCGTCGTGGCGCCCCTCATCGATCTTGTTCGGCAAGAATGGGTCGGCAATCGAGGGGCGGGCGGCGCCGATCAGATCCAGAACGCCGCGCTTGATCTGGCTTACCATGGCATCGGGGGACGTAAAGCGGCCGACACCGACCACCGGCTTGTTCGTCACCTTCTTGACGAAGTCTATAAACGGTTCCTGCTGGCCTTCTTCGAAGAAGCGGCTGCTGCCACTGTCCCACGGCCAATCGCTGACGTTGACATCCCAAAGATCGGGAACATCGGCTAGCGCTTCGATGACCCGGCGGCCGTCTTCCTGCGCTGTGATGTTCGATACTCTTCGCCGATCCTCCACGGCGAAACGAACCGCGACCGCACAGCTGTCTCCGACCGCGTCCTTCACGTCGCACAGCGTTTCGCGGAGCAGGCGCAGACGATTCTCGAACACGCCGCCATATTCGTCCGTTCGCTTATTCGTTCGGGTGTCGAGAAAATCCTGCAACAACGACAGATTATGCGCGCAATAGACATAGACAATGTCGAATCCCGCCGTCTTTGCGCGGACGGCGGCATCGCGATACCAGCGCCGGAAATCGGCGATATCCTGCTTGTCGATCGTTCTAGCGGAAATCGGATTGTTGAAATAATGCGGGAACTTGGCCGTTGGAGACAGCGGATGCTCGCGATAATAGGCTGCCGGTCCCGACGCGCCGGCATGAGCCAGCTCGACCCCGGCCAGCGCACCATGTTCCTTCACCGCCGCGACGATGCGCGCGATTGGCGCGATATGCTTGTCATTATACAGGCACGGGTCCGGGAGGGGGGCGTGATCCGACGTTTCGTGGATCATCGTCTCTTCGATGCAGATGACTCCCCAGCCGCCTTCGGCCCGCGTTTTTCGATAGGCGACCATCTCGTCCATCGACGACATCCCCATGCTGATCGCATGCGGAACGACGTAAAACCGGTTCTTGGTCCTGACCGGTCCGATCTGTACCGGCTCAAAGAGGATATCGTAGCGTGGATCTCGCATAAGTCGCTCCATCGGCGCGTTGGTCAGTCAGGGATCGCCCGGATGCCGGTTTCCGGCGTTCCGACAACCAACCCCGCCCTGAACGGGATCGGCGAATTAAAATAGCCCGGCTCCGGGATGTTTCCCGTCGAGCAGTTGGGCAGGTTCAGGCGACCTGCCGAACTGCGATTTCGTTCGCCTTGCAAAAAGCGTCCTTCAGTATGATTTTTCCGTCGCGGACATGGAGTATATCCAGTCCGTCGATCGACGATTGTGTTCCGTCTGGCGCAGTCATGAGCAGAGTCCAGGTTACCAGTCCCATCGATTGATCTTCGTCGATCATCGTCGCCGTGACCTCATAGTGCGATTTGCTATCCGATACTGCAAATCCGGGCGCGAGTGCCTCGCCAACGGCGGCGCGTCCCTTATGTTCGATGCCGTTGGGGTCGATATAGACGGCAGTATCGGAAATGAATTCCAACATCGCCTCATAATCCCCGACGTTGAATGTTCCCATGAAGGAGCTGACGATTTCTGATAGGCTTTTCATGCTCAAAAAATTCCTGTCGGTGCGCTACCATAAGAGGAGCTGAAGATTCTCTTCGGAATCTACGGATCGGGATAACGCCCCCCCGATCGCGCAACTATTGGCACGGGGGAGCTTCGTTGCGCGAAGGGGGAGGCGTTATTTCGCTGGAATGCTCGCGAGATATGCGATCATTGCCTTGCGATCGGTTTCCTTCGCGAGCCCGCCGAAGGCCATCGAGGTACCAGGGTAAGCCGACATGGGGTCCTTCAAGAATGCGTCGAGCTTTTCGGGCGTCCAAGTGCCGTCGGCATTTGCAAGCGCCTGCGAATAGGGAAAGCCCGCCGCGCCGCCGATCTTGCGGCCAACTACCGCAATGAGTTGCGGTCCTGCCGGTGATGGCGTCGCAGGGTCAACCGAATGGCAGACGGCGCAGTTGCTGAACAATTTCTTGCCCGCCTCGACCTGGCCCGCATCGGCGGCCAGCGCAGCATAGCTGTCGGTCGCGGCGGCCGGGGTAGGGGCGGGTGTCCCGACGCCGGATTCCGCGCCGCTGCTGTCGCTTTGTTCGGATGGCTTCGAGCAGGCAGCCGTCCCGACCAGGACGAGGCCGGCTAAGAACGCCAGTCGATATTTGCCGATATGAGCATTATCCATTTTTCGCATCCTCTCTTGCAAGCTTTTCGGTCACTTCCCGGCAGGCGCGAATTCCGCTTTCCACCGCGCCGTCTATGTACTCGTGCCAGCCGTCGGCAGTAGCGGAGCCGGCGAAGAACAGGCGGCCTTCGGGTTTTGCCATGTCTTTGAATTTTTTGAACCATCCGACCTTGTAGGCTGGCCATGCTTGTTTCGAGAACGGATCCTTGACCCAATTATATGGTGCGATGTCGGTGATTTCCGCATCGGGATGGATCTTTCGCAGTTCCGCACCGACAGCGTCTAGATCGTTCATGTCAATCAGCGATTGCCGGCCGAGCGTCGCCTTCAGGATCGTGCCGTCGTCACCGAATTCCTCGGTCTGGATTGCGTTTAACGGGTTTGGATCATCGCAAAAGGCAAAGGTGTTACCGAGGTTCTTTTTTACTTTCATGTACATCGTGGCGCCGTCGGCACTATCGCCATGGGTGATGAATTCCCGTTTGGCGGACGACAGTCCTGGCTTGAAGTTGATGTCTGGATAGACAGAGGTAGGCAGAGTGAAGACAGCAGCTCTTGCCTCGAATGTTTGTCCGTCGGCAGTCCTGAGGGTGACGCCCTTGTCGCTCTGTTCGACTTCTTTGACCACAGTGCCGAGCCGCACATCGGCCTTGCTGTCGTCAAGGATTGCCTTGGCCAATGCCGCCGTTCCGCCATTGGCGATATGCCAGTGCTTTTCCGAGTCAGTGAAGGTGAAAGGATCCCACGCTGCGAGAGCGAAAAGTTTGACGAAACTCGCATAGCTGAATGTTGATAGCGGACCACCGGCATAGAGTACGAGTTCCGCGCTCAATGCCGCTTTCGCCAGCGGATCGAGGCCGAGCGATGCAAGGTGCCGAGCCGCCGAGATGTCATCGATCTTCAGCACTTCGGGGTTAGCGAAGGGCTTGTATGGTTGTGGAAACAATGTGCGCGAGTTGGCGCAGAATCTATTGAACGCGTCGTTGTAAAGGGTGTCGAACTTCGCGGGCGGCACATTGTGGACGGCTCCATCCGACGTCATGATATAGGATGCGTCGAGATCGTAGAGAGGCACTTCTTCGAAGTCGAAGCCGTAGCGCTGCATTTCCGTGAAGACATGCGGCTGTACCCAATGGACGGACGATCCTCCCAATTCCACTGGGCGGCCGAGAAACTCACTGGTGAACGTGCGCCCGCCGATGCGCGGGCGCGCTTCCAGCACGACCACGCGCCAGCCCTTGGCGGCAAGGTCGCGCGCGGCCGTGATGCCGGCAAAACCCGCGCCGATGACGGCGACATCATAGGGGCCGCCTTCGCCGCCGCCGTCGCGTGCCTCGCGTCCGGGATTTTCCTTTGCACAGCTCGCCAGCGCAACTGCGCCGGCTGCCGCAGCGCCGAGCCTCATTAGCGAACGTCTGTCGACAGGCTGGTTCGCCATGGCATTGTTCTTATCTGGATCCGTGGTCACGACATTTCCCTCTTCCCTTATCCGATAGCCAATTTCGTCAGGCCGCCGCGTTGATTACTTGAAGGCGCGTGAATTCACGGACGCCTTCAATACCGCCTTCGGTTCCGACACCAGACTGCTTCGCGCCCGAAAAGGGAATGTCGGGTTGAATGGCGACGTGCTGATTGATCCACACCGTTCCGGCTTCAAGATCGCGCGCGAGCGTGCGTGCCCGATCGACATCGCGCGACCAGATGGAAGCTCCGAGGCCGTAAGGGCCGGTGTTGGCCCGCGAGATCGCCTCCCTCTCATCCGAAAAGCGAAGCACCGGCACGACGGGGCCAAATTGTTCATCGGCGACCAACCGGGCCTCGTCGTCGAGATCGGCGATCACCGTCGGCTCTATGAAAAAGCCGGGACGATTGGCGATATGACCGCCCGTCAAAACCCTGCCCTGGGCCGCCGCTTCTTCGATAATCTCGCGGACCTTGTTGAACTGCATATTGTTCTGGATGGGACCGATGGTGACCCCGTCCTCGTCCCCCGCGCCGAGCTTCAATGCTCTGGCCGCCGCGACCAGCCGCTCACAAAAGTCATCGTAAATCTCGTCGGCGACATAAAGACGCTTGGGCGCTGCACAGATCTGACCCGCGTTGAGGAAGGCGGTAGCGGCGAGGCCTTGGGCCGCGCGCTCCACATCGGCGTCCTTGAGGACGATGGCCGGGTCATTGCCGCCCAATTCCAGCGTCACCCGCTTCAATGTCTCGACTGCGCCCTGCATGACGCGTTTGCCGGTTCCGGTCGATCCGGTGAAGGAAATCTTGGCAATGTCGGGATGGCCGGTAAGACTTGGGCCGAGATCATTCTCGTCGGCAATGACATTGAACACGCCCCGTGGAAATATCTCGGATGCCAGTCGGCCCAGCTCAAGACTCGTCAGCGGCGTGGTCGGCGCAGGCTTCAATATCACCGTGTTCCCCGTCAGTAGGGCAGGAGCGAATTTGTTGCTTGCCAAGATCAACGGATAATTCCACGGCGTGATCGCGGCGACGACGCCCAGCGGGCGGCGATCAATCTGGTAGCTGCCATTGACATGGCTTCGCGTTTCGGCAGGCAGTTCGACGCTGGCGTAATAGCGCATCCCCTGCACCGTGGCGCCAATTTCGAACCGCGCCTCTGGCAAGGGCTTGCCCTGTTCCTTGACGAGCAAGCGCGCAAAGTCCTCGGCCTCTTCCTCAAGCCGTTGCGCCAACAACAGGAGGCAATCCCGACGCTCGCTCCAGGATGTTGCTGCCCAAGCGGGAAAGGCGTGGCGCGCCGCCGCCACGGCGGCATTGAGCTGGCCTTCATCCGCAACCGGGGCCGCCGTGAACGGTTGGCCCGTCGCGGGATTGACGACATCAATCGTCCGCGCGCCTGCCACCAGTTGTCCATCGATGAGCATTTTATAAGCGTTCATGGTTCACTCAATTCATATATCAATTACACGAGATCGCATGCGCGAACCCTAGACTCTTGGGCCGCCTTCCGGGCCGCTTCGGGCCAGACCGATTGACATCATCACCCCTCATGCACGAACTGGCAGATAGGCAATGGCCGTGACCTCGACCTGGATGGCGCGCTCGATGAAGCCGGCGACCTGCACACCAACCACCGATGGACCATTGCAGCCCAGGTAGAAGGCCTGCCTGTATGGAACCAGCCGCTCGCTGTATTCCTCGGCCGAGCAGCCATAATAAATCGTTTCGCTCACCACGTCGGCGGCCGTGCCGCCGTGGGCCGCGAGTACACGGTTCATCTGCTCGTAGACGACCTTGAACTGCATGGCGGCGTCATCGGGATGGAGGGCGTTGCCTTCGTCGTCCACGGCAAAGAGTCCACCGATGAACAGTAAGTCTCCGGCGCGCACGCCGACGGACATGCAATATCCCTTTTCCATGTCGGGGATCAGGTGGAACGACTGGGGTTTCATGGCAGAGGCCATGGGTACAAGTCCTCTTGTGGTCGGGAGTGAACACGAAGGGGAAGGAAGGACGAGGTCGACAACGCAATAGCGACAAGTAGCACCGCGAGCAGTGCAGGGACTGGGGGCACGGCAAAGACAGCAGGCGGCGTGGCGCGGGTTAGCACCAGCACACCAATCGCTGGACCGATCGACTGTGCAGCAGCGTTCACGATATATATCATTCTCGTGTATCGTCGTTCGGGGTCGTTCTGGGCGATTAACGACATGTAATATGCGAGGCCCATGCACCAGGCGGAGGCGCAGACTCCAAAGGCCAAGGCGAACAGCACCGTCGTTTGTGCACTATAGATGCCGACCAGCGAACCAAAGAATATCAGGGTTGTCATGCTGATCCACTTGAGATGGCCACCAGCGACGCCGAACATGGTCGGAATCAGGCTGCCGGCAGCCGCGAAGAGGAAACCCAGAGCCAGCGCATTAGTGGCATCGCCCCGAGCAAGCCCGTTCGCGAAGCCAAAGTGCTCGATAAAGACGTATATGACATTGATGCTCACACTGAAAAGGAGAAGCGCGATCAGGGCGGTTTTGCCGACCGTCTGCGGGCAGTGGGGCGCGCGAGGCGTGACTGCCTCCCCGTGAGGATTGACCGGCCCGCTCAGTTGGCGCGGCAGAAAGAGCGCGAGCAGTCCGCCGAAGCCGAGCCACAATGCGCCCGAACCGAGCGCAATGGCATCGCCGTAAGCAATGCGCAGGGCGTCAAGCAGCCAAACCGCCGCCGCGGACAAGAGCATGCCTGCCGCCAGGCCCGCACTATAGGCTCGCAAAGGGACGGTCGCCTGCGCAAGAACGCAGGCTGTCACGGTGGTGCTCAGCATAGCGCCAAAACCCGCAAGGAATCGGACCGCGCATAACACGGCATAGCTATCCGCCGTCGCGGTAAACGCGTTGCTCACTGCTGCGATGAGCAAAGCGATGAGAACAAGGCCCTTCCAGCCAAAACGGGGCATCAGGACGAAGCCGACGGCTGCACCCAGCAAGCCGCCGGCCTGATCCACCGTCTGCACGACGCCCGCTGCGCTCAGGCTCACCTGAAAATGGACCACATACATGCCAACGAAGAAGGGGGCGATGTTGATAAGTATGAGCGAAAAAGAGTAGAGTAGGCCTGCGATTACGAGCGTTTGCTGTGGACTATCGCCAAGTCCGGACATCGTGTTCGCCTTGTCCCCCATCTCGTTCACGCCTGAGTCGGCACAGCAGCACCGACTTCGGCAGCCGCCAACACGTCGGATTCTATCCCGTCGCAGTTTGATCCGGGCCAGGCTTCGACCAGATAGTGGACAGCGAACTGCTTGCAGCTCGGCGGTTGGGCAAATGAATTGTTCGCGCGGCCAGTCTGGGGATAAGTGACGGCCCGTCCACAGCCGATCCCGCCGACGCTGTGGCCGCCACGCCCGGGCCAACGAGACTTGTCCGCATGAGGCCGCGAACCGCTCGTCAGGACGTCTATGGGGCCGGTCGCGGCGTACATTTGTTCTCCCTAGGTCGTGCGCGAGATCGGTTGCGGCTTCACTGTGGAATCGAATCGACCGCACGCTCCTTGAATTCGTAGCAATTTCGTCACTGTTCGCAACTAATTTATGCGATTGATGATTTTTCTATCGGGAAGATATATGGCGCGACCGGCGAGGCTGGCGCGATCTTAAATCTGGACTAACTATATGAAATAACACTATTAATATACGTTTTTGAGGTGCCCGGAAATTTGCAGCAACAGGTTTGTTCTCACGGTCTCATGAGGCCGAAAAAAACTAGCATAATTCTGTCAAAAGATAATTTATTGCGTCTTTGTTCGGCTGGACTTCTCTGTGCGGTAAACTTCATTTGCCGCTTTTGCGTTTGCCGCGACGCGAGGGCGGGCCCAAGGGGTGAGGATGCGCCTTGGCCACGCGAGCAGGTCGCCCTCGGATTGGCGGACCGCCCTCCCGATTGTCAGGGAAGGCGCATCCTGATTTTGGCAGGTCCTTGGATGCGTACTCCAGAAATGGGCTCCGCTTGGTTGTACGCAAAAGTTGTGCAGCAAATCCGCGCAGATCGTCATCACGCAACGATGGTCGGAGCGGCGCGAGAAACGCTGACCGGGATCACAATTCAGATCCATGGCTTTGCCGAACAACGGTGTTGCGGCTTTTCAGGAGTTCGCGCAGCTCATCCCAATCTTTCCTCCTATTACGCGTGAGCTCGCCGTCGGAGGCATAAGGTCGGCCGTCTGCTGCTCCATGCGGCAGCCATGCCAAGGGGATGCCGCAGGCCGCCTACCGGTCGAGCGTCGACTTTTAGATTGACAGGCTTCGAAATTCGTCGTTTGTATAATAAACTGAGAATCCGGTTGGTCGTTACGCCAAGCGGCTCATTTATATGCAGGTCTATGGCAATCGTTGATTCATCGTAACGTCTAGCTCCAATTGAGGGTAATAGCGAAGCCCGTTGTAATCCGACGCTGGGCACGGACGAGGCGATGAATCAGAAGATTCAGGGCTATGCCGTCGGCTCCCTGTTTCCTGTAACAACAGACGCTTTGCGCGGAAAAGGGGAGGGTTGCTCATGCCGGCTGGTCTGGCTCTCGGTTTAAGGCGTCGATACCCGACGGTTTAATCGCTTACCCGATCATGGAGTGCAGAGGCTGGGCTGGCTCGGCGGTATTCACCAGTTAGGGAAATTTGTTCAACGCAAGCTTGCATGAATATTGCTTGGGGCCGTTGTTGAAGGTCAGGGAAGTGATGTTCGCTCTGGGCCGATGTTCGAATGACAATTTAGACAGTTAAGAAGGTGGACTCATGACCGGATCAGCAAAAATAGATTTCTTGTATCTGTCAGAGCAAGACATGATCAAGGCCGGCGTTACCGATATGGCCATGTGTGTGGATACGATGGAGGAAATGTTCGGCCTGTTGTGGCAGGGAGACTATCGTATGTCGGGATCAAACAACGATTCCCACGGGGCGATAATTTTGTTTCCGCAGAACTCGCCTTTTCCAGACATGCCAAAGCCGACCGCGGACCGCCGTTTCATGGCGATGCCCGCCTATCTTGGCGGCCGCTTTCGGACTACCGGTGTCAAATGGTATGGATCTAACGTCGAAAACCGGGAAAAGGGTTTGCCGCGGTCGATCCTTATGTTTGTGCTCAACGACGCCGATACTGCTGCGCCGCTTGCCTTCATGTCCGCAAATCTCCTGTCGGCATACCGGACCGGGGCGATCCCGGGAGTGGGGGCGCGGCATCTTGCGCGAAAGGACTCCAAGGTTTTCGGGCTGGTCGGCCCAGGTGTCATGGGCAAAACAACGCTCATGGCAGTGTCTGCTGTCTGCCCCGAACTTGACACGATCAAGATCAAGGCGCGCGGTAAATCGAGCCTTGATAGCTTTCTCGATTGGCTAAAGGCCGACATGCCTCAGATCAAAAACATAGAAGTGGTTGACTCGATTGAGGCCGTCGTTCGCGGTTCCGATGTGGTCAGTTACTGCAATACAGGCGTAGCAGGTGATCCTTCGACCTATCCTATCGTCAAGCGTGAATGGGTGAAGCCAGGGGCGTTTCTGGCCATGCCATCAACGTGTGAGATTGACGAGGCAATGGAGGCCAAAGACATCCGAAAGGTTCTCGATAACACCGGTCTGTACGAAGCCTGGTTTGATGAACTGCCCAAGCCGGCCCATAACGCGGTGCCAATGATCGGCGTCAAGTTTATGGATATGATCGCCGAAGGTCGGATGGTGAAAGAAGATCTGGAGGATCTTGGTCGCATCGTCGCCGGCCAGGCCCCCGGCCGACAGAATGACGATGAAATCATCATCTTGTCTGTTGGCGGAATGCCCGTCGAGGACGTTGCCTGGGGCACCGTCGTTTATCGCAACGCAGTCGCGCGCGGCATCGGCCAGTCGCTCAATCTTTGGGACACGCCCGTTCTGCGGTGACGCAATGGACTGAATGCGCCTTTTTGGTTCCCAAGGCCTCTGCTCTGAGTTGGAGATAATATGGTTGAGATTGTAAAGCTCAAAACGGGTTCACGATATGAGGACGTGGCGAGCTACTCGCGGCTGGTATCCGTCGATAACTGGATCTTCGTTTCAAACACCGCCGGGCGCAATCCTCTGACTCAGGAGATTCCCGAGGACGCCAAGGAACAAACCGAGCAGGTCCTGGCGAATATCGAACGGGCGCTGCAGGCGGTCGACGCCGGCTTGGGCGACGTCGTGGCCTCGCGTATCTTCATTCAGGACCCTTCCGACACGCCCGCCGTCATGGCCAAGGTCGGCGAGCGTTTCCGCGGTATCGATCCCGCGATGACCCTAAGCTGTCCGCCGCTCAGTTCGACAGTTTACAAGGTCGAGATTGAAGTCACCGCTTATCGAGGGGCTTCGAATGGCAATGTAAAAGTGAAGAATCTTTAGCATTTATTCGGTTATCCGTCGCGCTGCTGATATTATCATCTTTCGGTTCACATCAAGGATAGCCTCGTGGCACCATATATCGCGCCTGTTCTAACTTGTGACGACTTCCCGTCTTCGGCTCCTGTAGTCATCATCGGGGGCGGGATTGTCGGCCTGGTCGCCGCACTGACGCTCAGTGAGCGCGGTATTCCGGTTGTCGTGCTCGAGAAGGGAGTGGTCGCCGGTGAGCAATCGTCGCGCAACCAGGGGTGGATCCGCAAGACGAGCCGCGCTCCGGCCGATGTGCCCCTGGCGGTCGCATCCGACCACCTCTGGGCGGGGATGCCGCAGCGATTGGGATTAGATGTCGGCTATCGGGAAGCCGGCATTCTCTTTCTGGCCAGAAGCGAGGCGGAGATGGAGCCTCATGAGGCCTGGATCCGCTCTGTGGAACCTCTCAATCTCGACTCGCGCCTTCTGTCCCCGGGTGATATCGATCAATTGGTTCCTGGGGGACGGGCCAAATGGGCGGGTGGCATCTATACCCCATCCGATGGACGCGCTGAGCCGTCGCTCGCGGCGTCAGCCATTGCGCGCGCCGCGATGGCCAAGGGGGCGGTCATCGTCGAGAATTGCGCGGTGCGCTCGCTCGTCCGCTCTGCGGGGCGGGTTACGGGAGTCGTTACCGAACGCGGCGAAATCAGCTGCGACACGGTCCTGTTGGCGGGCGGCTTGTGGTCGCGACGCTTCTTGGGCAACCTCGGCATCGGCTTTCCGACACTGCCGCTTACCGTTTCGGTGTCCCGCACCGCTCCCATGGAAGGGCCCACTGAGATAGCGGTTGGCGGACCGGATTTTTCGTTTCGCAAGCGCGCGGACGGCGGTTTTGTGATTACCCAGCGCAGCGCTGTTAAAGCACCGATCACGCTGGATCATTTGCTCATCGGGCATAAATACTTCTCTTCTCTCCGGTCGCAAGGTCGTTATCTGCGTGTCGCGTTCGGGCGTGACTTCATTGACGACCTTGCCTTGCCTCGTCGCTGGAAATCCAAAGGCGTTTCACCCTTTGAGCGTATGAGGACGAAGGACCCTGCGGCTGATCAGCGCGCAATCAATGAAGCCTTCGTCGCCCTCCGCGCGGCCTGGCCTGTGTTCGACGACGCCGAAATCGCTGAAGTCTGGGCAGGAACAGTGGATGTTACGCCCGATTCCTTGCCGATAATCGATCATGTTTCGGGCATACCGGGACTAGTCGTCTGCTCCGGATTTTCGGGGCACGGCTTCGGCACCGCGCCGGCGGCGGGCGAGCTTGCGGCGGATATTCTGACGGGTTCGACCCCGATCATCGATCCGAAGCCCTATCGTTTCGCGCGTTTTGAGCCGTAGGGCCGCTGATCTGCGCGAAGTTCGAACCGAAAATAGGGACCTTAGCATGGCATGTGATCCACGGTACGACATTCTTTTCGAGCCGGTAAAAATCGGACCCAAGACGACTAAAAATCGCTTCTACCAGGTTCCGCACTGTACTGCGCTAGGGACTTATTCTCCGCACGCAACTGCAAAGTTCCGCGAGATAAAGGCGGAGGGCGGATGGGGTGTCGTGAACACCGAGCTTTGTATGATCCATCCGTCATCGGATTCTTCCCCCAGTGGTGGGGAGCGGCTCTGGTCCGACGATGACAAGCCTGGGCTTCGGCTTATGGTCGAGGCGGTTCAAAAGCACGGCGCCCTTGCAGGGTGCGAATTGACCCATCAGGGAGCCCTCGCCGGAAACCGCATGTCCAGAGAGCGCCCGATGTCGGCCTCACCCCGGCCGGCAATGGATGTACCGGCCATCGTCCGGCAGATGGACAAGCAGGATATTAGCGATGTCAGAAAATGGCACCGCGCGGCTGCCCGGCGCGCACGCGATATCGGATTCGACATCGTATATGTTTACGCAAGCCACATGATGGGCTTGCCCGGCGACTTTATTACGGAGCGTGTCAATCGGCGAACTGATGAATATGGCGGCGTCATCGAGAATCGCGCCCGACTTTTGCGCGAGCTGATCGAGGATACCAAAGACGAAATCGGATCCGACTGTGCCGTTGCCGTCCGTTTTGGTGTGGATGAAGGCATTGGCGATGCGGGCTACACCTGTAGCGGCGACGGTCGGCGGGTCGTTGAGATGCTGGCTGAATTGCCCGATCTGTGGGACGTCAATGTTCAGAACATCAATCTCGATGTGATGACTGCCCGGTTTGCCGACGAAGGGTGGCAGGAGCCTTTCACGGCCTTTGTGAAACAGGTGACAACCAAGCCGGTGGTTGCTGTCGGGCGATACACGTCGCCTGATCGCATGGTGTCGCTCATCAAAAATGGGTTGGTCGATCTGATTGGCGCAGCGCGTCCGTCGATTGCCGACCCCTTTCTGCCAAGGAAAATTGAAGAAGGCCGCATCGACGATATTCGCGAGTGTATAGGCTGCAACACCTGCCTTTCGATGCAATATATGGGCGGCGGAATTCGTTGCACACAAAACCCGACAACCGGCGAAGAGTGGCGGCGTGGCTGGCACCCGGAGCGTGTTCCGGCGAAAATGTCCGATGAACGCATCCTCGTAATTGGGGGCGGCCCGGCAGGACTCGAGGCGTCTCTCACGCTGGGAAGGCGCGGCTATTCTGTTGCGCTTTCTGAACGGAGCAATTTTCTGGGTGGACGCTCCGTGCTTGAATCGACGCTGCCCGGCCTGTCCACCTACCGGCGCGTCGCCGATTATCGAATTGGTCAGCTTCATAAGCTGGCGAATGTCGACATTTACATGGGAAGCGAAATTCAGGCTTCTGATGTGAGCGATTTCGACTTCACAACAATAGTCGTCGCAACAGGATCGACATGGGACCGCGACGGAATCGGCAAAGCAAACAGATTTCCCGTCAACGGTTGGGACCAGTCGCACGTCATCACTCCCGACAAGGTGATAGCGGGACACGCGATTGAAGGACCGGTCGTTATCTATGACGATGAAGGCTATTATCTTGGAGGTGTCATCGCTGAGAAGCTAGCCAAGCAAGGTCTGGACGTTACACTTCTTACACCTGATCCAGAACCTTCCCCGCTGCTTAAATATACATCGGAGCGAGAGACGGTCCACCAGACGCTGCTTAACGTCGGCGTGAAACTGGTTACAGCCAAACATCTGGTAGAGATCGGCGCTGAAGAGGTGGAGGTTCGCTGTAACTATACCGGCCAAGCAACTCGATTGCCCGCTGTGACGGTGGTTATGGTCTGTCTGCGCTCACCGAACGACGGCTTGCTTCACGATTTGCGTACAGTTACTGCGGACACGCCTCCAAAGTTTTCCGTCCACGCGATCGGTGACTGCTTCGCCCCGGGCACGATTGCCGATGCCGTCCACTCAGGTCATCGGGTGGGCCGAGAGATGGATCAAACGCCAATCGGCGATATCAACTACCTGATCGAAAAGCCTTTCGTCCGCGATGCGACCGCCTGGGACCGGCTCGCTAGCGGGCGCTGACCTGACCCATCTTTCATCCAGCTGCAACTAGAGGCCGAGGGGTGTTGTCGCGCATAAGCGCAGGCGAAGCAACGGGCGGGGTTAACCCCGCCCGTTGCTTTTCGAGTTCGGCGGCGAACGCCGCCGGGGTGGCGTAGCCGAGCGAGGAGCGCGGCCGCTCGGTGTTGTAATCTTCGACCCAGCGGGCAAGGATCGTGCGTAAGCGATGTTCGGGCCCCACCTTGTTTGGTTTCGTGATTGAGGCAGACCAGAGGGGATATGGACGACGCGACGCTAACGACCGGACTGGACACGCGCACTGGAGTTAGTCCGGAGCCGGCCCGGCGCCTCGAGGTGTTCAGTGGGACGGTCGGTCGACGCCGATCGTGGACCGTGGAGCAGAAGTTGGCGATCGTCGCAGAAGCGCAGCATTGCGATAATCTGACGGCGCTTGCTCAGCGGCACGATATCCGGACCTCCCAGCTCTACACCTGGCGCCGCGAGCTTCGTTACGCGCTGGAAGCCCAGCGTGGCTCGATGGATGCGGAGCCGATGTTCGTGCCGGTGGTCGCCGACAACGCCCGACGCAGCGATGTCGCGATAGAAGTGGAGATCGATGGTGCCGTGATCCGGATTGGGCGAACGGCCAAGGCCGATCTGGCTGCTGCCGTGGTGCAAGCCCTTCGGTCGGCTCGATGATCGGGCCTGGCGCTGGCGCCCGCGTCATGATCGCAACGCGGCCCGTAGATTTCCGCAAAGGGCCGGACGCGTTGGCGGCGTTGGTCGGTGCCGAGTATGGCGGCGATCCCTTTTCCGGGGTGATTTACGTCTTTCGGGCGAAGCGGACCGACCGGATCAAGCTGGTCTGGTGGGATGGAACCGGCCTGTGCCTGATGGCTAAGAAGCTGGAGTCAGGGAGCTTCAAGTGGCCGGGGATTCAGGACGGCGTGATGCGTGTGACGGCGGCACAACTTGGCGCTCTGCTGGAAGGTCTGGACTGGCGCCGAGTGCATGGCGGACGCCGCCCGATCGCTCCGCAGATTGCCGGTTGACGCGGCCTTCCCATGCTGATTCACTGCTTCCATGCTCATGGAAGCCGACCTTCCCGATGACGTTGAAGCGCTTCGCGCGCTCGTCCTCGAACAGGCTCGCGAGCTCGATGCGCTCAAGATTTTCAAAGCCGAGGTCGAGCGTCTACAAGCGATCATCGACGCCCTGCAGCGTCACCGTTTTGGCCGCCGGTCCGAACAGCTCGATCCCGATCAGTTCCAGCTTGCCCTCGAGGAAGTCGAGACGGCCTTGGCCGCGGCCGAACACGCTCGCGACAAGGCAAGCGGGGCTCCGGCACAGCGGCCGCGGAAGACCAACCGGGGTTCGCTGCCGACGCATCTGGAGCGGGTCGAACAGATCGTCGATGTCGAGACGAAGACCTGTGTCTGTTGTGGCGGCGCGCTTCATCAGATCGGCGAGGACGTCGCCGAGCGCCTCGATGTCGTGCCGACCACCTTCCGTGTCCTCGTCACCCGCCGCCCGCGCTACGGTTGCCGTTCATGCGAGGGTGCGGTCGTGCAGGCCCCGGCACCGCCGCGGATCGTCGAGGGCGGTATCCCGACCGAAGCGCTGATCGCGCAGGTGCTGGTCTCCAAGTATGCCGACCATCTTCCGCTATACCGGCAGACACAGATCTATGCCCGGCAAGGTATCCAGCTCGATCGCTCGACGCTGGCCGACTGGGTTGGCCGGGCGGCATGGTATTTGCGCCCCTTGCGCGATCACATCCTCGAGCGATTGCGAAGATCGGAACGCTTGTTCGCCGACGAGACGACGGCGCCGGTGCTCGATCCCGGACGCGGGCGGACCAAGACCGGGCAGCTATGGGCCTATGCACGCGATGATCGCCCCTGGGGCGGCAACGATCCGCCGATGGTCGCCTATGTCTATGCCGCCGACCGCAAGGCTGAGCGGGCAGAAGCCCATCTCGGCGATTTCGCGGGCATCCTGCAGGTCGACGGCTATGGCGGCTATGCCGCGCTGGCGAAGCGGCGTCAGCAGATTCGGCTCGCCTTCTGCTGGGCCCATGTGCGCCGCAAGTTCTACGAGCTCGCCGACACATCGCCGGTCGCCACCGAGGTGCTGCGCCGCATCGCCTTGCTCTATGCCATCGAAGACGAGGTGCGAGGTGCGCCGCCCGAACAGCGCCAACAAGCCCGGGGCGAGCGCAGCCGCGCCATCATCGACGATCTGCGTCGGTTTCTTGAAGCCCGCAGCCGTCAGGTCAGCGCCAAAGCGAAGATCGGTGAAGCAATCCGCTACGCGCTCACTCGCTGGGACGGGCTCTCCCGCTTCCTCGACGATGGCCGGGTCGACCTCGATAGCAATGCCGTCGAGCGGTCGATCCGCCCCCTCGCTTTGAACCGCAAAAATGCCCTCTTCGCAGGCTCTGATGAAGGCGGAGACAACTGGGCCGTCATCGCCACGCTCATCGAAAACTGCAAGCTCTCCGGTCTCAACCCCCACACTTGGCTGACCGAAATACTGACCAAGCTCGCCAACGGGCATCCCGCCAATGCCGTCCGCAACCTCATGCCCTGGACCGCCGTGGCCTGAAAACATCGCTTAC